>NZ_JBSSCY010000006.1:0-285474 GCF_054060195.1 Curtobacterium sp. PvP017
TACCCCGTCGTCATCACCCAGCAAGACGGCACCAACAAGATCAAGCGCATCACCCACACCATGCAACCCACCACCTGAACACCACACCACTGAACGACGAAGGACCCGGCTCTGGAGAAGAGCCGGGTCCTTCGTCTGTCGGAGCGTTCGGTCAGCGCGGGCCGCGGTACAGCACGATCTGGGTGTTCCGCTGCGGTCGCGCACCGGCCCGCAGCGACACCGCGGCTCCCGTGGTCGTCGCCGCGAACACACGTGCACCAGGCCGGTTGATGAGCTGGTCCGCCAACGCGGTCTCCAGCTCACGCACCCGATCACGCAGGTCCTTGTTCTCGTTCTCCAGTTCGAGCACCCGCCGGATCCCCTCCAGGGACACCCCCTCGGAGCCGAGGCGCGCGATCTCGCGCAGCTGCGCGATGTCGCGCATCGAGTAGCGGCGGGATCCGCCGCGGGTGCGGCCGGGCACGACCAGGCCGAGCCGGTCGTACTGCCGCAGCGTCTGCGGGTGCATGTCGGACAGCTCCGCGGCGACCGCGATCGCGAAGACGGGCGAGTTCTCGTCCATGTCGGTCATGGCGTGTTCCTTCCGTCGTTCGCGTGGTGGTGAAAGCCAGCCTGGAGGCTCGGTGCGGCTTCCTGACGGAGCCGCACCCCGCCTCCAGGCCGGTTCTCCTGCTGTTGGTGCGTGACGCTAGTCACGCGCCTTGGCGAGGAGGTCCTCGCGAGGGTTCTCGTCGGGCAGGACCTCCGCAAGCGCCTCGACGGCCTCGCGCTGCTTGTCCGACAGGTGTGACGGCACCGCGACCTGGACGGTCGCGAGCAGGTCGCCCGTTCCGTTCTTCGTCGCGACACCGCGCCCCTTGACGCGCAGGACGCGACCCGACGGCGTGCCGGGAGCGACCTTGAGCTTGACGGGCTCGCCGCCGAGCGTCGGCACCTGGATCGTGGCGCCGAGTGCCGCTTCCGGGAACGTCACGGGGACGTCCACGCGCAGGTTGAGTCCGTCGCGCTCGAAGACCGGGTGCTTCCGGACCGTGACGGCGACCACCAGGTCACCGGCCTCGCCGCCGTCGGGCGAGGGTTCGCCACGACCGCGGAGCCGGATCTTCTGGCCGTCCGCGACGCCCGCGGGGATGCGGACGTTCACCGGGCGACCGTTGCCCTGCGACAGCTTGACGGTGTCGCCGGCGATCGCCGTGGTGAAGTCGAGCGTCGTCGACGCCGTGACGTCGCGACCCTTCGTCGGTCCACCGAAGCCGCGGTAGCCGCCGGAGGTCTGGCCGAAGCCACCACCACCGCCGAACATCCCGCCGAGGATGTCCTCGAAGCCGCCGGCACCGCCCGGGCCGCCCTGGCCGAAGCGGACGCGCTGTCCGCCACCGCCGGCACCCTGCTGACCGAACATGCCACCGAAGACGTCCTCGAAGCCACCGCCCTGGCCCCCGCCGCCCGCCGTGAAGCGGGCGCCGGAGCCCATGGCGCGGACCTGGTCGTACTCCTGACGCTGCTCCTTGTCGGAGAGCACCGAGTAGGCCTCGCTGATCTCCTTGAAGCGGTTCTCCGCCGCGGCGTCACCCGGGTTGGAGTCCGGGTGGAACTGCCGGGCGAGCTTCCGGTAGGTCTTCTTCAGCTCGGCCTCCGACGCGTCCTTCGACACTCCGAGGACCTTGTAGAAGTCCTTGTCGAACCAGTCCTGACTGGCCACTGGTACCTACCTTCCGTTCCGGCTCAGGCCGGGACCGCCACCGCGACCTTGGCCGCACGGAGCACGCGCTCACCGAGCTTGTAGCCCGGCTCGACGACGTCCGCCACGGTCTGGCCGGTGGCACCCGGGGTCGGGAGCTGGACGATCGCCTCGTGGATGTTCGGGTCGAAGGCTTCACCCTTCTCACCGATCTGCACGAGCTTGAACTTCTCGAAGCCCCCGCGGATCTTCTGACCGATGACCTGCATCGGGCCCTCGGCGAGGTCACCGTGGGCCTCGGCCCGGGTGAGGTCGTCGAGCGCCGGCAGCAGGGCCCGGACCACTTCGGCGATGGCGACCTCGCGGTTCGCTTCGCGGTCACGCTCGACGCGCTTCCGGAAGTTCACCAGCTCGGCCTGCGCACGGAGCATGTCCGCGCGCATCTCGGCGACGAGGTCGCGGTCCGCCGTGGACAGGTTGTCCTCGGCGATGCCACGAGCGGCGTCGTCGAGCAGGGCCTGGTCCTCCGGGGAGAGGTCGTTCGCCGCGTCCGCTGCCGGGCCGCCGGCGGCGGGGCCGTCGGTCGGTACTTCGACGTCGGGCCCCTCCGCCTCGATGAGGTCCTCGGGTTCGGCCGCGTTCGTGGCGTCGCCCTCGACCTGGGGCTCGTCCTCGCCCGGCGCGTTGTCCTTGGGATCCGTCATCGTTACTTCTTGTCCTTGTCGTCCTCGTCGTCCACGACCTCGGCGTCGACGATGTCCTCGTCGTCCGCCGGCTGCTCACCCGCGGGCTGCTCGCCACCGGCCGCGCCGGCTGCTGCGTCCTGCTGGCTGTAGATGGCCTGACCGAGCTTGCCCTGCGACTCGTTGAGCCTGTCGAAGGCGGTCTTCACGGCCTCGTCGTCCTCACCCGCGAGCGCGGACTTGAGCGCGTCGACGTCCGCCTGCACCTCGGACTTGACGTCCTCGGGGAGCTTGTCGTCGTTCTCCTTGATGAGCTTCTCGATCGAGTAGACGAGCTGCTCGGCCTGGTTGCGACGCTCGTTGGCCTCACGACGGGCCTTGTCCTCGGCCGCGTGCTCCTCGGCCTCGCGGACCATGCGCTCGATGTCCTCCTTCGGCAGCGACGAGCCGCCGGAGATGACCATCGACTGCTCCTTGCCGGTGCCCTTGTCCTTCGCGGACACGTGCACGATGCCGTTGGCGTCGATGTCGAAGGTGACCTCGACCTGCGGGACGCCACGGGGAGCCGGCGCGATGCCGGTGAGCTCGAACGTGCCGAGCGGCTTGTTGTCGCGGGTGAACTCGCGCTCGCCCTGGAAGACCTGGATCGCGACCGACGGCTGGTTGTCGTCAGCGGTCGTGAAGGTCTCGCTCCGCTTGGTCGGGATCGCGGTGTTGCGGTCGATGAGCTTCGTCATCAGGCCGCCCTTGGTCTCGATGCCGAGCGACAGCGGGGTGACGTCGATGAGCAGGACGTCCTTGCGCTCGCCCTTCAGCACGCCGGCCTGCAATGCGGCGCCGACGGCGACGACCTCGTCCGGGTTCACGCCCTGGTTCGGGGACTTGCCACCGGTGAGCTGCTTGACGACCTCGGCCACGGCGGGCATGCGGGTCGAGCCACCGACGAGCACCACGTGGGCGATGTCGTTGACCGAGACACCGGCTTCCTTGATGACGTCGTTGAACGGCTTCTTGGTGCGGTCGAGCAGGTCGGAGGTCATCTGCTCGAACTGTGCGCGCGAGATGGTCTCGTCGAGGTTGAGCGGGCCCTCGGCCGTGAGCGTCAGGTACGGCAGCTGGATGTTCGCCGACATCTGCGACGACAGTTCCTTCTTGGCCTGCTCAGCCGCTTCCTTGAGACGCTGCTTGGCGATCTTGTCCGTGGACAGGTCGACGCCGTGCTCGTCCTTGAACTTCTTGACGAGGTAGTCGACGATGCGCTGGTCCCAGTCGTCGCCACCGAGGCGGTTGTCACCGGAGGTCGCGCGGACCTGGATCGTCGAGAAGTCGTCGTCCTTGCCCACCTCGAGCAGGGAGACGTCGAACGTGCCGCCACCGAGGTCGAAGACCAGGATGAGCTCGTCTTCCTTGCCCTTGTCGAGGCCGTAGGCCAGAGCGGCCGCGGTCGGCTCGTTGATGATGCGGAGGACGTTGAGACCGGCGATCTCACCGGCGTCCTTCGTGGCCTGGCGCTCGGCGTCGTTGAAGTACGCCGGCACGGTGATGACCGCGTCGGTGACGTCTTCACCGAGGTACTGCTCGGCGTCGCGCTTGAGCTTGCCGAGGGTGCGGGCCGAGATCTCCTGCGGCGTGTACTTCTTGCCGTCGATCTCGACGGTCCAGTCGGTGCCGACGTGACGCTTGACCGACGCGATGGTGCGGTCCACGTTCGTCACGGCCTGACGCTTGGCGGTCTCGCCGACCAGGACCTCGCCGTCCTTCGTGAAGGCGACGATCGACGGCGTGGTGCGGAGCCCCTCGGCGTTCGCGATGACGGTGGGCTCGCCACCCTCGAGAACGCTGACGACCGAGTTGGTGGTTCCGAGGTCGATGCCTACTGCACGTCCCATGTGTGGTGCTCCTTCTTGCTCGAGGTAAGTCGTTGGACTTGCGTCCGATGGACTCAACTCTACTCCGGACGGGGGGCGCGTCAACTCTGGGACCAAAAACTTGCGTTGGTCACACTCAACTCTCAGGGCGTCGATTGTGGAACGCACTCGCCAAGCGTTGGTATTTCATGTGATATTCTGTATGTACATACTGCGCTGGTTCGGCTGGCGCGTGCGTATCTCCCTTCCCGAACGGCCGCGCTCTGCGGCCCGTCCTGAAAGATGCACATGTCTCACAAGAAGAGGGCTTCGACGGCCTTCAAGTCCATGGGTGCGGCCGGGCTGGTCGCCGCCACCATCGTGTCGGGGCTGTCCTTCGGCGCCGCCCCGGCCACTGCCGCTCCCAACTCTGCGACCACGGCCGCATCATCGCAAGCTAAGCTCGTTTTCAAGAACGGATCGACGTTCAGCGCGTTCGTTCCGCGGTCGGAGGGGACGGAGAGGGTGAGCGCCAGGTCATTCTCGACGCTGGCCGAGGCAACGGCGGCTGCGGCCAAGCTCAGCGTCACTGCGGTGAGCGGCGGCTTCTTTCTCAGTGGCCCGACGTCAGGCACGTGCCTCGGAACGTCTACGAAGCTCTCGGGCGTTGCTCTCCACGTTTACCCCGCGAACATCAATGCAAGCTGCGGGACGTTCAGCGTCAGCGGCGGCAATCTGCTGATGAATGGATCGAACTTGGGAGATGTGGCGACCGTGAGAGGGACCTCGCCGGAGGACAGGTGGGTGTACCGCGGAATCCGCACGAGCGGAAACGCCGAATTTGTGGGTGACCCCGGGCCGATGCAGCCAGACGTCCCCCTCGTCGCCAGCGTGTCAACGGTGAACCACATCGCGAAGAGCGCGGTGGTGTCGGGAACGGCGACGCCGGGTGCGAAGGTGTCCATCGGCTCCCAGGAAGTCGAGGCCGACAAGACTTCCGGCGCCTGGTCGATCACGGTGACCGGACTCGCCGCGGGCAAGAACGACCTTGTGGTGATCCAGAAGATCAACAGCACCGAGTACGACCAGAAGACCGTGTCCCCCGAGATCGTCGAAGGTGGCACGCTCGTCGGTGTCGATCAGGGCCCGATCGAACTCGAGAGCGGCGAGACCACCCAGGTGCCGTTCGTCGTCGAGAACCGCGAATCCCGCACGGACGCCAAGGGCACGGTCGTGCTCAACGCCCCCGACGGCACGACCTTCTCCGAGCAGGACACGGTCCAGGGTTCCTGGCGAGGGGTCGGCAACACCGCGTGGAACGCCTCCACGTCCATCCCGCTCACCGACGGCCGTCTGTCGAACGACAACACGACCCTGACGTTCGACGCGGACTGGGCGAGCGAGCGTCCGGCCGACGTGCAGTACCGCTTCATGGTCGGTGTCACCGCCGGCGACGAGACCCCCGAGGGCTCGAGCGCCATGGAGTTCGACTTCAGCGGCACGAGCAGCAAGGGCGACTTCCGGGCACAGGGCGAGACCACCACCACCGTCGCCGACAGCGAGAACGTCGCAGCCCCGACGGGTGAGGTGGAGTTCTCGGACGACGTCACCGAGAAGGCAACCGTGAAGGGCACGGGTGCCGAGGGCGCCACGATCGACCTGTTCAACGGGTCCACCAAGATCGGCACGGCGACCGTCGAGAACGGCGAGTGGTCGACCACGATCGACCCGATCGGTGCCGGCACGCACACCATCCGCGTGCAGCAGACGCTCGGCGAGGACGTGCAGAACGTCAACGTCGAGGCGGACTACCGCCAGGCTGCGGAGTTCACCACCGCCGACAACGTGCAGTTCACCGACGGCACCGTCACCGTCTCGGGTCGGTCGTCCCAGGGCGCGATCGTGAAGATCGTCACCGGCGGCAAGCAGGTGGACGAGTTCACCGTGACCGCTGCTGACGGCACGTTCACCCGTGAGCTCGAGGGTGTCGGCTCCGGTCCCATCGTCCTGACGATGACCGCCGCGTCCCGTGGTGGTCTCGAGACCTCCGACACGCTGCGGGCGGAGTCCCCGGTCAAGGTCGAAGACCTGACGGTCGCCTCGCACGTCCGCGGCGGCACCTTCGTTCCCGGCACGCAGGCCTTCACCGGTCAGGGCACGGCTGGCACCACGGTCACGCTGAACCCGTTCGGCTTCGACCCCCGGTACGCCGCCTACGACGTCACCACCACGGTGAACCAGTTCGGCGAGTGGACCATCAACCGCGGCCTGTCCGACACTCCGTACGCGCTGATCTCGTTCAAGCAGACCACGCAGCGCGGCGTCGTGAACGAGGTGCTGAACTACGACCTCAAGCCCTTCAAGGAGATCGGCGAGCCGGGTGACCTGATGATCACCAACTTCAAGGCCGGCGACTTCTTCACCCCGGGCGGCCAGGTCTTCACCGGCATCGCGACCCCCGGCGCGACCGTCATCGTGAACCCGTTCGGCTTCGCACCGCAGTACGAGCAGTACAACATCACGACGACTGCCGACACGACGACCGGCGCCTGGGAGATCCGTCGAGGGCTCGCGGACACCGTGTACCGCGAGTTCGCGGTCAAGCAGGACCCCGAGGCCGAGGGCAAGGTCAACAAGATCGAGAAGATCACCATCGCGGCCACGGGTTGGGTGGGCTCGCCAGCCGACCTCACCCTCGCGACGACCGAGCCCACGTTCGCGCCCGGCATGGTCACCTTCTCCGGCACCGCGACCCCGGGCACCGTCGTGACGATGTACCCGTTCGGTGACGACCGCTACGCCGACATCACCACCACCACGGTGACGAACGCCGTCGGCAACTGGGAGATCAAGCGAAACATGGGCAACCAGGCGTTCCCGGCCGTCTTCACCCAGACCGACGCCGGCGACAAGGTCGACCGCATCGAGCACCGCATCACCCCGGCGAGCTAGCCGGTACCTCGGCCGGCCGTTCCGGCACGGTGGCGGCGAGCATCACGCTCGCCGCCACCGCTCCCCTGCTCTTCCCGACTTCCCCAAGAAGGAGACCTCGTGCGATCCCGCATCATCACCGCCGTCCTCGCCGTCGGCGTCAGCGCGGCACTGCTCACCGGCTGCTCGAGCACGCCTGACAAGTCCGACAAGCCGGAACCGACCGCGACCAAGTCCGTCGCCGCTCCGGACCGCGAGACGCCGGCCCCGTACGACAACGCGTGCGACGGCAACCAGGCCGTGCTCAGCGGCGACGGCGGGCAGCACGAGCTGCCGAAGGGCTGTGACGCGGTGTCCGTCGTCAGTTCGGGCAGCGAGATCACCCTCGGCGAGACCGAGTCGATCGTCGTCGAGGGGAGCAACAACGACATCACCGTCTCCTCCACGAAGAACCTGCTGCTCCTCGGCACCAACAACAAGGTCCACGTCGAGGGCGAGGCGCCCGAGGTCGACGACCAGGGCACCGGCAACACCGTCGACTGACCCACTCCCCACCAGCTCCACATCCGAAGGCCGTCCCGTTCCGGGGCGGCCTTCGTTCGGTATTCCGGGTTTACATATCACGTGATAGACTTCAAATACCGAACAGACAGGGACACGAAATGGACCTCCCCGACCTCCTGCACTCGCTCCGCCGCCGCTGGCCGATCGTGCTCGCGGGGACCGCGCTCGGCACCGCCGCAGCTTGCTCGCAGCTCGCCCTGGCGACACCGACCTACGACGCCACCGCGAAGCTCTACATCACGATCGCTGCGGCGGAGAACGGTTCCGCCACCGACCTGGTGCAGGGCGGCAACGCCGCCGAACAGCGCGTGCGCTCCTACGTCGACATCGTCACGACACCCCGCGTGCTCGAACCGGCGATCGAGTCCCTCGGCCTGAAGACCTCCGCCGCCGACCTCGCCGAACACGTCCGAGCCGACTCGCCGAACGACACGGTGCTGCTCAACGTCACCGTGCGCGACACATCCCCCGAGCGTGCAGCAGCGATCGCCAACGCCATCAGCACGAGCTTCACGACACTGGTCAGCGACGACCTCGAAGTCGGCAAGCCGGACGCGGTGAGCCCGGTGTCCGTCCGCACCGTCCAGCCGGCCGTTGCTCCGGAGGACGCTGCCACCCCGCAGCCCGCGAAGAGCGGCCTGCTCGGCTTCGGCGGCGGTCTCGCGCTCGGGCTCCTCGCGGCGGTCCTCCGCGACCTGCTCGACACCCGGATCCGCGGCCGTGCCGAGGTCGAGTCAGTGACCGACCGCCCGATCCTCGGCGTCGTCCCGAAGAGCAAGTCCGTCCAACACACCCCCGTGTACATCCAGGGTGACCGTCGCGGACAACTCGCCGAGGCCTTCCGGTCCCTCCGCACCAACATGCGCTTCGTCGAACAGCGGGGCGCCGAACAGGTCTTCGTCGTGACGTCGGCGAACGCCAGCGAGGGCAAGACCACCACGGCCCTCAACCTGGCGGCGGCCCTGATCGAGGGCGGTTCCCGCGTCACGGTGGTCGACTGCGACCTCCGACGCCCGGCCGTGGCAGGCCGCCTCGACTTCGAGAACGCGGCCGGCCTGACCGACGTGCTGACCGGACGCGCCGAGCTCGAGGACGTGCTCCAGCCGTGGGGGACGACCGGGTCCGTGCTGCCCGCGGGCCCGACCCCGCCGAACCCCGGCGACCTGCTGGCCTCGCCGGCGATGTCCGAGGTGCTCCGCATCCTGTCCACCGACAACGACTACGTCATCCTCGACACCCCGCCGCTGCTCCCGGTGACGGACGCGGCGATCCTCGCGAGTTCGACGGCCGGCGCACTGCTCGTGACGGCAGCCGGCAAGTCCCACACGCACGACCTCCGCGACGCGCTCGAGGTCCTCGACCGCGTCGGCGCCCGCACGATCGGCATCACCGTGTCGATGGTCAAGCCGCCCCGACGCCGCGACCGCTACGAGTACCTGCACACGACCGACGAGCTCACCGGGCGACCGGGCATCGGACGGGGCGTGCGCGCAGCAGACTGACCCACCGCCCACCGGGACGCTGACGGCGGACCCGCACCGCGCCTCCAGACAGGCACGCACCCCAGACGAACGCACCGCACCGCACCGCACCAAGCAGAGGAACAGGCCCACACCATGACCCACACCGACTCCCTCATCGGCTCCCGCGTCCTCGTGACCGGCGGGACCGGCTCCTTCGGGAAGACCGTCACCAAGCGCCTGCTGGCACGCGGCGTCGGCGAGGTCCGCATCCTCAGCCGGGACGAAGCGAAGCAGGACCAGATGCGGCACGAGATCGGCGACGCACGCGCCCGGTTCTACCTCGGCGACGTCCGCGAGCCGGAGAGCGTCGGCCGGGCGATGCGCGGCGTCGACCACGTCTTCCACGCGGCGGCGCTGAAGCAGGTGCCGTCCTGCGAGTTCTTCCCGCTCGAAGCGGTCCGGACGAACGTGCTCGGCAGCCAGAACGTCGTGGCAGCGGCCGTCGCCGCCGAGGTCAAGTCGGTCGTGTGCCTCAGCACCGACAAGGCCGTCTACCCGGTCAACGCGATGGGCATCAGCAAGGCGCTCATGGAGAAGGTCGCACTGTCCTACGGACTCAACAACCCGGACGCCGGCACGATCGTCTCCTGCGTGCGCTACGGCAACGTCATGTACTCGCGAGGATCCGTGATCCCGCTGTTCGTCGACCAGATCCGCAAGGGGATCCCGCTCACGATCACCAATCCGGAGATGACACGCTTCATGATGTCGCTCGACGACTCCGTCGACCTGGTCGAGCACGCGTTCGTCAACGCCAACCAGGGCGACCTCTTCGTGAAGAAGGCCGCGTCCTGCACGATCGGCGACCTGGCCCGTGCGCTCGCGAACCTGTTCGACGTCCGCGGGGAGCCGTTCCGCGTGATCGGGACCCGGCACGCCGAGAAGCTGTCCGAGGCGCTCGCCAGCCGCGAAGAACTGTCCCGCGCCGAGGACATGGGCGGCTACTTCCGCATCCCGGCAGATGTCCGCGACCTCAACTACGCCGCCTACATGGAAGAGGGCGACCCGGCCCAGACCGAGCGGATCGCCTACGACTCGCACACCGTCGAGCGGCTCGACGTCGCCGGGGTCGAAGCGCTCCTGCTCAGCCTGCCCGAGTTCCGCACGGAGCTCGAGCGCGCCGGCCGTCGGACCGGACTGGTCGCCGCGTGACCCAGGTCATCAGCGGCCGCGCCGGGCTGGTCGGCTGGCACCTGCGCGCCGTCCTCCACAGCACCGGTGGGACCTGGCACGACGTCGACCTCCGTCAGCCGGACGTGCAGCTCGACGAGGTCGACTCCATCGACCGGGCCGTCCACGTCGCCGGGATCACCCGGGGGACGACCGAGGACCTGCACGAGGGCAACATCGCGCTCGCTCGTCGCTTCGTCGACGCGATCGACGCCACCGGTGCCGTACCCAGGCGCGTCGTGCACGCAGGATCCGTGCAGGCCTTCCGCGACACGCCCTACGGGCTCGGCAAGGCCGGCGCTTCCGCGGTCCTCGCCGACGCGGCCGAGCGCTGGGGCGCGGAGTTCCTCGACCTCCCGATCGAGAACGTCTTCGGTGAACACGGTGCCCCGGACCACAACACGGTCACTGCCACCTTCTGCCACCGACGAGCACGTGGCCTGCCGATCCCCGTCGACTCCGACGCCGAGCGCGTCTTCGTCCACGCGCAGCACGTCGCGGACGCCCTGCTCGGGACGATCTCCCCCGCACGGCTCGCCGAGCTCGGGACGGTCATGACGATCCCGGCCCTCGCAGCCCGGCTGGACGAACTCGCCGCGGTGTACGACCTCGGAGAGGTCCCCGACCTCAGCAGTCCGTTCGACCGCGACCTGTTCAACACCTACCGAGCCGCCGTCTTCGACGTCCGACCGGTCCACCCGCTGCACGCGGCGCAGGACCACCGCGGCGCGTTCACTGAACTCGTCCGGGTCCACGGTGGGACCGGCCAGACCGGCATCTCGACGACCAAGCCAGGGGTCACGCGCGGGGACCACTTCCACCGGCGGAAGGTCGAGCGCTTCGTCGTCGTCGCGGGGCGTGCCCGGATCACGCTCAGGCGCGTGCTCACCGACGACCGTCGGCACTTCGACGTCGACGGGGACCACCCGGTCGCGATCGACATGCCCACGCTCTGGAGCCACGCCATCACCAACACCGGCGACGAGCCGCTCGTCACCGCCTTCTGGACCAACGACCTGTTCGACCCGACCGCCCCCGACACCCACCAGGACCGCGCATGAACGCCCCCGCAGCAGACGCCCGCCGCACCAAGGTGCTGACCGTGGTCGGGACCAGGCCGGAGATCATCCGCCTGTCCTCCGTCATCCACCTGCTCGACGCCACCTGTGACCACGTCCTCGTGCACACCGGGCAGAACCACGACCGGCAGCTCAGCGACGTCTTCTTCGAGGACCTCGGACTCCGCCGCCCCGACCACCACCTCGACGTCGACACGTCGTCGCTCGGCTCCGTCCTCGGAGGCATCCTGATGCGTATCGAGCGCGTCCTCCGCGACGAACGCCCGGATGCCGTCCTGGTCCTCGGCGACACGAACAGCGCCATCGCCGCCCTCATCGCGAAGCGGATGCGCATCCCGGTGTTCCACATGGAGGCCGGCAACCGGTCGTTCGACGAGAACATCCCGGAAGAGACGAACCGCCGGATGGTCGACCACCTGGCCGACTACAACCTCGTCTACACGGAACACGCGCGCCGCAACCTGCTCGCCGAGGGCATCCACCCGTCTCGGATCCTGCTCACGGGGTCGCCGCTGCGCGAGGTCCTCGGCGAGCACGCCGACGCGATCATCGCGAGCGACGTCCTCAGTCGGCTCGGTCTCGCCGCGGACGGCTACGTGCTCGTGAGCGCGCACCGCGAAGAGAACGTCGACGAGCCGGACCGCCTGATGGCGCTGCTCGCCGCCGTCCAAGCGGTCGGCGACGCCCACGACCTCCCCGTGCTCGTGTCGACCCACCCACGGACGCGTCGATCGCTGAACGGGCTCGACGAGTCGACGTGGCCCCGCCTCCGGTTCCACGAGCCCTTCGGCTTCCACGACTACAACGCACTCCAGCGGTCCGCGTTCGTCGTCCTCTCCGACTCGGGCACGATCAGCGAGGAGTCCGTCATGCTCGGCTTCCCCGCGGTCACACTGCGCGACCGCATCGAGCGCCCGGAAGCCCTCGATGCCGGCTCGATGATCACCGCCGGCGTGCAGACGGCGCCGGTGCTCGAAGCGGTCGCCTTCGCCCGGCGCGTCGCCGAGACGACGGACCGGACGGGAGGCCCGGGAGACTACGCCATCACCGACACGGCCCGGCGTGTGGTCGCGTTCATCCTGGGGACGGCGCACACGCACCACGCGACGTTGGGTATCCGGAGGCGGCCGTGACGGCGCAGCCGCCATCGCTGGCGCTCCGGCTGTTCCGCCGCTTCCCGACGACGACGCTGGTCATGGCGCCGTACGTCCTGCTGTACCTGCCGCTCGCGATCTGGAACGACAACCCGGGGACCGACTTCATCATCTACACCGGTGGGCTCGCGGTCGGCGCCGCCTTCGTGGTCGAGTTCTCGTTCGCACTCGTCGTCCTCAGTGAGCGACGAAGCCGGCGCGCTCCCGGTGCGCCCGCCACCACCTCGACGACCTCGATCTGGCACGGGGACCGTGTGGGCGTCGTGGCGCGTGCGGTGTCCGTCGTCTCGATCGTCACGAACCTCGCCTTCGTGACCCTCGGCGGAACCACGCTGACGTCGCAGGTGGCCGGAGTCGTCCCGAGCGGTGTCCTGACACTCCTGAGCCCGTTCGTCTCATGGGGGTGGGTCGCACTGGCCCTGCTCTTCTCCGCACACGCCCTCGGCGGGATCGACCGGTGGACCCTCGTCCGGTGGCTGGTGGCGCTCGTCGCGACGCAGGCCGCCGTCGCGTACGTGACCAACATCACCGCCCGGACCCTGGTGTTCCTGGTCACGCTCGCCGCCGTCGCCCTCCTGACCCGACTGCTCCCGCGGAGTTGGATCCTCGGTGGCGTGGCCGCGGTCGCGGTCGTCTGGCCGACCGTCTACCAGATCCGCAACACGCTCCGCCAGGCGAACGGCATCGCGGTGGCCGAGGACGTGTCGGCGACGGACCGGCTCCGGTTCGACGAGCAGATCGTCAAGGCGGAGCAGTACGGTCCCGGGCACGACCTGGGGCAACCCGACCTGTTCTCCGCACTCCGGTACGGACTGGTGCCCCGCTTCCTCGACCCTGGCCGTCCCGCCGTCTCGTCCGGCAACCTCGTCAACGAGTTCCTCGGCGGCGCATCGTTCTCCTCGTGGACTTTCATGTCGGTGGCCACGTCGTGGTTCTTCTGGGGCACGGTCGTCGTCGTCCTGATCTACGCGGTGCACGCCGTCGTCATCCTCGGCCTCCGCCCGTGGAACGACATCGCCCGACGCCCCGCAGCGTTGATCATCCTCACGCTGATCATCGGCGGCCCGTTGTCCTGGGTCGCCACCCCGCCGGACGTCTTCATCATGTTCCTGCAGACGACCGTGTCCGCGATCCCGGTGTTCCTCGTCCTCCGCCTGTGGGCCCGGTCGAGCCGCGAACCGCGCACCGCGCGAGTCGGGAAGCTGCTCCGGGATGCCCCACGACCGGTGCCGCAGGGATCGGCCTGATGGCCGCGAAGCGCGCTCCGGTCCGACTGTTCCGCGCTCGAGCGTCGGCAGCACTGATCGTGAGCTGCTGTTCGAGTGCGTCCGGCATGCTCGTCGCCGTCGCCGTCGCGCGGTCCTCGACGGTCGCCGAGACGGGCCGCTACGGCGTCGCGGTCGCAGCCGTGCTGCTCGTGACGGCGCTCGCGCGGTCCGCCGTCGCAGATCCCCTGACGGCGACCTCGGGCGCCACCGGCGTCCTGCGTCGGACCGGGCGGGCGTCGGTGATCGGCGTCGGCGGTGCGGTGCTCCTCGGCATCGCTGCGATCCTGCTCCGCTCCGAGTACCTCGCCATCGGTGCCCTCGCGATCCACGGACTGGCCGTGCGCGACACCGTACGCGCGGTCCTGCTGGCACGGGGGACCGCCTCCGTCGCGGTCGTCGCGGAACTCGTCGGCCTGGGATCGACGACGATCGCGTTCGGCGGAACGCTGCTCGGGGTGTGGGACAGCGTGACGGCGTTCGCGGTCTGGGCGGGCACCGGCGCCCTGCTCGGGTACGCAGTGTCGACGGTCACGAAGTCGACGCTCCGGCCGCGGTGGCACGACACACCGGTCCCGACCCCGCGGAGTCTCGCCTTCGGGGGCGACACCATGATCGGCAGCGGGGTCGTCCAGGTCGTCACCTGGATCGCCACCGCGATCGGCGGGCTCCCCGTCGCAGCGGCGCTGCGCGGTGCCGGCACGCTCGCCGGCCCCGTCACCGTGGGGTTGACCGCGGCTCGTGCGGTCCTCATCCCCCACGCGGTCCGCCGCCTCGACGGCGGCGGCGGCATCCGCGGGTTGCTCGGCGACACGACGAAGCTCTGTGCCGTCGCAGCACCGGCCCTCGTGCTGCTCGCCGTGGTCCCCGAACGACTCGGTGTCGCCCTGCTCGGCGCCACGTGGCCGCTCGTCGCCCCGATCCTCGTCTGGACGGCGATCGAGCTCTTCGCCCAGCTCGTGGCCGCGGTTCCGGAGTCCGCGCACCGTGCGCTCGGCGCCGGTCGCAGGATCCTCGCCCTGCGGTGCACCACCGCGTTCGTCCGGATCCCGCTCGTCCTGCTCGTCGCGCCGTCGGGTGTCGGCGCCGTCGTCGTCGCCGCCGCTGCGGTCACGGCCGGCAGCGCGGTCATCTGGTGGATCAGCCTCGCCACACTCGCGCCGCGCCCCGTTCTGCTCCCGACCTCCGACTGAAGGACCCCGCACCATGCGCACACTCGCTCTCGTCGTCCCCGAGTACCGAACCCCCGAGGCACGCGGCGGTGGTCTGGCCGCCGTCGCCGACTTCGTCGTCGGCGCGGTCAGCGGGCCGGAGGTACCGGCCGACGAGCGCTGGCGCGTCCGGATCGTCGCGCCCCGCATGTACCACCGAGCAGCCGAGCACCGGTCGGTGTTCCGCCCGGGCAGCCTCGTGCGTGGTCCGGTCGCGCAGCGCCGACCCGGCTCCGACCCCGAGGTCTGGGACGTCGGTACCTCGATGCCCGAGTTCGAGGCGAACCGGTACCGCCCCCGGCGTGCGCTGTCCGAGCTGGTGAACGGGTGTGACGCGGCGGTCGTCGTCGCGGGCACGCCGGCCATCGGCGCCGCGATGCGGGACGTCACCGTCCCCTGGGTGCTCAAGGTCGCGACCCTCGTCGAAGAGGAGCGCGCCGGCCGGCTCGCCGAGGCCCGGGGTCTCCGCGGGCTGCTGCTCCGCCGGGCCACGACGTCGACCGCGCGCCTCGACCGGGCGGCCCTGCAGTTGCCGGACGCGGTCGTCACGCTCAACGACACGATGGCAGCACGCCTCCGCGAACTCACTCCGCGTCCGGTGCACCTGCTGCCGACCGGGGTCGACACGGACCACTTCCGCCCGGCCGACCGCTGGGCCGCAGACGGACCGATCACGATGGTGAGCCGCCTCAACGACGCGCGCAAGGACGTGCCGACGCTCCTCCGCGCCTACGCCCTGGCCCGCACGCGGCACGGACTCGAGAACCCGCTCGTCCTCGCGGGCCGACACGACCTGCCGACGGAACACCGCACGTTGATCACCGAACTGCACCTCGACGAGCACGTGCGGGTGATCGAGTCGCCCTCCGACGCCGAGCTCGCCGAACTGCTGCGCGCAACGTCGGTGTTCGCCCTGGCGAGCCGCGAGGAGGGACTCGGCGTGGTCTTCCTCGAGGCGATGGCCAGTGGGCTCCCCGTCGTGACGACTGCCACCCGCGGAGCCTCGTACGCAGTGCCTGCGGAGGCCGGACAGGTCATCCCCTTCGGCCCCGGCCTGGTCGACGACCTGGCTGCTGCGCTGGCGGACAGCGTGCAGAACGTGCCGCTGGCGGTCGAACGCGGTGAGGCCGCACGGCGCCACGTCCTCGAGCGCTTCGCCCTGCCCGTCGCCGAACACCAGTGGCGCACCCTGCTCGAAGCCGTCGCGGGCGGTGACGCACGGTGACCACGGTCCGCGTCCTCGCACCGTACTTCGCCCCCGCGGTCGACGGCGGCGGCCCGATCCGCACCCTGGAGGCACTGACCCGCGCAGCGCCTGCGGACGTGTCGGTGACGGTCGTCACCCGCGACCGCGACCGGGGCCACCACGAGCGTCTCGCCGTACCGGTCGGTCCGGTCCGCGACGGCGACCGCCGTGTCCACTACGTCGACACGCGCGGCCTACCCGGCCTGGTGCGGTTGGCGTCGGCGATCCGCCGCCGTCCGGCCCCTGACGTCCTCTACCTCAACAGCGTCTTCGACGCCCGCTTCGCCGTGCTGCCGCTCATGCTCCGGCGGCTCGGCCTGGCGCGGCCCGCGTGCACGCTGCTCGCGCCCCGTGGCGAGTTCGACGCGGGGGCACTCGCGGTGAAACGCCCGAAGAAGGCGGTCTTCCTGGCGCTCGCAGCCTCCACGCGCCTCTTCTCGGGGGTCGTGTGGCACGCCTCGACCGCGCTCGAGGCAGCACACATCCGCTCGGTCGTGGGAGACGGCGCCGACGTGGTGGTTCGGGAGAACGAGACGTCGCTGCCCGAACGGGCCGAACGAGCACCCGTGCCGCGTTCCTCGCGGCTCGAACTCGTCACCCTGGGTCGGATCAGTCCCAAGAAGCGCACACACCTGCTCATCGAGGCACTGGCGGACGTCGGTCGTCCCGTCCGGCTGGTCGTCGTCGGTCCCGACGACGACGCGGCGTACGCGCGCCGGTGCCGAGCGGCCGCCGCAGCCCTGCCCGACGACGTGACGGTCGAGTTCCGCGGCTCACTGTCGCACGATGCCGCGATGGAGGCGCTCACCCACGCGCACGCCATGGCCACCGCGACCGCCGGCGAGAACTTCGGACACACGATCGCCGAGGCACTCGCTGCCGCACGGCCCGTCCTGCTCCCGGCGACGACCCCCTGGACCGATCGCGTGCGAGCCGGTGGTGGGAGCGTGGTGGACGACGACGGGTGGGGCGAGGCGTTCCGGACGTGGGCGGACCGCGACCAGGCGGATCTCGAAGCGCGGTCGGCCGCGGCAGCCGACGGCTACGACGCCTGGCGGGCGACCGCCGCGGGCGCACCCCACGTGTTCGACCTCGTCCGTCGGTCGCGGTCCTGACGTCCGGCCGTCGAACGGCGCGGAGAACGAACCAGCCCGGTGCCGTGTCGGCACCGGGCTGGTTCGTTCATCGGGGGGGGGTGTGCTCCGTTCAGCGCGCTCCGACGGGTTCCTGCACGAGCGGCACCGAGGCGGTCCCGTGGTTGCCCTCGAACAGCGCCATGGTGGCGTGGCCGGGAGCGGAGACGCCACGACGGCCGAGGACCGTGCCGACGGTCGCGAGGAGGATCCGGAGGTCGAGGACGAGCGACCGCTGGTCGACGTACTCGACGTCGTGGTCGAGGCGTGTCGCCCAGTCGACGGCGTTGCGGCCGCGGACCTGCGCCAGGCCGGTGATGCCGGGTCGCACCTCGTGGCGCCGGGACTGGTGATCGGAGTAGAGCTCCAGGTACGACATCAGGTGCGGTCGGGGCCCGACGATGCTCATCTCACCCCGCACCACGTTGACGAGGTTCGGGAGTTCGTCGATGCTCGTCGCGCGGAGGACCCTGCCGAGCGGCGTGATGCGCTGGTGGTCGGCGTCGGCGCCGATCCGCTCGAGCGTCTCGTCGGAGCGCATCGACCGGAACTTCAGGATCTCGAAGCCGTGCCCGGAGCGCCCTGGCCGGGTCTGCCGGTAGAGCGCAGGACCGCCGTCGTCGAGCCGGATGAGGAGTGCGACCACCAGGAGCAGCGGCGACAGCACGACGAGCAGCAGGACAGCGGCGACCAGGTCGAACCCGCGCTTCCACGGGTCCCACGGACGGCGGGCGATCTGATCGGGGACGGTTCGGGTGGTCATGCTGCTGCCTTTCGGAGGACGTGTTCCAGGTGGTCTGTGGCGGCGTCGACGTGCATCGTCCGTTCAGCCGTCGTCCGCGCACGGCTGCTGAGCCGCGCACGTTCGCCGGCGTCGGTCGCGTGCGCCGCACGGAACGCGGCTTCGAGCTCGTCGACGTCCTCGGGGGTGACGACGAACCCGGCACCGCTGGACGCGACCAGGTCGGCTGCGTCACCGGGCACCGCGGCGATGACCGGGACACCGTGGGCCATGGCGTCCTGCAGCTTCGACGGGATGGTGACGGCGGACATGGCGACGTCTCGCAGGGCGACGATCTCGAAGTCGGCGCTGGCGTGCACCGAGGGCATGTCGTCCGGTGCGACCGGAGGACGGAAGACGATGTCGTGCGCGCCCGCACGGGCGGCGAGGGCACGGAGGGCGTCGAGGGCGATGCCGTCGCCGACGAAGGTGAAGGACAGGTCGGGGAGGTCTGCGCACCGGGCTGCCGCGATGACGACGGCATCGAGGCCCTGGTTGGGGCCGATGGTCCCCGCGTAGACGACGTGGGTGCCGGGTGCCTGCGTCACCGCGGAACGGTCGGCGACCGCGTCGGGACGACCCCAGTTGCGGCAGACCGACGTGCGGTCGGGGTCGGCGCCACGGTCGATCAGCAGCTGCGCAGCGCCGGGCGAGATCGCGACGACACCCGCTGCGGCGCCGTGCAGGACCCGCAGGGCCCGCAGGAGCACCGCGCGGACCGCCTTCGTGACGACGCCCGACGGGAGCATGTCGGAACCCGTGACGGACTCGGGCCAGATGTCCTGCACGTGCAGGACGAACGGGATGCCGAGCAGACGACGCCAGAGCATCGGGGCGACGGCCGCCGTGGGTTGGGCACAGTAGACGTAGACGACGTCGGAACCCCGGACGAACCGGGTGGCTGCGAGGACCGACACACCGAAGCTCACGTACGCGAGGATCCGCCGGAGTGCCCGGCCCGAGTGGTCCGGCACCATCGGGACGCGGCGGATCGCGATCCCCCGGTCGCGCTCGAGGTGTCGGAGTCGTTGTCGCCAACCGGGGAACACGCGGCCGTAGGGGTGGTTGGGGAAGCTCGTGACGACCCGGACGTCGTGTCCCCGCCGAGCGAGTTCTCGTGCAAGGGAGTCGGGTAGTGCGCCGTGCGTCTCCGGTGGGTAGTACTGCGAGACGACGATCACGCGCAGCCGGTCCGACACGATATCCATACGTGAAATATTAACATCGATGTTTCGTCGAGTCGACAGTGTGGAGTTTACATTTCACATGTGAATAACTCGTGGGGAGCCGGTCCGTCTGGTGAGACTGCTTCGATGGACATCCCGGCTCATGCGACGAGACTCACCCAACGCATCACCGCCCTCGACGGGCTGCGAGCGTTCCTGGCGTTGCTCATCACGGCGTACCACCTCGGAGCCCCGGGGATCCACGGTGCGGTCGTGGCGCTCCCGGTCTTCTACGCGATGTCCGGAACGCTCATCACGAGCCTGCTCCTCGCCGAGGTCCGCAAGCACGGCAGGGTCCGTCTCCCCCGCTTCGTCCTGAACCGCTTCCTGCGGATCGCACCGCCGGTGGTCGTGCTGGTCATCGGGGTGTCCGTGCTGTGGCCGGTCGTCGGCGGGTTCAACCGATCCGTCGAGGACCTCGGCGTCGCCGCGACACTCGCCCTGACGTGGACGACCAACATCGCGCGGGCGTTCTTCGGCATCCGCCAGGGCGTCCTCGATCCCCTGTGGAGCCTGTCCGCAGAGGAGCAGTTCTACGTGCTGTGGCCCGTGCTGTTCGCCGTGCTCATCGGCTGGCGTCTGGGGCGACGTGCCCTCGTGGTGGCGCTGCTGCTCTTCATCGTCGTGGGCCCGGCGTTGTGCGCGCCCTTCTTCGTCCCGGGCGTCGATGCTGCCCCTGCGGCCGTCTACTACTCCCCGCCGATCAGCATGTCGTCGCTCGCCTCGGGGTGTCTCGGAGCACTGGTGCTGGACCGGCTGCGGGCCACGGGTCGCTGGGGCAGTCGAGCAGCACGGGCCGCGACGTGGGGTGGCCTCATCGCCCTGCTCGCCATCGCCGCGGCGTTCCACCCGGGATGGAAGTCCGATCCGCTCCTCATCATCGGTGCGCTGCCGCTCTCGGGGGCTGCTGCAGCGTGCTTCATCGCCGGCCTCGGGACGGTCGAGACCCTGCCCGCCCGCGTCCTGAGCGTCCGTCCGCTCGCGTGGTACGGGGCCCGCGCCTCGTACTCGCTGTACCTGTGGCACCTCGTCGTCCTGGCGATCCTGACGCCGCACCTGGGCGGGGTGAGCGGTCGCCTCGGCATCCTCGTGGTCGCGGTGGGGATCGGTGCCCTGTTCGGCATCGCGGTGGAGCAGCCCGCGGACCGCTTCCGGAAGTGGGCGTTGCGCCCGCGTTCCTCCGGCCAGCGAGCGCTCGACACGGCAGCCGGTCAGCCGTGAACTAGTGTCGACCCGTGCGATGGAGTCGAGTGAACTGGCCGTCCGTGGGCTACGTCTCCCTCGAGGACTTCGACGGACAGCGGGAACACGTCGCCCGGGTGCTCGAGGACGCTCCCCCGGCCGTCGCCGCACTCCTCACCGTCAAGTGGACGGACTCCCGCATCGCGCGCTGGGACGTCGAGCACCCGGACCTCGAGCACCCGGACGACGACGATGACGACGACACCGCGACGACCGTGGACCTGCCGGGCCACGGCGTCCCCGACCCCGTGGTCGTGCACACCGAGGTCATCGTCCGCAACGACGAGGTGCTCGACACCCCGGACGGCCTGTGGCGCCGCTGGAACCACGCCAGGGTCACCCTCCGCCTTCGGGACGCGGTCGTCGATCCCCCGGGGACCGACCCCGCGGCGCTGCTCGCCGGCGACGCCCACGTGGTGCGCGGCGAGTTGGAGTACCTGCACGAGCTCGACCAGTGGGAGCTCCGCCTGCTCGTGTCCCCCGTCGGCGAGGTGGCGATCCGCTTCCGCGGCGTCCGGGTCGCGATCCGGAGCGTCCCCGAGTCCGTCTACACGGAGCTCGACGCTCGGCCGGCCCGTGGGTGGCACGGCCCGGTGCCCGATGGCTGGGTCGAGTACGCCACCGAGGTGGTGCGTGCCGCCGCGTACGGCGACCTGGGCGGGCTGCACCTGGCCGACGACGCGAGCGACGTCGACGACGTCGACCCGCGTTGGGGCTTCGCCCCGCTGCACGCCGCCGCGTGGTTCGACCGGCCCGAGATGCTCGAGGAGCTCCTCCACCGCGGGGCGTCGCTGCAGCTCACGGACGCCGAGGGGCGGACGCCGCTGACGCTGGCGATCGACCGCGACGCACGTCGGGCGATCGACGTGCTCGTGGCTGCGGGCGCCGACCTGGAGGCCCGGGACGGCGACGGCAACACCCCGATCGTCCGCGCCGCATGGGGTGGCCACGCCGCGATCGTGCGTTCGCTCGCCGCCGCGGGTGCGGACACCAGGGCGCTCGGCTCACGGGGCGCGTCCCTGCTGATCGCCGCAGTCGACTCCGGTGACCTGGACACCGTGCGGTCGGTGCTCGCACTCGACGTCGACGTGAACGCCGAGGACGACGAGGGCTCGACCGCCACCGCGCGCGCAGAACTGCTCCGCGACCGTGCGGTCGCGGAGCAGTTGGCGCACTACTACTCGGGCAGCTGAACGAGCAGGCGGACTACTCCGTCGTCTCGATCGCGTTCGCCTGGGCGACCTTCCCGTACCAGCGAGCCGAGTCCTTCGGCGTGCGCTCGAACGTCTCCGGGTCCCACGACACCAGGCCGAAGGTCGGTCGGAAGCCCGACGCCCACTCGTAGTTGTCGAGGAGCGACCAGTGCTGGTAGCCGAGGACCTCGATGCCGTCCTCGATGCAGCGGTGGATCCCCTCGAGGGCACCCTGCGTGTACGCCTGCCGACGGGTGTCGTCGGCGGTGGCGATGCCGTTCTCGGTGATCATCAGCGGGACGCCGCCGGAGAGCTCCCACGCGCTGCGCAGCCCGTCGGCCGAGGCCTCCGGGTAGAACTCCCAGCCGGTCAGGGTCGTCTCGACGTCGTCCGCCACGGGCAACGGACCGGAAGCGCCGATGAAGGTCCGGGTGTACGCCTGCACGCCGAGGAAGTCGTCGCCGGCAGCGTTCTCGAGGTACCAGTCGTCGCGCGGGTACCCGTACTCGCGGAGCATCGCGTCCGCGCCGGGCTCGCCGTTGGACCTGAAGGCCTGGGTCGCGATGGTCCACCCGGACTGGAGGCCCGACACCTGTCCCAGCACCTCGCGCGACCGCTTGTGGCTGGCCAGCAGGGCGTCGGCGACGCCGAGGTCCGGGTTCGGCAGGCCGTAGGCCACGAGGTTCGACGCGTCCTCGCCGCCGGCGAGCATCGCCGCGATGTTCGGCTCGTTGATCGTGCAGACGTACCGGACGCCGTCGGACACCACGGGGAGCGCCGCTTCCGTGTACCGGGCGAACAGGTCGGCGGCGTCGGGGGCGCGCCAGAAGCCGTCGCGCTCGAACCAGCGCGGCACCGTGAAGTGCATGAGCGTGACGATCGGTTCGATGCCGAACTCGTGGCACGTCTCGACCATGCGGCGGTAGTGGTCGATCTCGGCGCGGCTGACGAACCCGCGCTCCGGCTCGATGCGCGCCCACTCGATGCTGAAGCGGTACGAGTTCAGGCCGAGCTCGGCAGCGATCCGGATGTCGTCGCGGTAGCGGTGGTAGCTGTCCGCGGCGTCGCCGGAGGGTTCGACGATGGTGGTGTCCGGCTCGTGCTCGTGCACCCACCAGTTCGAGTTGATGTTGTTGCCCTCGATCTGGTGCGCAGCGGTGGCGGCGCCCCAGAGGAAGCCCTTCGGGAAGTCGAGCGTGGTGATGACGGGGTCCTTTCAGTGGGCGTTCGTGTCAGTGCTTGCTCATGAACGTGTCGAAGACGGCGACCGTCCCGAGCGGGTTCTCGACCTGGGGGCCGTGGTAGCTCTCGGCGATGACGGCGTACTCGGCGGCGAGCCGCTCGGCCATGTCCGCCTGCCACGGGATCGGCCATGCGCCGTCCCAGACGCCGTGCGCGACGAGGACCGGCAGTCCGGTCGCACGCAGGGCGTCGGTGGTGTCGGCGCGGTCCTCGAGGATCGCCGCGCCGGCGAGCACGCTGAGCACGCTCGTGTGGTCGAAGCGTTCGCGGACCATCCGGACGTCGTCGGGCAGCTCCGCGTCGGGACGGCCGGCCCAGAGCGGGTTCTGCGCGTCGAACAGCGCGCGGTTGGAGCACGTGTCGGCGACGATGGTCTTCTCGGCGGCCTTCCGGTACTGCCAGCCGTGCGGGCCGGAGCAGAACAACGTCACGTCGCGGAACGACGTCGGGGATGCGATCGCCGCGGCGCGGACGATCACACCGCCGAGCGAGTGGCCGATGAGGTGGACCGGTGCCCCGTCGTCGAGCAGCTCAGCGACGCGGACGACGTCCGCGGCCTCGTGCTCGAGCGAGTAGGCCGTGCGGTCGTCCGGTGCCGCCGAGTCCGCCTGTCCGCGGCGACTGATCGCCACCGCTGACCACCCGGCGTCGCGGAGGATCGGCAGGAACGTCCGCCAGTCCTCCTTCGAACCGGTGTAGCCCGGGACGACGAGGACCGTGCCCTTCGAGGGGCCGGACGGCACGATCCGGTACGCGGTGAGCCGTCCGACCGGCAGGTCGATCCCGACGACGTCCACGCCGTCCGGTGTCGGCAGGTGGCCGAACGCCGGCACCGCCGGGAAGTCGTGGAGCGTGGTCACAGCCGCCCCTCCGCCAGTGCCCGACGGGGGTTCGGCACGGCGTCGAGGAGGGCGATCGTGTACGGGTCCTGCGGGTTCTGCAGCACCTCGGCCGTGTGCCCGCGCTCGACCACGGCGCCCTCGTGGAGCACCATGATGTCGTCGGTGATGAGCCGTGCGCTGAGCAGGTCGTGCGTGATGTAGAGGAGCGAGACGCCCCACTGCTCGCGCAGGTCCTCGAGCAGGGCGAGCACGCCGGCGCGCAGGGTCACGTCGAGCATCGAGACCGGCTCGTCGGCGATGATCACCTGCGGGTCGGATGCGAGTGCCCTGGCGATGACGACGCGCTGCCGCTGTCCGCCGGAGAGCTGGTGCGGGAGCTTCTGCGCGAACTGCTCGACCGGGGTCAGCCCCACGGTCTCGAGGAGCTCGAGCACGCGGTGCCGCGCGTCCTTGCCCGTCAGGTCCGTGTAGTTCGCGATCGGGCGGGACAGCGTGTACTCCACGGTGTGCAGTGGGTTGAGCGCCGCGTACGGGTCCTGGAAGACCATCTGCACCTCGGACCGGAGGTCGCGCAGACCGCGCTTGCCCAGCCGCGCGACGTCGAGGTCGCCGAACCGGACGGTACCGGTCGTCGGCTTCTCGACCCCGGTCAGCAGCTTCGCGATCGTCGACTTGCCGGATCCGGACTGGCCGACCAGGGCGAGCGACTGCCCCGGCTCGAGGGTGAACGACACGTCGCGCACCGCCCGCACGGGCTGCTCGCCGCGGCGCGGAGCCGGGTACGTCTTCACGATGTTCGAGACGACGATCGGGTTCTTCGCCGCCGAGCGCTCACGCGAGCCGACGGTGCTGAACGACGACGTCGCCTCCTGCCGCTTCTCGCCCGACGTCGCGCGCTGCGACCGGTCCGGGAACCCGGGCAGGGACACGACCTCGGCCCGTGGGTCGGCGTAGTGCGAGAGCAGCATCTGCGTGTACGCGTCCTGCGGGTTGCGCAGGAGCTCCTTCGAGCCACCGTCCTCGACGATGCGGCCCTCGTGCATCACGAGCACGCGCTCGGTGGCCTCGAGCACGATGCCGAGGTCGTGGCTGATCAGGATGGCCGTGAAGCCCTCGGACTGCTGCAGCTCGATGATCGTGTCCATGACGGCGTGCTGCACGAGCACGTCGAGCGCCGTGGTCGGCTCGTCGAACACCATGAGCTGCGGTTCGAGCGACAACGCCAGGGCGATCGAGACGCGCTGCCGCATGCCGCCGGAGAGCTCCCCCGGGAACCGGGCGAGCATCGACGTCGGCAGCTTCACCTTCTCGATGAGCTCCTTCATCCGGGCGTCCCAGCGGTCGCGCGACACGTGGCCGTGCGCGTTGAAGATGTCGATGAAGTGGTTCCGGACGGTGCGCACCGGGTTCAGTGCGTTCATTCCGGACTGCAGCACCATGGCGAAACCGCCCTGGCGCTGCTGGCGGAGTGCTTCCTCGTCGAGGTCGCGGATGTCGTGGCCGTTGAAGACGATGCTGCCGCCGTTCGTGCGCGCCGGCGGCTTCTGCAGCCGTGTCAGCGCGTAGCCGAGCGTCGACTTGCCCGAACCGGACTCGCCGACCAGGCCGACGAACTCGCCCTTCCGAAGCTGGAACGACACGTGGTCGACCGCCTGGACGGCCGTCTGGCCGGCCGACTCGTAGACGACCGACAGGTCGCGGACGTCGAGCAGGACGTCCGCAGCCTGCGGGGCGGACCCGGCACGGGCCTCCAGGGTGGATTCAGGCATTCTTGGCTCCCTTGGGACGACGCGCGCCCTCGCGCAGCCGCGGGTTGGAGACGGCGTCGACGCCGAAGTTGATCAGGGTGAGGCTCATCGCGAGCAGCGCGATGCAGAGGCCGGGGGCGAAGAGCAGGATCCACTGGCCGGTGAGCAGTGCGTTGGAGTTCTGCGCCCAGTAGAGGATCGTGCCCCAGCTGACGATCGACGAGTCGCCGAGCCCGAGGAACTCGAGGCCGGCCTCGGCCAGGATCGCGCTCGTGGCCGCCCCGAAGAACGAGCCGACGATGAGCGAGGTCATGTTCGGCAGGATCTCGCGGAACACGATGCGGGTCGCACCGTCACCGGAGAACTGCGCCGCCGTCACGAAGTCACGGCCGCGCAGGGACTGCGTCTGGCTCCGCAGGACGCGAGCGCCCCAGGCCCAGCCGGTGACGACGATCACCGCGATGATGACGGCGATCCCGCCGTTCTGCAGGTACGCGGCGATGACGATCATCAGGGGCAGACCCGGGATGACCAGGAACAGGTTCACGACGAAGCCGATGACCTCGCCGATCCACCCGCGGACGTAACCCCAGCTGAGGCCGATCGCGACGGCGACGAGCGTGGACAGGATGCCCGCCACCGCGCCGACCATCACGGAGATCCGTGCGCCGTAGATGATCTGGGACAGGACGTCCTCGCCGGCGGCGGTGGTGCCCATCCAGTGGTCGGCGGTCGCGTCGGCGGAGCGGGCGAACCCGTTCTGGCTGGCGCCGTACGGGGCCAGGAGCGGCGCGAAGATCGCGACCAGCACGAACACCCCGAGGATGATGATGCCGATCCGGGCCTTCGAGTTCGACCAGACCACGCCGAACTGGCGGGCGGCTGCGCGGAGCTTGCTCGGGGCGTGCTGTTCTTCTTCTTGCGTGCGGACTGCGACTGTGGCGTCCGGAGTGGTGGTGTTGGTCATCGACGCGTCCTCGGGTCCAGGACGCCGTACATGACGTCCACGATGAAGTTGGCGATGAGCACCGACACGGTGATCATCAGGAAGAGGGCCTGCATGAGCGGGTAGTCCTGGCCGATGACGGCGTTGAACAGCAGGTAGCCGATGCCGGGGTAGCCGAAGACCTGCTCGACCAGGACCGAACCGCCGACCACGCCACCGAGTGCCAGACCGAAGCCGGTCAGGTTCGGCAGGATCGCGTTGCGGGCCGCGTAGCGGATGGCGACGGTGCGTCCGCGGAGGCCGTTTGCCTCGGCGAACGTCACGTAGTCGTCACCGAGGGTGTTGATCATCGCGTTGCGCATGCCGATGATCCAGCCGCCGAGGCTCGTCACCAGGATCGTCACCGCGGGCAGCACAGCGTGCTGCAGGGCGTCGGCTGCGAACGCTCCGTTGAGCCCCGGGGTGGTGGTCGCCGAGTAGGCGCCCGTCGTCGGGAACCAGTGCAGCACGTAGCCGAGGAAGAACAGCAGGAGCAGGGCGGTCCAGAAGTACGGGAACGTCGACATGAACGAGCCCGACAGCGTCGGGAGCGAGTCGAGCCAGGTGCCGCGCTTCCACGCCGCTGCGACACCGATGAGGGTGCCGAGCACGAACGCGAGGATCGTGACGACGCCGACCAGGATCAGCGTGTACGGCAGGGCCTTCGCGACGAGGTCACCGACGGGCTGCGGGTAGAACGTGTAGCTCGTGCCGAAGTCGAGGGTGATGACCTGGTGCAGGTAGCTGACGTACTGGTCCCACAGGTTGCCGGTGGGGACGCCGAGCTGGGCTTCGATGGCCTTCTTGGTGGCGTCGGTGACCGGACCGTTCTGGCTGAGCTTCGCGAGCGCGGCGTCGGCCGGGCTGCCGGGCATCAGGCGCGGGAGCAGGAAGTTCAGCGTGACCGCGGCCCAGAGGGTCAGGACGAACAGGACGAGTTTCTGCAGGATGTACTTCACTTCTGGTCCCCCTGCGGCTTCTGCTCCTGCAGGATCTGCTTGCCGGCTGCGCTGTCACGGAGCCGGAGCTTCGTGAAGATGAGCAGCGGCGCGGAGTCGTAGTTCTGCGGTGCCATGTACGGGTCCTTCGCGGTGGGCCACCCGACGAACTTGCCGGTGTTGAACAGGCCCCAGAGCCCGCCGTAGTACATGCCGATGACGGGCAGGTCGTTGTAGACGATCTCCTGCAGCTGGTTCAGGATCTCCTGCTGCTTCGCGGGGTCCGTCGTCGCCTTGTACTCGTCGAGGAGCTTCTGGGTGTCGGCGTTCTTGTAGCGCTCGTAGTTGTTCACCGTCGACTTGCCGACCGGCTGGTAGAAGTCGCTGCTGAGCAGGGAGTTGAACGCCTGGTAGACGTCGCCGTTGCCCATGCCGCCCATCGCCATGTCGAAGGTGCCGTTGTTGATGTTCTGCTGGTAGCCGGCGGGCTGCGGGGCCTGGATCGTCACCTTGATGCCGATGGCCGTCAGGGAGCGGCGGACCTCCTGCGCGGCGCGGAGCCAGTCCGAGTAGCCGTTCGCGGTCATGATGTTGATGGACAGCTGCTTGCCGTCCTTCATGATCTTGCCGCCCTGCTCGGTGTAGCCGGACTTCGCGAGTTCGCGCTTCGCGGCGTCGACGTCCTGCGTGATCATGCCCTGGTCGGGGATGTCCGGGTTGAGGTACTGCTCCTGGTTCGGCAGGATCAGGCCGGTCTGGCCCGCGGCGGACAGGTTGCCCTCGGACGCGGTCTCGGCGATGTCGTCACGGTTCAGCGCGAGCGAGATGCCCTTGCGGACGTTGACGTCGTTGTACGGCGCCTTCGTCAGGTTGGGGATGAGGCCGATCACACCGCCGGCCGGGAACCACCACTGGTTCGTCTTCGACGCGGCGCCCCAGGTGCCCTTGACGTCGGAGATGAACGAGTACGCCCAGTCGTAGCCGCGGGTGACGGTGTCGAGCTGCGTGTTCGTCGCCGGCAGGATGAGGTGCTTGATGGCGATCTTGTCGGCTTGCCAGTACGTCGGGTTCTTGTTCATCGAGTACTGCTGGTCGGTGTAGTTGCCGAGGACGAACGGACCGGTGCCGACCGGGTTCGGGTCCCGCCACGTGGTCGGGTCCTTCACCCCGCCCCAGTGCTGCTCGCCGAGGATGTACGTCGCACCGATGATGTTGAGGCTCGGGACGTCCTCGCTCTTGAGGTGGAAGACGACCTGGTCGCCGTCCTGCTCGATGCGCTCGATGTGCTGCCAGGCGCCCTTGACGTCCATCGCCGGGAACTTCTTGAGCAGGTCGAAGGTGAAGACGACGTCCTTCGCCGAGAACGGCGAGCCGTCGGACCACTCGACGCCCTGGCGGATCGTCATGTCGATCGTCTTCGCGTCGGGCTGGCTCCACTTGCTGGCCAGCCACGGGGTGCCCTTGCCGTCGAGCGGGTTGATCTCGATGAGCGGCTCGTACATCCACTTGGAGGCCGTGCGGGCGTTCGCGATGTACGGGTTGAAGTTGCGGTCGAACAGCGGGTTGCCGCGGTCCGCGTTGATGAGCATCGTGTCCTTGCCGATCGTGGGATCGGGCTCGGACCGGACCTGGATGCTGCAGCCCGTGGCCATGAGGGCCACTGCTGCGAGCCCGGCGATCGCCGCGACGAGTCGTCCGCGTCGTCGGGTGCCGTTGCGCTGTGGGGGAAGCGTCATTGCTCGGTCGACCTCCGTGTCGAATCGGTACTGGGTCAATGTATGCGCTTACATCGCGCAGCGCAACACCGGGGTTCCGTGCCGGGGCGGCACGGTGCGCGCTCGGTCGGCGGGTGCGAGGTTGCGGGCGCCGCACGGTGCCCGTTCCGTCAACCGGTGCGAGATTGCCCGCTCCGTGCGCCGCTGCAGGCTGGCACCAGGCAAGCAACGTCGCACGGGATGAGCAAGGCGGCACGGTGCGGACCCAGCGCGCCCTACAGCGCCGGCGGGCAGCTCTCGCGCAGCAGCACCTCGACCGGCAGCCGGACGGCACGCGGCGGCCCCTCGCGTCGGTCCAGCCGGTCGACGATCGCCCGCACCGCCGCACGCCCGAGCTCACCCATCGGCTGGTGCACCGTCGTGAGCCGCGGCGACGAGAACCGCCCGGCGTCGATGCCATCGAACCCGGTGACGACGACGTCCTCGGGCACGCGGAGACCCCGTGCGGCGGCGGCGTCGAGCACCCCGAGCGCCGACTGGTCGTTCGAGCAGACGACGGCCCGGGGCACGTCGGCGGCCAGCAACGTCTCCGCCAGTTCCCGCGCCCGCGCCCGGCCGAAGTCGCCGTGCACCACTCGGACCGACGACGCCGGCACCCCGTGGTCCGCCAACGCCGACCGGAAGCCCGTCGAGCGCTCCATGTCGTCCGGTGAGTCGATCGGACCCGCGACGTACGCGAGCGACCGGATGCCGAGCCGCCCGATCACGTGCGACGCGAGCGTCCGCATGCCGGCCGTGTTGTCGACGCTCACCGAGTCGAAGCCGTGCGACCGCCGGTCGTCGGCGAGCACCACGACCGGGATCCGACGGGCGACGTGCTCGAGCAGGTCGTCCGGGACGGTCTGCGCGAGCACCGCGAGGCCGTCCACCCGGCCGGCGACGTCGTTGACGATCACGTCGCGCGACGACCCCCGACCGGCGGCGACCATGAGCGCGAGGCCGCGCTGCCAGGCCTCGGTCTCGGCGCCGCGCAGGACCTCGTCGAAGTACAGGTTGGACGAGAACGGCTGCGTCACGTGCCGCCGGTCGTCGACCACGCGGACGCCGCCGTCGGTGACGAGGTCCGGCCGCTCGTCGGGCACCACGTCGAACCCGGGCAGCAGCAGTCCGACGACGCCGGTGCGCTTGCCGGCGAGGGCGCGGGCGTTGCCGGAGGGGACGTAGCCGAGGCTGCGGATCGCCGCCTGGACGCGGTCCCGGGTGCCCTCGCGGACGGCGTCCGGCGTGCGGAGCACGCGCGAGACGGTCGCGATCGAGACGTTCGCGGCACTGGCCACGTCGTAGACCGTGGGAGGTGCGGTGCGCGGTGCAGCCAAGCCGTGCCTCCCGTCCGACGTCCGCTGGGTCGCACCGTTGCGGCGCGGCCGCACCATCCTAGGCATGCTCCTCCCCGGCACTTTTCCACATGTGACGCAGGGGCCTTGCGGCGACGGAAGCGAGCGCGTCACACTGTTGCGACCTCAGTACGTCCCGTGAGGAAGCGCACCGGCGGGCAGGATGCCCGCGCTCACCACGATGCCCACACACAGGGGAAGGACACCGACATGTCACAGGCGACACGATCCGGAAGCAAGCTGGCCAACCGCGCGAGCCACGACGAGGCCGAGGTGCGCGACGCGCTGCTCGACCGCACCGACGGCAGCGGCGGCTCGACGTTCGACCAGCTCGACGCGGCAGAGGAACGCCCGGACCGCCCGTAACGGGTCGCGTCCGGCGTCGACCAGGCCTCGGCCAGGAGGCGCGGCTCGGCAGCTCCTGTCGGGTCGCGTCTCGAGACGCCCGCGTCCACGGCACGGACCGCGTCACGACACGTGCGTGCCGTCAGCGCTCGGTCGCGCCGACGATCGTCATGCCAGCACCGCGCAGGCGCCGGCGTTCCTGCGCGATCCAGCCGAGCAACCGGTCGTTCGTGCCGGCGACGTGCGCGGCGACGAGGTCGGCCGCGCGGTCGGCGTCACCGTCACGCACGGCGTCGATGATCGCGCTGTGCTCGTCCCACGCGGCGTCGCGGGCCTCGGGTGTGCGCACCTCGATCCACCGGGTGCGCTCGAGCCGGGTCAGGGCGTCGGCGATCGCGTCGGTGATGAACCGGTTGCCGCCGAGCGCGGCCAGGTCGAGGTGGAACGTCGACCCCATCCGGATGCCGGCCTGCTGGTCGGGCGTCGGACGCAGGGTGTCGAGGTGCCCGCGGACTTCGGCGAGCTGTTCGGCACTCGCCCGCTCGACCGCGAGTCGGGCTGCGGCGGGTTCGAGCACGCCGCGGAGTTCGGCGAGCGAGGCGATCTCGTCGAGGTCGATCGGGGTGACCGTCCACGAGCGCCCCTCGTGCAGGATGAGCCCCTCGCGCTCGAGCCGCGACAGCGCGGCACGGACGGGGGTCCGCGAGGCGTGGAACCGTGCTTCGAGACCGCGCTCCGAGATGCGCTCCCCCGGCGCGATGTCGAGCGTCAGGATCGCCGCACGGAGGTTGTCGTAGAGCTGGGCCGTCTGCGACACCGGGGTTGCATCGGTCGTCTCGGTCACGGCCACCAACTCTAGCGGGGACACCGTCGGAATGGTATACCGTTGTGGTATACCAATTGCTTCCGACGCGAAACGATGCGACACGCATGCGAACTCCCACCCCGACCGCGACCGCCGCGCCCCGGACCTCCGGCTCGATCGGACCCCGAGCGTGGACGATGCTCGCGCTCGGGGTCGCCGCGCAGGCCGCCGGTACGCTCGTGGTGACGGCTCCGGCACTGCTCATCCCGTACCTGCACGCGAGCGGCACGTCCCTCACCGTGGCGGGGGTCCTCGCCGCCGCACCGACCTTCGGCATGGTCCTGACGCTCATCGCCTGGGGCGCGATCACCGACCGGTTCGGCGAACGGATCGTGATCGCCGGCGGGCTGGTCCTGACGACCCTCGCGGTGGTCGGCGCCTGGCTCGCCGCGGGTGACCCGGTCCTGCTCGGGCTGGCGTTCCTGGCGGCCGGCATGACGAGCGCGTCGACGAACGCGGCGAGCGGCCGGGTCGTCGTCGGGTGGTTCCCGAAGGAGCGACGCGGGCTGGCCATGGGGATCCGGCAGATGTCGCAGCCGCTCGGGGTCACGCTCGCGGCCGTCACGGTCCCGCAGCTCGCCGAGGGGTCGGGGATCCGCGCGGCCCTCGTCCTGCCGATCGTCCTGTGCGTCGTGCTCGCCGTGCTCTGCGCCGTCGGCATCCAGAACCCGCCACGGCCGGCCCGGCACACGGCCCCGGCCGAGACGACGGCGAACCCCTACCGGTCGAGCGGCTTCCTGTGGCGGATCCACGCGGTGTCGATCCTGCTCGTCGTGCCGCAGTTCACGCTGTCGACGTACGGGCTGGTGTGGCTCGTCGGCCTGGGCTGGTCGACCCCCGCGGCCGGGCTGCTCGTCGGCGCGTCGCAGTTCGTCGGGGCGATCGGGCGGATCCTCGTCGGGGTGTGGAGCGACCACGCTGGCTCGCGGGTCGGACCGCTGCGGATCGTCGTGGTGAGCGCCGCCGCCGTGATGGGCCTGCTCGCCCTGGTCGACGTCACCCACCTGGCGGCCGGGGCCGTGTTCCTGGTCATCGCGACGAGCGTCACGGTGGCGGACAACGGCCTCGCCTACACCTCGGTCGCCGAGGCCGCCGGGCCCTTCTGGTCCGGCCGGGCACTCGGCACGCAGAACACCGGGCAGTTCATCGCGGCGAGCGCCGTCGGCCCGGGCATCGGCGCGCTGGTCACGGCACTCGGGTTCGCGGCGTCGTTCGGCATCGTCGCCGTGCTGCCCCTGCTGGCGCTCCCGCTGGTCCCGCGCGCGGACCGGTCGCACGACTGACCCGCGCGGCGTCGGGCCGCCGAGGTCCCACGACCCGCGCGGGGTCGGGGCGCCGAGGTCCCAGGACCCGCGCGGTGTCGGGGCGCCGAGGTTCCACGACTCGCCGCATGCGGTTCGCCGAGGTTCCGACGAACCGCGGTGCGAGCCCCGAGATGCCGAGATTTCGGAACCTCGGGGCGCGCACGGTCCGCGAACTAGGCCGGGACGACCGGGCCGACGGGCCAGCGCAGCAGTGCGGCGGCCGGGGCTCCCCCGGGCAACGATGCGGCGTTGACGAGCACGAGCTCGGCGTCGGTCAGCACCGCGGCCCGCACCAGCGCGCACACCGCCGGCACCGCTCCGATGACCGGCGTCCCGGCGGCCTGCTCCGGTGCGGTGGCGACCCACGGTGCCCCGGCGAGCGCGAGCAGCGTCCGGTCGCCGATGGCCACGGCGTCGAGCGCGACCGTCGCACCCTGCGCCTGCTGGAGCGCCTCGACGACGGGCCCGAGGCCGGTGACGACCTGGTTGTCGCCGCGGCCGACGTGGGTGCGGAGCGAGTCCTCCAGGTCGTGGCGGCGGGTGGCGACGACGCGGGCGAGTGCGGTCTCGACGTGGTCGACGAACGCCTGCTTCGAGCCGGCGTCGGCGCGCGGGTCGCCCGGGAACACCGACACGAGCGCACGGGTCTCCGCCGAGAACGCCTTCACCAGCAGCTCGCGGGCGGTGACGTCACCGGCGACGACGACGAGCCCGGGGCGGATCGTCCGCACGGTCTCGTCGACGGCGGCCGCGGTCTCCGACGAGTTCTGCTTCCAGATCTCCTCGGTGTGCTGCTGCCAGTGCGGCTGCTTCCACCCGGTGCCGGCCTTGGCGTAGTGCAGGGTGTCGTTCCGGCCCTGGACCTGCTGCTCGGAGGTGTTCCCGGCGACCGGGGCGTGTCCGAGGCGGTAGGCACGGAACGCCCCGCCCTCCTTGCCGGCGTGCACCACGAGGAAGGGCAGGTCGACGGGGCGGTGGGCGACGAGCGGCACGAGGTCCGGCACGGCTCCGACGCCGACGGACTCCGGTCCGTGCAGCTGCCCGGGCAGGACCTCGCTCAGCACGACCTCGCCGTCGTGCACGAGCACGTAGCGGTTCACGGGCGAGGGGACGCCGGGCTCCTGCTCGAACTCACCGGCGACGGCGTCGACGACCTCGTCGGATGCACCCTGCGCGCGGAGTCCTTCCTCGACGCCGCGGAGCTTGAGCGCCGCCTGCCGTCGGGGATCCTCGACGTTGCCGGAGACGTCGGCGTAGGCCCAGGCCCAGGTGCCGCCGCCCTCCAGTCGCTCTCCCAGGATCCGGTGCAGTTCGCTCGTCGCGTTGGTCGACGTCATGGCAGCTCCTCTCGGACGGTTGCCGGAGCCGATGAGCTCCGGCGCTCTCACGTGCGACCACACTCCACCTCGCCGCCAGCGGGCGTCCACAGTCGGGAGCGAACACCCAGGCGCGAAACTGCAACGACGCTCGGTTTTGTGGTTTCCTGATCACGACCCCGAATCGACGACGAACCGGAGTACGGCAATGACGCCACGACCACGACCCATCTCCCGACGACAACTCCTGGGCTTCGGCATCGGCACGGCGGCGGCAGGGCTGCTCGCCGGCTGCGCGGTCCCCGGTTCCACCAACGTGAACAAGGCCGCCCTCGTGCCGGCCGCCGCGTCGGGCGAGACCGTCCAGCTCACCTACTGGGCCTGGTTGAAGGACCTGCAGAAGGTCTGCGACGTCTGGAACAAGACGCACCCGAACATCCAGGTGTCGGCGAACTGGATCCCCGGCGGCAACAGCGGCGGGTACCAGAAGATGTACTCCGCGCTCGCGGCCGGCGGCGGCCCGGACATCGGCCAGGTCGAGCTCCGGCAGATCCCCGAGTTCATGCTCGCCAACGGCCTCGTCGACCTCGCCCGGTACGGCGCGAAGGACTTCGAGTCGAAGTACGACGAGGCCGCGTGGGCGCAGGTGTCGTTCGTGGACGGCATCTACGGCATCCCGCAGGACACCGGTCCGATGGGGTTCTACTACCAGACGGCGATCCTCGAGCAGGCCGGCGGCGAACCCCCGACGACGTGGGACGAGTGGCGCGACCTGGCCGAGAAGGTCCGGGGGACCGGCAAGCAGAACTACCTCGAGGTGTTCCCGGTGTCCGACGCGTCGCCGTTCGCCGCGTACGCGCAGCAGGCCGGTGCCCGCTGGTTCAAGGTCGACGGTGACGAGTGGGTCGTCGACATGACCGACGACAAGACCCTGATGGTCGCGGACTTCTTCGACGGGGTCATCGACGACAAGCTCGTCGACACCTCTGCCGGCGCCTACTCCCCCGGCTGGTACGCCTCGGCCGCCAGCGGCAAGATCGCCGCCGTCACGAGCGCGAGCTGGGGTGACGCCCTGATCGAGTCGGTGCAGGGCGGCGAGGGCAAGTGGAAGGTCGCCCCGATGCAGAAGTGGGGCTCCGACGGCTTCGGGTCGAGCGCGATCGGCGGCTCGACGGCGGCGGTCCTGGCGAACGCGAAGCACCCGAAGGAGGCGCTCGAGTTCATCACGTGGATGACGACCTCGAAGGAGGGCATCGACGCGATGATCAAGTACTGCGGCATCGGGTGGTCGCCCGCGGTCGACTACATCGGGGCGCAGCGCGAGAAGCCGAGCAAGTGGTTCTCCGGCCAGAACTACAACGAGGACGTCTTCGTGCCGGCGTCGAAGGAGCAGAACATCGACTGGTCGTGGTCCCCCGTGACCCAGTCGGCCTTCACGAGCCTGCAGAACCAGTTCCGCCGGAAGCTCACCTCCGGCCTCAAGCTCTCCGACGCGGTGGAACTCGCGCAGCGGGAGATCGTCCAGTCCTTCAAGGACAAGGGCCTCAGCGTCAGGACGGCACGATGAGCCAGCAGACCAGCACGCGACCCGCCTTCCGGACGAGCACGAAGGCCACGAGTGCGCAGAAGCGTGCGCCGTGGATCCTGCTCGCGCCGTTCCTGGCCCTGTTCCTGCTGACGTTCATCATCCCGATCATCAGCGCCCTGTTCCAGTCGTTCACGACCGTCGACCGCGAGGGGCTGTTCGGCGAGGACGGCGTCGTCGGACGCTTCGCCGGCTTCGACAACTACGCGATCGCCCTGCAGGACTCCGGCTTCGTCGCCTCGATCGGCCGCATGCTGCTCTTCGGCATCGTGCAGGTCCCGGTGATGATCATCGCCTGCACGATCCTCGCGCTGCTGCTCGAGTCGGCGAGCGCCCGTTGGCCAGGCTTCTTCCGGGCGATCTACTTCATGCCGTACGGCGTCCCCGGCGTCATCGCGACGATCCTGTGGTCGTTCCTGTACGTGCCCGGTCTGTCGCCGATCGTGTCGCTGCTGCAGTCGATGGGGCTGCAGCCGGACTTCCTCGGCGCGAACAGCGTGCTGTGGTCGATCGCGAACATCGTCACGTGGACCTACACCGGCTACAACATGCTCATCATCGTGGCCCAGCTGAAGTCGATCCCCGGCGAGGTCTACGAGGCCGCGAAGATGGACGGCGCCGGCCCGTTCCAGGTCGCGTGGCGGATCCAGATCCCGCTCATCGCGCCGGCCCTGGTGCTCACCACGGTCTTCTCGATCATCGGGACGCTGCAGCTCTTCGCGGAGCCGCAGATCCTGTCCACGGTCGCCCCGGCGATCGACACCGAGTACACGCCGAACTACGCCGCCTACACGAACGCGTTCGCGTTCAACGAGTACGGCGTCGCGAGTGCGCAGGCGGTCATCATCGCGCTGGCCGCGTTCATCCTGTCGTTCGCGTTCCTCGCGTTGACGAACCGCGCGCCGAAGGACGAACGCGACCGGCGCAAGCGTGCCAAGCGTGACGGCCTGGAGGCCCGCACCGCGCTCCAGACGCGCGCTGCGGCGGGCAGCACGGGTACTTCCCAAGCCGCACCGGGCCTCCAGGCCAGGTCCGGTCTGCAGAACGGAACGAAGGGGGCGGACGCATGACCAGCGAAGCCATCGAAGCGCCGGCGACCGCCAAGACGGCCGTACCGGTCGACACCACGTCGATCTCGGCGCACCAGCGCCGCAAACTCGACCGGTCCCCGCGCTCGCAGATCGTGGTGACGGGCATCCTCGTCATCGTCGCGCTGTACTTCCTCGTCCCGCTGTACTGGGTCGTCATCGCCGCGACGAAGACCACCGGGGCACTGTTCTCGACGAACGGGTTCTGGTTCGGCGGCGAGTTCGCCCTGTGGAGCAACCTGCAGCAGGTGTTCACGTACGACGGCGGCATCTTCGTCCGCTGGATCGCGAACAGCATCCTGTACTCCGGCGTCGGTGCGGTCCTGGCGACCTACTTCGCCGCGGCCGGCGGGTACGCCCTAGCGAAGTACGACTTCAAGGGTCGGCAGTTCGTGTTCGGCACGATCCTCGGCGGCGTGCTCGTGCCGGGGACCGCGACGGCGCTGCCGCTGTTCCTGCTGTTCTCGACGCTGGGCCTGACCGACACCTACTGGAGCGTGCTCATCCCGAGCCTCGTCTCCCCGTTCGGGCTGTTCCTGTGCCGGGTGTACGCCGCCGCGTCGGTGGACACCACGCTCCTCGAGCAGGCACGCATCGACGGTGCGAGCGAGCTCCGGATCTTCCACACCGTGGTGCTCCGCCAGATGACCCCGGCCCTGGTGACCGTGTTCCTGTTCCAGGTCGTCGGTATCTGGAACAACTTCTTCCTGCCGCTCATCATGCTGGCAGACCAGAAGCTGTACCCGATCACACTGGGGTTGAACAACTGGCGCTCGCAGGTCGACCGCCTGCCGGAGTTCTACCAGCTCACCACCGGCGGGGTGCTCGTCTCGGTCATCCCGCTCGTCATCGCCATCATCGTCCTGCAGCGCTTCTGGCGCGGGGGCCTCACGGAAGGATCGGTCAAGGGTTGACCATCTCCGCACTCGACGACCTCCACTCGACCTCGCCGGGTTCGGCGTCACGGCTCCCGCCGCGGGCCGCGCTCCACACCGACGCACCCTCGCTGTCGCTGAACGGCGACTGGCGCTTCCGGTGGTCGCCGGTCGCGTCGGTGTCGGACGCGTTCGCCACCGACGACGTCGTGGACGACGACCCCGCCTGGGGCGAGCTGCCGGTGCCGTCGCACTGGGTGCTGCACGGCCACGGGTCGCCGAGCTACACGAACCTGCAGTACCCGTTCCCGATCGACCCGCCGCACCCGCCGGACGAGAACCCCACCGGTGACCACCGCCGCTCGTTCGAGCTGCCGGCGTCGTTCGCGGCGGCCGGCCGTGTGCTGCTGCGCTTCGACGGGGTCGAGTCGCACTACCGGGTCTGGCTGAACGGCACGCTCGTGGGCTGGTCGACCGGGTCCCGCCTGGCGACCGAGTTCGACGTCACCGAGCTGCTGCGACCGGGGTCGAACGACCTGGCCGTCCGGGTGCACCAGTGGTCGGCGGCCTCGTACCTCGAGGACCAGGACCAGTGGTGGCTGCCGGGCATCTTCCGCGACGTCACGCTGCTCGCCCGTCCCACGGCACCGATCGACGACGTGTTCGTCCGCGCCGGGTGGAGCCCGACCCTCGGGAGCGCCGCGACGGCCGGGACCGCGGCGTCCGGTCGCCCGGCGACCGGCAGCGGGACGATCACGTTCCCGACGCTCGACGCCGTGTTCCCGGTGCGGTTCGCGGTGCCCGACCTGGGTGTCGACGTGACCTGGGCGACGCCGGACGACGTCACCCCGATCGCGGTCGAGGGCGTCGAGCCGTGGAGCGCGGAGCTGCCGAAGCTCTACGACGCGACGGTGTCGACCGGCACCGATGCCGGCGGTTCCGCCGGCGGCGAGACCGTCTCGTTGCGGCTCGGCTTCCGCACCGTGTCGATCGAGGGCGACCGGTTCCTGGTCAACGGCGAGCGCGTGGTGTTCCACGGCGTGAACCGGCACGAGACCCACCCCGTGCGCGGCCGCGTCTTCGACGAGGAGCACGCCCGCGCGGACATGGCGCTCATGAAGCGCAACAACGTCAACGCGATCCGGACCTCGCACTACCCGCCGCACCCCCGCGTGCTCGACCTGGCCGACGAGCTCGGCTTCTGGGTGATCCTCGAGACCGACCTCGAGACCCACGGGTTCATCTTCACCGGCTGGGTCGGCAACCCCTCCGACGACCCGGACTGGGCCGAGGCCTACCTCGACCGCGTCGCACGCACCGTCGAGCGGGACAAGAACCACCCGTCCATCGTGATGTGGTCGCTCGGCAACGAGTCCGGCACCGGCCGGAACCTCGCCGCGATGTCGCAGTGGGTGCACGACCGCGACGCCGAGCGCCCCGTGCACTACGAGGGCGACTACACGGGCGAGTACACCGACGTGTACTCGCGGATGTACCCGACGCTGCAGGAGACCGAGTCCATCGGCGGCGGCACCCCGACGCCCCTGCTCGGCTGCGGCCCGGCCGAGGCGGCACGGCAGCGCTCGAAGCCGTTCATCCACTGCGAGTACGTGCACGCCATGGGCAACGGCCCCGGGCAGATCGCCGAGTACGAGGCCCTGGTCGACCGGTACCCGCGCCTGCACGGCGGGTTCGTGTGGGAGTGGCGGGACCACGGTCTGCTCGCGACGACTCCCACCGGCGAGGACTACTACGCCTACGGCGGCGACTTCGGCGAGGTCGTGCACGACGGCAACTTCGTGATGGACGGCCTGGTGCTGCCCGACGACACCCCGACGCCCGGGCTCGCCGAGTTCGCGGCCGTCGTCGCCCCGGTCCGCCTGGCGGTCTCGGACACGACGATCCTGGTCGAGAACCGGTACCACTCGGCATCGACCGCCGGGTTGCGGTTCTGCTGGACCCTGTCGCGCAACGGCGTCGTCGAGGCGTCCGGCCGGTTCGCCGCCGGCGTGGTGGCGGCCCGCGAGTCGGCGACCGTCCCGGTGCCGACCGAAGTGCTCGACGCGGCCACGGCCGAACTCGCCCCCGGCGACGAGCTCTGGCTCGACCTGACCGCCGAACTGGCGGGCCCGACGGCGTGGGCCGACACCGGCCACGTGGTCGCACGCACCCAACGGCTCGTCGCGAGCCGCGGCGCGGACGCACCACGGGCCTCCCGGCAGGGGTGGGACGGCGACCGTCTCGGCGACGGGACGTTCTCGGACCGCGGCGCCCTGGTGTCCTGGAAGGGACACGAGGTCGCGGGCCCTCGCCTGGAACTCTGGCGCGCCCCGACCGACAACGACCGACTGGCCTCGCAGGGCGGCTACGAGGCGGCGGACCCGGTGCTGACGCACGGCGTCGGCGACCCGGACGCTCCCCCGTCGGCCACGCGCTGGCGGGAGCGAGGGCTGGACCGGCTGACGCACCGACTGGTGTCCGTGTCACGGACCGACTCCGGCCTGGAACAGCGGGTCCGCGTGGCGGCGGCGAACAGCGGCTGGGGCCTCGACGTCACGCACCGCTGGACCCTGACCGCCGAGGGGCTGGTGCTGCAGACCGACGCGGTGCCGTTCGGCGCGTGGGACGTCACCTGGCCGCGGATCGGCGTGCGGTTCGACCTGCCCGCCTCGCTCGCGGACGAGGACGCGACGTGGTTCGGCACCGGACCGTTGGAGTCGTACGCCGACTCGTCGCACGCTGCCCGTGTCGGCCGGTTCACCGCGCCGGTGCGGTCGCTCGGGGTGGAGTACTCCAGGCCGCAGGAGACCGGGCACCGGCCGTCGCTGCGGTCCCTGTCGGTCGGCCCGTTCACGGTCTCCACCGTGGGGTCGCACCGTGCGGGGTTCACCCTGACGCCGTGGACCGCGCAGCAGATCGACCGCGCCGAGCACCCGTACGAGCTGCCGACGTCCGACCACCTGTACCTCTACCTCGACGCGGCCCAGCACGGGCTCGGCAGCCGGGCGTGCGGCCTCGACGTGCTGCCGGAGCACCAGCTCTGGCCGCAGGCGTTCAGTTGGAGCGTGCTGCTGGCGTAGGGCGGGGCGGGCTGCGTCCGACTCGTCGGCGCCCCGGTGGCGGGGGGGGGGGCCCCCCCCCGGGGGGGGCCCCCCACGACCGCACGGGGGCGCGGGACCACCAGCGCGCGACGCGCGACTGACGGAGTCGTCAGTCCGGCACCTCGGACCAGTCACCCTCGGCGCCGGCGAACGAGCCGGCGTCGATCAGGCACGAATCACCGTCGCAGACCGGCGCACCGCCGGGCGTGACCAGCGTGAGCAGGCCGGGGCGCGCCTCCAGACCGGAAATCGCATCCGGGACCGACAGGGCGGACGGGAGGCCCGCTCCACCCCCGGCGGTGAGCGTCGCGCCCGTCATCGGGTCGCCGCCACGTCGGCGCTCGCGTCGTCCGCAGCGCGTTCGGTCGCCGAGGCGACCTCGTCGGGCGTCGTCCCGCGCAGCGCGACGACCTGCGTCAGCACCTGCTCGAACGCGGCCGGGTCCTGCGCGCCGGAGACGCCGTACTTGCCGTCGATGACGAAGAAGGGGACGCCGTTGATGCCGAAGGCCTGCGCCTGGGCCTGGTCGGCGCGGACGGCGGCGAGCTGTGCGTCGTCGCGGAGCGTCGCGAGGACCTCGTCGCGGTCGAGCCCGATCTCGGCGGCCAGGTCGGCCAGCGTCGCCTCGTCGCCGACGTGTTCGCCGCGTTCGAAGTAGGCAGTGAACAGGCGCTCGACCATGTCGAGCTGCTTGCCGTGCTGCTTGGCGAGGTGGATGACCTGGTGCGCCTTCACCGTGTTGGTGTGGTGCATGGCCTCGAAGTCGTAGTCGAGCCCGACGCTCGCGGCGATGCCGGTGACCTGGTCGAGCATCTGCTGCGCCTGCTCGACGGGCATGCCCTTGTGGTTCGACAGGAACTCGGCCTCGGTGCCCTCGAAGTCGACGGGGGTGTCCGGGCTCAGCTCGAAGGAGTGGTACTCGACCTCGACCGGCAGGGAGTCCGACGAGGCGCCGAACGCGGCCACGCCGGCCTCGAACTTGCGCTTGCCGATGTAGCACCAGGGGCAGGCGATGTCCGACCAGACATCGACCTTCACGGAGTCGTTCATGCTGATGCCAACCCGCGGCGTGCGCCCGCATTCCCGCAGAACCTGGTTCCGGACACCGCACCCTGGATCTTCGTGGTGCTGTGTCCGGAACCTGGTTCCGACGCCCGCGAAACTGCTAGGCGCCGAGCAGGCGCTGCGCCAGGTAGCCCTGCAGCTGGTCCAACGCCACCCGCTCCTGCGCCATCGTGTCGCGCTCGCGCACCGTCACGGCCTTGTCCTCGAGCGTGTCGAAGTCGACCGTGATGCAGAACGGCGTGCCGATCTCGTCGTGGCGACGGTAGCGGCGGCCGATCGCGCCGGCGTCGTCGAAGTCCACGTTCCAGTTCTTGCGCAGGTCGTCGGCCAGGCCACGGGCGACGGGCGAGAGCTGCTCGTTGCGCGACAGCGGCAGCACCGCGGCCTTGACGGGCGCCAGACGCGGGTCGAGGCGCAGCACGGTGCGCTTGTCGACGCCGCCCTTCGCGTTCGGGGCTTCGTCCTCGTGGTACGAGTCGAGCAGGAACGCCATGAGCGCACGGGTCAGGCCGAACGACGGCTCGATGACGTACGGCACGTACTTCTCGTTGGCGGCCTGGTCGAAGAACCGGAGGTCCTGGCCGGACGACTCGATGTGGTTGTTGAGGTCGAAGTCGGTACGGTTCGCGACGCCCATGAGCTCGCCCCACTCCGAGCCGGTGAAGCCGAAGCGGTACTCGATGTCGGCGGTGGCGTCCGAGTAGTGCGCCCGCTCGCCGTCCGGCACGTCGAAGCGCCGCAGGTTCTCCGGGTCGATGCCGAGGTCGGTGTAGAACGCGACGGAGTCGGCGATCCACTGCTCGTAGTGCTCGCCCGCCTCGGCCGGCGGCACGAAGTACTCGATCTCCATCTGCTCGAACTCGCGCGTGCGGAAGATGAAGTTGCCGGGCGTGATCTCGTTGCGGAACGCCTTGCCGACCTGACCGATGCCGAACGGGGGCTTCATGCGGCTGGTCGTGACGACCTGCGCGAAGTCGACGAAGATGCCCTGCGCGGTCTCGGGGCGCAGGAAGTTCAGGCCTTCCTCCGACTCGACCGGGCCGAGGTAGGTCTTGAGCATGCCGGAGAACTCGCGGGGCTCGGTCCACTCACCGCGGGTTCCGCAGTTCGGGCAGGCGATCTCGGCCATGCCGCCCTCGGGGTCGCGGCCCTTCTTCGCCACGAACGCCTCGGTCAGGTGGTCCGCACGGAACCGGTGGTGGCAGTGCAGGCACTCGACCAGCGGGTCGGTGAAGGTCGCGACGTGGCCGGAGGCCTCCCACACCTTGCGGGGCAGGATGACGGCCGAGTCCAGGCCGACCATGTCCCCGCGGCCGCGGACGAACCGCTGCCACCACTGGCGCTTGATGTTCTCCTTGAGCTCCACACCGAGGGGCCCGTAGTCCCACGCGGAGCGGGAGCCTCCGTAGATCTCACCCGACTGGAAGACGAAGCCGCGGCGCTTGGCCAGGGCGATGACGCTGTCGAGACGGGAGGGCTGTGCCAAAGGGTGCTCCAGAGGTCGCCGAGCTGGGTGCTCGGTGCGGAAACGGTCCGGGCAAGACTACCGGCGTTCGTCGGCCGGGAGGCCCGCCCCGCGTCCGCCGTCCGCGCTCACCTTCCCGACGCGCCCGGCCCCACCCCGCCCAGCGCGGCGACGACGTCGGTCACGTCCGCCTCGTCGTTCCACAGGTGGAACGCGATCCGCAGCCGCCCGGCACGTCCGGAGGCGGTGATCCCCGCAGCGGTGAGGGCACGGAGGGCCGACCCGTCGGCGTCCGCGAACGTAACGATCGCCTGCCCGTCGCCTTGCCGAGGCAACCCGAGGGCGTCGCACAGCCGATCTGCGAGACCGGTGGCGTGCCTCCAGACCGCTTGCTGGTCGAGCGCGACCGCGTGCTCGAGCGCGGCCACGGCACCGGGCCACGCCTGCCAGGCCGGCGAGACGTCGAAGCGACGGGCGTCGTCGGCCAGGTGCATCGCGGGTCCGTAGCAGGACGACCACACGTCCTCCCCCGCGTACCAGCCGGCCTGCACGGGGCGGAGCCGGCCGAGGGCGGTGTCGGAGAGTGTCATGAAGGCGACGCCGCGCGGCGCGCAGAGCCACTTGTAGGCGTGCGTGAGCGTCACGTCGAACGGTGCCGCGTCGACGGGCAGGACCCCGGCGGCCTGCGTGAGGTCGCAGAGGGTCAGGGCGCCGACGCGGCGGGCCGCGGCCACGACCGGGTCGGAGTCGGTGACCGCGCCCGTGGCGGACTGCACCGCGGACCACGCGACGAGGGCCGTGTCGGGCCCGACGGACGCGGCGAGCCGGTCGAGCGGGACGCTCCGGACCCGGACGCCGCGGTGTGCCTGGGCGAGGAACGGGAACACGACCGAGCTGAAGTCGCCGTCGGGGACGACCACCTCGGCACCGTCCGGCAGCGCGTCGGCGACGACCGCGGCCATCACCGAGGTCTGCGAGCCGGTCGCGACGCGGGACGCCGGGACCCCGACGAGCTCCGCGAAGAGCGCGCGTCCCTGTTCGACCAGTGCCCCGTAGTGGGCCGGCGACGTCTCGGCGCGGGACCACGCGTCCAGGTCGGCGCGCTGGGCCGCGAGGGTGTGACGCGTCGGCAGACCGGCGGTGCACGCCGCGAGGTAGCCGCGGCCGGCGGGGAAGGAGTCCATGCGGACAGCGTCCCGGCTCGCTTCCCATCACACCAGGGCCGGTTCGTTGTGCCACCGATAATATGGCGTGATGGACGAGATCGATCCCCAGCTGCTCCGGGTGCTGCGCGCCGTGGCCGACGGCGGGTCGATAACCCGTGCCGCCGCAGCGCTCGGGTCGAGCCAGCCAGCGGTCAGCCAGCTGCTCGCACGTGCCGAACAGCGGCTCGGGCACGCACTGGTCCTCCGTGGCGGCCGCGGTGCCACACTCACGCACGCCGGACAGGTGCTCGCCGACCACGCCCTGCATGTGCAGGCCGCACTGACCGCCGCGCGCGAGGACCTCGACGCCGTCGGCGGCCTGACCCGCGGTCGGGTGCGCCTCGCCGGGTTCCCGAGCGCTTCCTCCGCCCTCGTGCCCGCCGTGCTCGCACGGCTGGCAGCGACCGCTCCGGGCGTGACGACCTCGTACGTCGAGGTCGAACCGCCCGAAGCGCACGACCTGCTGCGGAGCGGCGAGGTCGACGTCGCCCTCACCTTCACCTACGTCGGCGACGAGGTCGGAGCCACCCCGGACCCCGGGCTCCTCACCCGGGCACTGGGACGCGACCCGCTCGCGCTGGTGACGCCGTCCGGGGCCGCGGGGCCCGGTGCTGCAGACTCCGGCGCAGCGGGTTCGGGTGCTGTCGACCTCGCGTCGCACCGCGATGCCCGCTGGATCGGCGGCTGCCCACGGTGCCGGGGACACCTGCTCGCCTCGTGCGCCACCGCCGGGTTCACGCCCGACATCGTGCTCGAGACCGACAACGCGGCGGCGGTCGTGGGGCTCGTCGCCGCCGGACTCGGGGTGGCGCTGCTCCCCCGGCTGGCACTCGCGACGACGGTGATCCCCGCCGAGGTCCGGGTCGATCCCGTCGACGACGACCTGGCTCGACGCGTCGAGGTCGTCGTGGCACGCGGGGCCGAGCGAGTGCCGAGCGTCCGTGCGGCCCTGGATGCCGTGCGGTCCGCGGCGCACCTGCTCGACGGGCCCGGCTGACGGTTCCGCTACGCCGTCGGCGCGTCGACCGCACCGCCGTAGCGCCGGTCGCGGCGTGCGTACTCCTCGATCGCACCCCACAGGTCGGTGCGGCGGAAGTCCGGCCACAGGCGATCCAGGAACACCATCTCGGCGTACGCCGACTGCCAGAGCAGGAAGTTGCTCGTGCGCTGCTCCCCCGAACTGCGGAGGAACAGGTCGACGTCGGGCATCTCGGGCTCGTACAGCCGCTTCGCCAGGGCCTTCTCGGTGACCTGGCTCGGCTTCAGGCGTCCGGCGGCGACCTCTTCGGCCATCCCCCGCACGGCGTCGACGATCTCGTTCCGGCCGCCGTAGTTGACGCACATCGTCAGGGTCAGCACGTCGTTGCCCGCGGTCATCTGCTCGGCGCGGTCGAGTTCGTCGATGACGCTCCGCCACAGCCGCGGACGCCGACCGGCCCACCGCACCTTGACGCCCCACTCGTTGAGCTGGTCGCGCCGTCGGCGGATGACGTCGCGGTTGAAGCCCATCAGGAACCGGACCTCTTCGGGGGAACGCTTCCAGTTCTCGGTCGAGAACGCGTACGCCGAGATGTGCTTGACGCCGATCTGGATGCCGCCGGCGACGACGTCGAGCAGCGAGGCCTCACCCGCCTTGTGCCCCTCGATCCGGGTGAGCCCACGGCCGTTCGCCCACCGGCCGTTGCCGTCCATCACGATGGCGACGTGGTCCGGCACGAACCGGGCCGGGATCGCCGGGGGCGTCTGGCCCGTCCAGTCGATCGGGCGGAACGGCTCGGCGTCGTCGGGGCGGCGGGGGCTCATGCGGTGGGGGTTCCTTCGGCGGCGGGATCGAGGTCGGAGTCGGCGGGGTCCGGGACGGAGGGCGCCGGGGTGGAGGCGACCGCACGGGCCGTCGCCTCGGGCCCGTCGTGGGTCAGCGGCACCGGCAGCGGGTGCTCCGACCGGTCGACGTGCGGCAGGGACCGGAGCGATCGTTCCAGGTGCCACTGGGCGTAGGCCGCGACCACGCCGGAGGCCCGTGACCGCGTCCGCTCGTCGGTGGCGTCGACGCTCGCCCAGTCGCCGGCGAGCAGCGAGCCGAGCACCCCGAGGGTCGCCGGGTCGAGCCGCGGCGTGCCGGGAGGCGCAGCGCGATCGGCGACCACGCCGCCGAGCTGCACGACGAAGGCCGAGTGCGGCCCGGGCTCCCCGGTGACCGCACAGTCGCCGAACGAGGGCGCCCACCCCGCGATGCTCATCGCGCGGAGCAGGTAGGAGTCGAGCGTGGCGCTGGAGTGGTGCTCACCGCGGGACAACGACCGCAGCGCACCGACGAGCAACAGGTACTGCTGCAGGCCGGCGTCGGCCTCGCTCAGGCGGTCGGCGGTCTCGACCATCGCGCTGGCAGCCGTGTACGCGCCGTAGTCGGCGACGATCTGCGCACCGTAGGCGCCGAGCGACTCGGCCTGCGTGACGATGTCGAGCGAGCGCCCCTCGTAGAACTGGGCGTCGACGACCATGAACGGCTCGAGGCGGCTGCCGAACTTCGACGCGGTCCGCCGCACGCCCTTGGCCACCGCTCGGATCTTGCCGTGCTGCCGGCTGAGCATGGTGACGATGCGGTCGGCTTCCCCGAGCTTGTGGGTGCGCAACACGACGCACTCGTCCCGGTACAGCGGCATGCCCCCAGTATCCCCCGCCCCGCCGACACCGCGCCGCGCGGGGCGTGGCGTGCGCGGGCTGGGCGTGCGCGGGCTGGGCGCGGGGGCGTACTTGGCGGGATCGGGCGTACCTGGTCGGAAGAAACGACCAGGTACGCCCGATCCGACGTGCCATCGCGCGTGACGGGGGAAGTACCGCGCGTGTCAGGCGGAGACGAGCTCCGGCGAGTCGGCGCCGGTCGCGGCTCCCGCGCGGACCGCACGGTTCACCGCGGAGACGATCGCCTTGAGCGACGCCGTCGAGATGTCGGCGTCGATGCCGACGCCCCACAGGCGCACGCCGTCGACGTCGAGCTCGACGTAGGACGCCGCCTTGGCGTCACCGGAGGCGCTCATCGTGTGCTCCGAGTAGTCGTACAGCGTGACCTGGACGCCCTGCTCGGCGAGGACCTTGAGGAACGCGTCGATCGGACCGGTACCCACGGCGTCTGCGGTGACGGAGCCCTCGTCGACGCGGAGCGCGACCGACAGCGAGGTCGTGCCGTCGAAGTCGCTCGACGTCGCCGTCTTCGTGAGCTCGTAGCGGCCCCACTTGTCGTCGTCGGTCGGTGCGGGCAGGTACTCGTCCTGGAACACGTCCCAGATGCGCTGCGAGGAGAACTCGCCGCCCTCGGTCTCGGTGTGCCGCTGCACGACGCCGGAGAACTCGATCTGCAGCTTGCGGGGCAGGTCGAGGGCGTGGTCGGTCTTGAGCAGGTAGGCGACGCCGCCCTTGCCGGACTGCGAGTTGACGCGGATGACGGCCTCGTACGACCGGCCGATGTCCTTCGGGTCGACGGGCAGGTACGGCACCGCCCACTCGATCTCGTCGATGTCCTTGCCCGCCGCGGCCGCCTTGGCCTTCATCGCCTCGAAGCCCTTGTTGATGGCGTCCTGGTGCGAGCCACTGAACGCCGTGTAGACGAGGTCCCCCGCCCACGGCTGGCGCTCCGGCACCGGCAGCTGGTTGCAGTACTCGACGGTGCGCTTCACCTGGTCGATGTCCGCGAACGAGATCTCCGGGTCGATGCCCTGCGTGAACAGGTTCATGCCCAGCGCGACCAGGTCGACGTTGCCGGTGCGCTCACCGTTACCGAACAGGCAGCCCTCGATGCGGTCCGCGCCGGCCATGTAGCCCAGCTCCGCGGCGGCGACGGCGGTGCCGCGGTCGTTGTGCGGGTGCAGCGACAGGATGACGTCCTGACGGTGGGCCAGGTTGCGCGACATCCACTCGATCGAGTCGGCGTAGACGTTCGGCGTTGCCATCTCGACGGTCGCCGGCAGGTTGATGATGACCTTGCGGTCGGGGGTCGGATCGAAGACCTCGAGCACGGCGTTGCAGATCTCCAGTGCGACCTCGAGCTCGGTGCCCGTGTAGGACTCCGGCGAGTACTCGTAGTAGACCGTCGTGTCGTGCTGCAGCGTCGCCTCGGCCGCCTTGCACAGCTTCGCGCCGGCGACCGCGATGTCGACCACACCCTGCACGTCGGTGCGGAACACCACCTCGCGCTGCACGACCGACGTCGAGTTGTACAGGTGGACGATGGCCTGCTTCGCGCCGTCGATCGCCTCGTACGTGCGCTGGATGAGGTGCTCGCGCGCCTGGGTCAGCACCTGGATCGTGACGTCGTCGGGGATCGCGCCCTCGTCGATCAGCGACCGGACGAAGTCGAAGTCGGTCTGCGAGGCGCTCGGGAACCCGACCTCGATCTCCTTGTAGCCCATCCCGACGAGCAGGTCGAACATCGCGCGCTTGCGCTCGGCGTCCATCGGGTCGATGAGGGCCTGGTTGCCGTCACGCAGGTCGACGGCACACCAGCGCGGCGCCTTGTCGATGCGCTTCGTCGGCCAGGTGCGGTCAGGCAGGTCGACCGAGATCTGTTCGTGGAAGGGGACGTACTTGTGGATCGGCATCCCGGAGGGCTGCTGCGTGTTCTGCATCGTTCGTCGCTTTCGTGTGCTCTGGGTGAGGGCGGCCACGACGGACTCCGCGACGAGGTGGGCCGGTGTGTCAGGCCTCGTCGCGGCAGCGAAGGAGGAGGAGTGCCGAGTACATCGGGTCCACGGTAGCACCGGCCGCGACTCGTGTGACAGCGAGGGGCGTTCGAGTGGTCACGACATGCCGTCGGCCGGACGCCGAGGTTCCACGAACCGTCGCCGGCGGCCGTCCGGAGTCCAAGATCGTGGAACCTCGGCGAACGCGAGCGGCGTGGCGGCGTGGCGGGCGCGCCCGCGGCGGTGGAGGCACGGGACGACGGACGGGAGGCACGGTGCCAGCTGGCACCGTGCCTCCCGTCCGTCGCGTGGGCCGACCACGGCCGCTCGTCAGTCGACCGCGAGCGCTTCGGTCGGGGGCACGCGCATCGCGCGCCGCACCGGCGCGATCGTCGCGACGACCGCGAGCACGAGCGCCCCGACGACGACGATCCCGATGGTGAGCGGCGGGAGCACGGGCGTGACCGGGGTGCCCAGCGACCCGAGCAGCGTCTGCCCGCCGACCCAGCCGTAGAAGGTGCCGAGCACGAGCCCGGAGACGACGGCCGCGACGACCATCTGCACGGCCTCGGTCACGATCATCCGGCGGACCTGCGCCCCGGTGAGTCCGAGGACCCGCAGCAGCCCGAGCTCGCGGCGACGCTGCAGGACCCCGAGTGCGAGCGCGTTCACGACCCCGACGGCGGCGATCACGGCGGAGAACCCGACGATGACACTGACGACGGCGTTCAGCTGCACGAAGAAGTCGCGCTGCGCCTGCACCATCTCGGTCGTCATCTGGCCCTGCCCAAGGTCCTCGAGCTGGGCCTCGAGCACGTGCTGCATGATGCCGAGCGCGACCGCGAAGGTGACGAGCAGGGTGACGCCGATCACGAGCCCGATCGTCGCCCGCGAGGACCGACCCGGCGCACGCATGGCGTTGCGGCCGGCGAGCAGGACGACGGGGTCGTGCGAGCCGATCCGGCCGATGAGCTGCAGGACGGGCGGCATCACGATCGTCGCCCCGACCGCGACGCCCGCGAAGGACACGAACCCGCCGAGTGCCGCCGGCAGCACCGCGATGGGCGAGCTCGCACTGACCGCGAGCCCGATGAGCATGAGCGCCGCGCCACCCGCCATGAGGACGATCGCCCAGACCTTGCGGGCGGTGCCGGAGCGGACGTCGTCGCGGCTCGGTTCGACGCTCGACGACAGCGCCTCGAGCGGGGTGACGGTCAGCACCCGGCGGGAGCCCGCGGCGAAGGCTCCCCACGTCGCCAGGACGACGGCGACGACCGGCAGCACGAGTTCCCACGGCAGGAGCGTGTAGTCCGCGTCGGGCAGGAACCCGTTGCCGCGCAGGACGACCACGAACACCGCGGACAGTCCGGTGCCGACGACGGCGCCGATCAGTCCGCCGAGCACCCCGACGACCAGTCCGGTGCGGGTGATCCGGGCCCGGAGGGTCGCACCCGTGGCACCGACGAGACGCTGCAACGCGATGATGCGGGTCTGGCCGGCGATGAGGGTCGCGCAGGTGTTGGCGGTCACGATCGCACCGACGTACAGCGCGATCCCGAGGAACAGCCACCCGACGACGGACAGGATCGACTTGACCGGCCCGAGGTCGGCGAGCCCGGCGGCGCCGAGCGCCTCGGTCACGATGCCGGGGGCGATGACGAGTGCCGAGCCGAACGTCGTGCCGAGCGCCGCGACCAGCACGGTCGGGGCGAAGGAGCGGACGCCGTTCACGCTGCTGCCTCCATCCCCAGCATCGTGGTGGAGATCGCGCCGGCGTCCATCGCCGGACGGTCGGCGACGACGCGGCCGTCGGCGAGGAACAGGATCCGGTCGGCGTTGGCGGCCGCGACGGGGTCGTGCGTCACCATGACGACGCTCTGCCCCCACTCCTGCACGGCGCCGCGCAGGATCGCGAGGACGTCACGGCCGGTGCGCGAGTCGAGGGCACCCGTCGGCTCGTCGGCGACGACGACTGCCGGCCGGGAGGCGAGCGCCCGGGCGATGGCCACGCGCTGCTGCTGCCCACCCGACAGCTGGTGCGGCCGGTGCGAGAGCCGGTTGCCGAGTCCGAGCTGGTCGACCAACCGGTCGATCCACGCGCTCTCGTCCTTCGACGGCTTGTGCCCGCCGAGCAGGAACGGCAGTCGGATGTTCTCGCTGACGTCGAGCGTCGGCACCAGGTTGAACGACTGGAACACGAACCCGAGCCGACGTCGACGGAGCTCGGTCAGGTCCTTGTCGCCGAGCCCGGTGATGTCGACGCCGTCGATCTGGATGCGGCCGGCGGACACCGCGTCGAGCCCGGCGGCGACGTGCATGAGGGTCGACTTGCCGGACCCGGACGGCCCCATCACGGCGGTGAACTCCCCCGCGCCGATGTCGACGCTGACGTCGTCGAGCGCCGTCACCCGGCGCGCGGCGTCGCCGTAGTGCTTGGACACGTGGTCGAGTCGGATGATCGGAGCGTGGCTGGTGGTCATACACCAACGATGACGGCCGGGAGGCCCGCCCCGCGTCCGTCGGGCGGCTCCTGTGGATGCACCGCTCGGCTCGACTTCCTGTGGACGGGTCATCCGATCGGATGACGTCCGTCAGTCGGCCTTGCTCACCAGCCCGTGCTCGTGCGCGAACACGACGAGGCGCACGCGGTCGCGGAGTCCGAGCTTCGTCAGGACCCGCGAGATGTGGGTCTTCACGGTCGCCTCGCTGACGTACTCGTGCTGCGCGATCTCGCTGTTGCTGAAGCCGCGGGCCGCCAGGTCGAAGATCTCGCGCTCACGCGGTGTGAGGTCGTCGAACGTCGCCGGCACGGTCGCGGCCTGCTCGACCGAGTCGTCGTACCGACGCAGGAGCTCGCGCGTCGCCGAGGCCGCGAAGACCGCGGTGCCGGCGTGCACGGTCCGCACGGCGGCGAGCAGGAACTCCGGGTCGGCGTCCTTCAGCACGAAGCCGCTCGCGCCGGCGCGGATGGCCTTCGCCGCGGCCTCGTCGAAGTCGAACGTGGTCAGGACGAGCACCTTGGCGCCGTCGGTCCCGGCCTGCTCGACGATGTGCGAGGTCGCCGTGATGCCGTCCATCACGGGCATGCGGACGTCCATCAGGACGACGTCCGGACGGGCACGGCGGACGAGCTCGACACCCTCGGCGCCGTCGCCCGCCTCGCCCACGAACTGCAGGTCGGGCTGGGAGTCGATGAGCATCCGGATGCCCGTGCGGAAGAGTGACTGGTCGTCGACGAGGGCGACGCGGATCCGGCCGTCGGCCGGCGGGGTGGTGGTCATCGGACGGTGCGCTCCTGCTCGGTCGGGCTGGCGGTCGGGCCGGCGGTCGGGGTGACACGGCCGCGGGGCATCTGTCCGCTGGCGGGGACCGCGGGCATCCGGACCGAGACCTCGAAGTCCGGACCGCGAACCCCTGCGGTCATCGTGCCGCCGGTCATGGTCGCACGCTCGCGCATCCCGACGAGGCCGTGGCCGGTGCCGGGACCCCGCGTGCCGTCGTCCGCGCGGCGGTTCACGACCGCGATCTCGACGGTGTCCGGGCGGTAGGTCAGCGATGCGTGCACCGGGGTCCCCGGTTCACCGTGCTTGTACGCGTTCGTCAGGCTCTCCTGCACGATCCGGTACACCGCGAGCTGCGTCGTGGTCGGGAGACCGGCAGGGTCGCCCTCGCGCTCGACCCGGACGTCGAGGCCGACCTGCCGCATCTCGCCGATGAGCCGGTCGATGTCGTCGATCTCGGGTGTCGGGACGGTCCCCTGCTCGTGCCGCAGCGCGCCCAGGAGCTCGCGGACGTCGCCGAGCGCACGGCGGGCGGTCGTCGAGATGGTGCCGAGTGCCTGGTCGGCGACGGCGGGGTCGGCCTTCAGCGCGTAGCGGGCGCCGTCCGCCTGGGCGATGACGACCGCGAGCGAGTGCGCGACGATGTCGTGCATGTCGCGGGCGATCCGCACACGTTCCTGTTCGACGGCGACGGCTCGGTCGGCGCGGGCGGCGTCGCGCTCGGCGAGCAGCTGGGCCTCGCGGCTCATGCTCGCCGACCGACGGGTGCGCAGGACGAGGCCCGCCAACCACGGCAGCAGCAGGAGGAGCAGGACGACGGCGAAGTACGAGACCGTGACCTGCAGCGACTCCTGGAACGGGGTCGAGGCGGTCTCGATCGTCAGGCGGTTCCGGTAGTCGTCGACGCCGATGTAGAGCGCCGCGGTGACGGACCCGACGATGGCCGAGATGAGTCCCGCCAGCCGGACCCGTCGGCTGCCGTAGGCACTCGTCGTGTAGAGCACCGCCGCGATGAACACGTTCGACAGGTCGGGCATCTGGCCCGTCAGCATCTCGAAGACCGCGAACACCCACGCGACCGCCAGGGCGAGTCCTGGTGACAGCCGTCGGAGCGCCAGCGCGGCGGTCATGCCGACGACGGTGACGACCGCGAGCGGGGTGTCCATCCCCCGGGCCGAGGTGATCAGCACGAGCGAGCCGAGCACCACGGCGATGACGACGTCGGTGATGACCTGCGCGCGCAGCATGGGACGGAACACGCGTCCACGGTACGGCGCTCGGGTCACCGGCGCGTCCCTCGCGTGGATGACACCCGGCGCCGGGAGCTCAGAACCCGAGGCGTCCGAGCTGCTTCGGGTCACGCTGCCACTCCTTGGCGACCTTCACGCGGATGTTGAGGTACACGTGCCGACCGCCGAGCAGCGACTCGATCTCGACGCGGGCACGGGAGCCGACGTCCTTCAGGCGCTCGCCCTTGTGGCCGATGACGATCGCCTTCTGGCTGTCGCGCTCGACGAACAGGTTCGCGAAGATGCGCAGGGGGCCGTCGGCGTCGTCGTCCTCGTCGGGCTCGACGATGTCCTCGATCACGACGGCGAGCGAGTGCGGCAGTTCGTCGCGGACGCCCTCGAGCGCGGCCTCGCGGATGAGCTCGCTGATGCGTTCCTCGTCCGTCTCCTCGGTCACGGCGGACGAGTCGTAGAGCTGGGGCGACTCCGGCAGCAGTGAGGTGATCTCGCCGAGGAGGTCCTCGAGCTGCAACCCCTTCGTGCCCGACGTCGGGATGATCGAGTCCCAGTCACGGAGCCTCGAGACGGCCAGCAGCTGCTCCCCGACCTTGTCCTTCGAGGTGCGGTCGATCTTCGTGACGATCGCGACCTTCTTGGCCCGCGGGTACTGGTCGAGGGTGTCGTTGATGAAGCGGTCGCCCGGGCCGATCGGCTCGTTGGCGGGGACGCAGAAGCCGATGACGTCGACGTCGCCGAGCGTGGACTGCACGAGGTCGTTGAGCCGCTCGCCGAGCAGGGTGCGCGGACGGTGCACGCCCGGGGTGTCGACGATGATGACCTGGCCGTCGGGACGGTGCACGATGCCGCGGATCGCACGGCGGGTGGTCTGCGGCTTCGACGAGGTGATCGCGACCTTCTGGCCCACCAGCGCGTTCGTCAGCGTCGACTTGCCGACGTTCGGGCGCCCGACGAACGAGACGAAGCCCGCACGGTACGGCGTGCCCGAGGCGGTGGGGGTGGAGTCGGAGTCGGTCATGCGTGCGTGGTTCCCGTCGTGGTGGTGGCGTCGTCGAAGGCGTCCTCGACACCCGCGAGGGCGTCGGTGCGCTCGGCGAGCACGGTGATGAGGTGGCGGCGCTTGCCCTCGACCCGGTCGGCCGTCAGGACGACGCCGGACACCGTGACGGTGTCGCCGGAGATCGCCAGGTGGCCGAGCTCCTTCGTGAGCAGGCCGCCGGCGGTGTCGACGTCGTCGTCGTCGAGCTCGATCCCGAACAGGTCGCCGAGCTCGTCGACGGGCAGTCGGGCGGAGATCCGCCAGACGCCGGGTTCGACCTCGACCCGGTCGACCACGGCGCGGTCGTACTCGTCGGAGATGTCCCCGACGAGTTCTTCGATGAGGTCCTCCATCGTGACGAGACCGGCGACGCCGCCGTACTCGTCGACGACCAGGACCAGGTGGTTCTTCGCGACCTGCATGTGCCGCAGGGTGTCGTCGGCGGCCTTCGACTCCGGCACGAACTCGGCCGGACGCAGCAGACGCGTGACCCGCTCGCTGCCCGACCCCGGACGCTCGTACAGCGCCCGCGACACGTCGCGCAGGTACAGCACACCGAGCACGTCGTCGCTGTCCTTGCCGGTGACGGGCATGCGGGACACCCCGGCGGCCAGGAACTGCTCCATGCCGGCGGCGAGCGTGTCCGAGCCGTCGACGGTGAGCATGTCGGTGCGCGGCACCATCACCTCGCGCACGAGGGTGTCGCTGAACTCGAAGACCGAGTGGATGAGCTCGCGGTCCTCGTCCTCGAGCACGTTGCTCTCGGTGGCCTCGTCGACGAGCGACAGCAGCTGCTCTTCGCTCGACACCGTCGAGGCGCTCCGGCCACGGCCCGGGGTCACGCGGTCACCGATGTGGACGAGCAGACCGGCGAGCGGACCGAGCACGATCCGGACGGCACGGACCAGGCCGCCGGTGGACGCCAGCAGTCGCTCGGCATGCGCCCGTCCGACGCTGCGCGGACTCGACCCGACGAGCACGAACGACACGGCCGTCATGATGGCGGCGGAGACGATGAGCGCCACCCACCAGCTGTCGAAAGCCCGCACCAGGGCGATCGTGACGAGCACGGCCGCGGCGGTCTCGGCGAGGACCCGGAAGAAGTTGAGCGCGTTGACGTGCGCACCGACGTCGTCCGCGATCGCCTCGAGCGCACGACGCCGCTTGTTGCCGCGGGCGATCTCGTCGAGGTCGGCACGGGACACCACGGAGAGCGCGGCGTCGCTCGCGGCGAGGAGTCCGCCGAGCACGACGAGCCCCAGCGCCACCGCGAGCAGCCCGACGACGACGAGCATCGGCTACCGACCCCGGTGCTGGGCCGCGAAGGCCGTCAGGATCTCGCCCTGCAGCCCGAACATCTCGGCCTTCTCATCCGGCTCGGCGTGGTCGAACCCGAGCAGGTGCAGGATGCCGTGGCAGGTGAGCAGCAGCATCTCGTCGGTGCTCGAGTGCCCGGCGGTCTTCGCCTGTTCCTCGGCCACCTGCGGGCAGAGCACGATGTCGCCGAGCAGTCCGGCGGGCGTGGGGTCGTCCTCGGTACCCGGTCGGAGTTCGTCCATCGGGAAGCTCAGGACGTCGGTCGGGCCGGGCTCGTCCATCCACCGCACGTGCAGCTGCTCCATCGCGCCCTCGTCGACCAGGACGATGGCGAGTTCGGCGTCCGCGTGCACGTGCATTGCATCGAGGGCGAACGCGGCGAGGCGCTGGATCGCGGCCTCGTCCACCTCGACCCCGGACTCGTTGTTGAGCTCGATGCTCACCGGTTGCCTCCTCGGGCGTCGTTTTGGGGGTACGGGGGTCGCTGACGGTCCTGCGGCGGCCGCCCCCGGCGCTCGGCACGGTTGGCGCCGTCGGGGTTGCCGACCGGCGCGGTGCCACGGCCACCGGGACGGTGACCGGCCTGCTCGGCGAGGCGTTCCTCGTCGTAGACGGTGTAGGCGTCGACGATGCGGCCGACGAGCGTGTGCCGCACGACGTCCTCGCTGCCGAGCCGGGCGAAGTGGATGTCCTCGACCGTCTCGAGGATGCGCGTCACGAGCCGGAGCCCGGACACGTTGCCCGGCAGGTCGACCTGGGTGATGTCGCCCGTGACGACCATCTTCGAGCCGAACCCGAGACGGGTCAGGAACATCTTCATCTGCTCGGGGGTCGTGTTCTGCGCCTCGTCGAGGACGACGAACGAGTCGTTGAGCGTCCGGCCGCGCATGTACGCGAGCGGCGCGACCTCGACCGTGCCCGCAGCGAGCAGCTTCGGGACCAGCTCGGGGTCCATCATCTCGTTCAGGGCGTCGTAGAGCGGCCGCAGGTACGGGTCGATCTTGTCGGTGAGCGTGCCCGGCAGGAACCCGAGCCGCTCGCCGGCCTCGACCGCTGGACGGGTCAGGATGATGCGGGTGACCTCGCGCCGTTGCAGGGCCTGCACGGCCTTCGCCATCGCCAGGTAGGTCTTGCCGGTGCCGGCGGGACCGATCCCGAACGTGATGGTGTGTTCGTCGATGGCGTCGACGTACGCGCGCTGCCCGTCGGTCTTCGGCCGGACGGACTTGCCGCGGCTCGACACGATCGGCGTGCCGAAGGTGTCGGACGGCTTTCGGTCGTCGTCGAGGATGCGCGCCGACATCGGGATGTCCGAGGGGCCGATGTCCTGCCCGCGCTTGACCATGCCGACGAGTTCGTCGACGAGCGCCTTCGCCCGCGCGACCTCGCGCTCGGGTCCGGTGAGCGTGACCTCGTTGCCGCGGACGACGACCTTGACGCCCGGGTACTGCCGTTCGACGGTCTTCAGGAGCCGGTCCTGGGGACCGAGCAGCTGGACCATGGCGATGCCGTCGACCTGGAGGGCGACGGAGACGACCTGGTCGTCGTCGGTGGTGGGCTGTGCTGGTTCGTTAGCCGGCAAGGGTGCCTTCCTGCAGTTCACCTGCGAGTACGTGCGCGTGCACGTGGAACACGGTCTGACCGGCGGCTTCGCCGGTGTTGAAGACGAGACGGAACTGGCCGCCGGCGCGCTCGTCGGCGATGCGCTGCGCGGTGGCGACCAGGTGGGCGAGGAGGTCGGGGTCACCGGCCGCGAGTTGGGCGACGTTCGCGTACTGCTCGGTCTTGGGGATGACCAGCACGTGGACGGGCGCCTTCGGGGCGATGTCCTCGATCGCGATCACACGGTCGTCCTCAGCGACGACGGTCGCCGGGATCTCGCGCGCGATGATCTTGCTGAAGACGCTGGGCGTGCTGGTGCTCATGACTCCATCGTAGAACGCGGGACCGACCTCGGGCCTTCCCTCACCAGCGACCGAGTCCGGCCTGCAGGATCGCGAGTGCCGCGGGACCGGCGGTCGAGGTCCGCAGCACGCTGTCGCCGAGCCGGACCCTGATCGCTCCCGCGGCCTCGAGCCGGTCGAGCTCGGAGCCGTCGATGCCACCCTCCGGCCCCACCACGAGTGCGATCTCGTCGAGGTCCGCCGGCGCTTCCCAGGTCGCGAGCCGCACGGTCGCGGTGGGGTCGAGCACGAGCACCGCGGCACCGGCACCGAGCGCGGGCACGAGCTGCGCCGTCGTGACGAGCGGCCCGACCTCGGGCACCCGTGACCGGATCGCCTGCTTCGCGGCCTCGTGTGCGATGGCCGTCCAGCGCGATCGGCCCTTCTCGACCTTCGGGCCCTCCCACCGGGAGACGCTGCGCGCGGCCGACCACGGCACGATCCGGTCCACGCCGATCTCCGTCGACGCCTGCACCGCCATCTCGTCGCGGCCGCCCTTGGCGAGGGCCTGCACGAGCGTCAGCGACGGGACCGGCAGCGGATCGACGGACAGCGACGCGACGGACAACACCAGCGAATCGCGGTCGACGGAGTCCACCGCACCGGACACGACGGTCCCCCGTCCGTCCGAGAGCCGCAGCGTCTCACCGACCCGCACGCGCGAGACGGTCACGGCGTGCCGCCCCTCTGCCCCGTCGAGCGTCACGGAGCCACCGACGGCGACGCCGTCGAGCGACTCCACGACGTAGAGCGATGCCATCAGAAGTTGAAGAAGCGGTCGCGGAGCTTGCCGAACATGCCCTGCTGGAACCGGGCGAGCTGCGGCGCCGAGGCCTTGTGCGACTTCGCGAGCTGCTCGACTAGCTGCCGCTCCTTGTGCGACAGCTTCGTCGGGGTGACGACCTGCACGCCGACCCGGAGGTCGCCGCGGCCGCTCCCGCGCAGCTTCGTGATGCCGCGGTCCTTGATGACCAGGACGTCGGCGCTCTGCACCCCTGGACGGATCTCGAGTTCGACGGGCCCGTCGAGTCCGTCGATCGTCGTGGTGGTGCCGAGCACGGCATCGGTCATCGCGACCTCGAGCGTGGCGAGCAGGTCGTCGCCGTCGCGGCTGAAGACGTCGTCGTGCCGCACCCGGATCTCGAGGTACAGGTCGCCGGAGGGGCCGCCGGCTGGGCCGACCTCGCCCTGGCCGGGCATCTGCAGGCGCAGGCCCGAGTCGACGCCGGCCGGGACGTCGACCGGAACCGTACGACGGGCACGGACGCGGCCCTGACCCTGGCAGGTCGGGCAGGGGCTCGGGATGACGGTGCCGTAGCCGCGGCAGGTGCCGCACGGGGCGCTCGTCACGACGTTGCCCAGGAGCGAGCGGACCTGGCGCTGGATGTTGCCGGAGCCGCCGCAGATGTCGCAGGTGCGCGGGCTCGTGCCGGGTGCGCAGCACGAGCCGTGACAGGTCTCGCACAGGACGGCGGTGTCGACCTCGACGTCCTTGTGGGTCCCGAAGACGACCTCGTCGAGGTCGACGTCGATGCGGAGCAGGGCGTCCTGCCCCCGCTCGGCACGGCTGCGGGGACCGCTGCCCCGGCCACCGCCGCCACCGCCGCCGAAGAAGGCGTCGAAGATGTCGCTGAACCCGCCGGCGCCGCCACCGAAGGGGCTGTCGGCCTGTGGCCCGGCGTCGTACCGGCGCCGCTGCTCGGGGTCGCTCAGGACGTCGTACGCGTGCGTGACGTCCTTGAACCGCTCGGCGGCCTCGGGGGCCGGGTTCACGTCCGGGTGGAGCTCACGCGCCAGGCGGCGGTAGGCCTTCTTGATGTCGGCATCGGAGGCGTCTCGCTGGACGCCGAGGACGTCGTAGTGGTCTGCCACGTATCCCTCAGTCGGTTGTGTTCGGTCGGTCGGTCGGTGTTGCAGTCGATCAGTGTTCGCCCAGGAGCTTGGACAGGTACCGTGCGACGGCCCGGACGGCCGCCATGTTCGTGCCGTAGTCCATCCGGGTCGGTCCGAGGACGCCCAGGCGTGCCACCTCGCCGCCACCGGCGAGGTACCCGCCGGCGACGATGCTCGTCGCGTCGAGCCCGTACTCGGCGTTCTCGACGCCGATGCTGGCCGCCACCGCGATGTCGTCCACCTGCATCTCCCCGAACAGCCGGAGCAGGGTGACTTGTTCCTCGATCGCTTCGAGCACCGGGAAGAGGCCGCCGGAGAAGTCCTGCTCGCTCTTCGCCAGGTTCGCGGCGCCGGCCATCAGCAGGCGGTCCTGTCGGTTCGCCGCGACCTGCTCGATGAGGGTCGCCACGACGACCCCGCCGAGCGTCTGGGCCTCGGGGCGGAGCTGTTGCGGCACCGCACGGAGCGCGGTGGGCACGTCCTGCAGCAGGAGCCCCACGGCCGCACCGTTCAGCACGGTGCGGAGTTCGGTCAGCAGCGGCTCGTCGAGCGCGACGTCGGTCTCGACGACGCGCTGCTCGACCCGGGCGGTGTCCGTGATGAGCACCACCATCAGCCGGGCGTCGCCGAGTCGCACGAGTTCGACGTGCTGCACCCGGGCGCGCACCATCGACGGGTACTGCACGAGGGCGACCTGGTTCGTGAGCTGGCTGAGCAGGCGCACGGTGCGGCCGAGGACCTCGTCGAGGTCGTTCGGGGCGCCGAGGAAGGTCTCGATGGCGTGCCGCTGGGCGCTCGTCAGCGGCCGGGCCGCGGCCAGGTGGTCGACGAAGAGGCGGTACCCCTTGTCGGTCGGCACGCGACCGGACGAGGTGTGCGGGGCGACGATGAGCTGCTCGTCCTCGAGCAGGGCCATGTCGTTGCGGATCGTGGCGGCACTGACACCGAAGGCGTGCCGCTCGACGATCGTCTTCGAGCCGACCGGTTCGCGGGACGCCACGTAGTCGCGCACGATCGCCTTCAGGACCTCGAGGCTGCGTTCACTGACCACGAGCGCTCCTTCCTGGTCGATCTGGCACTCGGACGTGTCGACTGCTGATCCTACGCCCGCGTGACTGCACCCCCGATACGCTTCCGGCATGACCTACGGACAGCAGCCCGGTGGCCCGCAGAACCCGAACGGGCCCCAGTACCCGAGCGGGTACACGCCGCCGCAGCCGATGAGCCCGGAGGACCAGCGCCTCTGGGCAACGCTCACGCACATCGGCGGGATCTTCTTCACCGTCGTCGCGCCGCTCGTGGCGTACCTGGTCCTCCGCGATCGCGGCGGCTTCATCCGCGAGCACACCCGGGTCGCCCTGAACTTCCACATCACGATGGCGATCGCGTACTTCGTCGGTTCGCTCACATCGGTGTTCGGCGTCGGGTTCCTGATCATCCTCGCCGCTGCGATCGTTTCGCTGATCTTCAGCATCATGGCGGCCGTCGCGGCGAACCAGGGCCAGTTCTACCGCTACCCCCTGTCGATCGAGTTCATCAAGCAGTAGGGCCGGCAGGCGACCGGCGGACGCCGGTCAGTCGAGCAGTTCCCGCACCACCGCGTCGGCGAGCAGGCGACCCTGCAGGGTCAGGTCGATCCGTCCCCGCACCGCGGCCGACCCGTCCACGAGACCCCGTGCGATGAGTCCCGCGACCCGGCCACGGGCCTCCTGGCGGATCTCGCTCGTCGCGAGCTCCCCGCGGACGCGGGCGGCGAGGAGCAGCCGCTCGACGTACCGGGTCTCGTCGTCGATGGTCTCGCGGCCGGCGGCGGGCGAATCGCCGGACAGCACCCGGTTCGCGTACGCGGCCGGGTGCTTCACGTTCCACCAGCGCGTGCCGGCGACGGCGGAGTGCGCGCCGGGGCCGACGCCCCACCAGTCGTGGCCCTTCCAGTAGGACAGGTTGTGCCGACTCGCGTGCGCGTCACCGCGCGCCCAGTTCGACACCTCGTACCAGGAGTAGCCGGCGTCACCGAGCACCTGGTCGGCGAGCTCGTACATGTCGGCGGCCAGGTCGTCGTCGGGCGCGGGGAGTTCGCCGCGGGCCACCATGCGGCCCATCGCGGTGCCGTCCTCGACGATGAGCGAGTACGCCGACACGTGGTCGGGCTCGCAGGCGATCGCGGCGTCGAGCGACGTCCGCCAGTCGGCGAGGGACTCCCCCGGCGTCGAGTAGATGAGGTCGAGCGAGACGTCGAGGCCCTGCTGCTTCGCGAGGTCGACGACCACGGGCACGCGCAGCGGGTCGTGGGTGCGGTCCAGCGTCGCGAGCACGTGCGGCACCGCGGACTGCATGCCGTAGCTGATCCGGTTGAAGCCGCCCTCGCGCAGGGTCTGCAACGACGACGCGTCGACCGAGTCCGGGTTCGCCTCGGTCGTGACCTCGGCGCCGGGCAGGATCCCCCACGTGTCGTCGATGGCCCGCAGGATCATCGCCAGGTCGGACGCCGGCAACATGGTCGGGGTCCCGCCGCCGAAGAAGACCGTCGACACCGGCCGACGCGGCACGCCGGAGCGGTCGAGCACGGTCGCGGCCCACTCGATCTCCCGCACGGCGTGCCCGGCGTAGTCGTCGCGACGGACGCCGCGGAGCTCGGACGCCGTGTAGGTGTTGAAGTCGCAGTACCCGCAGCGCACGCGGCAGAACGGCACGTGCACGTACACGCCGAAGGGCACGTCGCCGGCAGCGGGAGCACCGTCGGACCCCGCCGCCGCCCACGGCGTGATCAGGCCGTCCGCGGGGGCTGGATCGGCGATCGGGAGAGCACTCGGCATGGGCTCCATTCTCCGTCATGATGGGAGTCATGGAGCACCATCCCGTTCCCACCACGGTCCTGTGGGACATCGACGGCACCCTCGTGATGAACGCGTCGTCCCCGGGCAACCTCTACCACCTCGCGCTCGAGCGGGCGGTCGGCCGCGACCTCACCCTGCGCGTCGGACACCAGCACGGTCGGACGGACGCCGGGCTCATCGCCGAGCACGTCCGTGCCCACGCGTTCGACGACACCATCATCCCGACGGTGAGCGGCCACCTGCGCGACCTCACCGCCGAGCGGCACGCCTCGGGCGACCACCGCTCACCCGTCCCCGGCGCCACCGCGCTGCTCACCCGGTTCGCGGAGATCGGGTGGCGGAACGGCCTGCTCACCGGCAACTCGGAGTACCGCGCCCGCGTCAAGCTGGCCGGCGCCGGGTTCGACGATGGCCTGTTCGACTGGGACCACTCCTACTTCGGCGACACCGAGGTCGAGCGAGCCGACGTCACCACCCGTGCGGCGGCGGAACTCGCCGGAACCCGGGCCGTGATCGTCGGCGACACCCCGCGTGACGGCGAGGCCGCGGACGCCGCCGGCATCCCCTTCTTGGCGGTCGCCACCGGGGTGTTCGACGTCGAGGCCCTGCGGGCGACGAACGCGGTCACGGTCGCGCGGGACTGCCGGGTCGACGCCGGCCTGATCGAGGACGCCATCGCGGCGCTGCCGCCGTTGCGCTGACCACGCGCACACGCGCGCCGACGGGCACGCGTACGAACGGGCACGCACACGCCCAAGCGCGCACACGCACGCCCGCGCCCGCGCCGCTAGTCGCCCCGCAGCGCCGCCAGGTACTGCTCCGCCATCACCTTCTGCTGCCGACGCAGCAGCGGCGCGACGAACTGCCACTTCCGGCTCGACGGCTGCGAGAACTGCCGGATCTGCAGCCACACGGAGCCGTCCGGCGTGCGTTCGACGACGAACGATTCCTCGCCGGACAGCGGGTGCCCCTCGAGCGTGCCGTAGGCGAAGCCCTTGCGATCGTGCTCGTCGATGATCGACACGACCCGGACGGGCGCCTGCACGGTCCGGCCGAAGGCGTGCATCGTGAGGGTCGCCGAGGTGCCCGCGGTCACCAGCGGAGTGCCGTCCGGCGCGAACTTCTCGACTCGTGGGGTGCCGATCGAGGCCGGCGCGATCGGGACGCCGTCGTCGTCGAAGGTCACCGGGTTGTACCGGACCTCGTCGTCGTCGGGCTGTTCCTCGACACGCACGCGGATCCCGCTGCGCTCCTGGATCTGCCACGTCAGGGCCTGCGTCACCGCGGTCTCGAACCGCTGGTCGCCGTGCCCGATCCGCGCACGCGACTCACTGGGGGTGAACCCCTCGGGCGGGTACGTCATGAGGTCCGACGCCTGGGTCGCCCCCACCGCGCCGTAGGTCAGGGCGGTCCGGTAGCTCCCGCGGATGCTCATGCCGCCAGCCTACTTGGGCCTGCCCCGTCGGATCGAACCGAGTGGTCGTCCGGTTCACGTGCACCCCGAACTGGAGGCCCGACCCGCGGCCGCCACGCCCCTATCGTTGCAGCGTGCCCCGCTCCACCCCCGCGCCCTGGCGGTCCGTCGACCGTCGGACCGCGACCTTCGCCGCGCTCACGTTCGTCGCCTTCGGCGCCGCCGCGCTCGCGCGTGTCCTGGTCGACGCGACGACCGCCGGCATCGGCTCGTCCGCACGCTACGTCGCGGTGCCACCGGCACAGTGGGACGCCTTCGACACCGCGAACGCGATCGCGGCGGTCGGTGCGTGCTGCGCCGGAGCGGGGGTCCTGCTGTTCGGGGCCACCCTCGTGTCCGCGGTCCGACGGCACCGGGCCACGCGGATGCCGCAGTGGATCGGCGCCGTGACGGTCGCCCTGGCCCTCGGGGCCGTGGTGTCCGGCGTCGCGGCGACCCAGCAGACCGACTTCAGTGCGGCCGCCGGGCTGGTCATCCTGCGGACCGCACTGGCGGGACTGGCCGCTGCGAGCCTCCCGGCCCTCTGCCTGGCCCTGCTGCGGGCGCGAGCCGCACGGGCCCGCTGACCCGTCGCTCCTTCTTCTTCTCGGCGCTACTTCTTCTTTTCCTCGACGTCGCCGGACAGCGCGGCGATGAAGGCCTCCTGCGGGACCTCGACCCGACCGATGGTCTTCATGCGCTTCTTGCCCTCCTTCTGCTTCTCGAGGAGCTTGCGCTTGCGGGTGATGTCACCGCCGTAGCACTTCGCCAGGACGTCCTTGCGCATCGCACGGATGCTCTCGCGGGCGATGATGCGGGCACCGATGGCGGCCTGGATCGGCACCTCGAACTGCTGGCGCGGGATGAGCTTGCGCAGCCGCTCGGTCATCAGGGTGCCGTAGGCGTACGCCTTGTCGCGGTGCACGATCGCGCTGAACGCGTCGACCTGGTCGCCCTGCAGCAGGATGTCGACCTTGACGAGGTCGGCCGCCTGGTCGCCGATGGGCTCGTAGTCGAGCGAGGCGTAGCCCTGCGTCTTGCTCTTCAGCTGGTCGAAGAAGTCGAACACGATCTCGCCGAGGGGCATCTCGTAGCGGATCTCGACGCGGTCCTCGCCGAGGTACTCCATGCCGAGCAGGGAGCCGCGGCGCGACTGGCACAGCTCCATGATCGCGCCGACGTAGTCCTTCGGGGCGAGGATCGCTGCGCGGACCATGGGTTCGCGGACCTCGACGATGCGGCCGCCGGGGAACTCGGACGGGTTCGTGACCTCGGTCACGGAGTTGTCCTCGTTCGTGACCTCGTAGATCACGCTGGGCGCGGTCGTGATGAGGTCGAGTCCGAACTCGCGCGAGAGCCGCTCGGTGATGATCTCGAGGTGGAGCAGCCCGAGGAATCCGCAGCGGAAGCCGAAGCCGAGCGCCACCGACGTCTCGGGTTCGTACACCAGTGCCGCGTCGGAGAGCTTGAGCTTGTCGAGCGCGTCACGCAGGTCCGGGTAGTCCGACCCGTCGATCGGGTACAGGCCCGAGAACACCATCGGCTTCGGGTCCGTGTAGCCGGGCAGGGCGTCGGTCGCGGGCTTCTGCGCGCTCGTGACCGTGTCGCCGACCTTGGACTGGCGGACGTCCTTGACGCCGGTGATGAGGTACCCGACCTCGCCGACGGAGAGCCCCTTCGTCGGGATCGGCTCGGGGCTCGACACCCCGATCTCGAGGATCTCGTGCGTCGACTTCGTCGACATCATCTGGACCTTCTCGCGCGGCTTGATCGAGCCGTCGATCATCCGGATGTACGTCACGACGCCGCGGTAGCTGTCGTAGACCGAGTCGAAGATCATCGCGCGGGGCGCGGCCTCGACGTCACCGACCGGTGCCGGCACACGCCGGACCACCAGGTCGAGGAGCTCGGGCACGCCCACACCGGTCTTGCCGGAGACGCGCAGGACGTCCTCCGGCTTGCCGCCGATGAGCTGCGCGAGCTCGGCCGCGTACTTCTCGGGTTCCGCTGCCGGCAGGTCGATCTTGTTGAGCACCGGGATGATCTCGAGGTCGTTCTCGAGCGCCAGGTACAGGTTGGCCAGCGTCTGCGCCTCGATGCCTTGGGCGGCGTCGACGAGCAGGATCGCGCCCTCGCACGCCGCCAGGGAACGGGAGACCTCGTACGAGAAGTCGACGTGCCCGGGGGTGTCGATCATGTTGAGCGCGAAGGTCTCACCGTCGAGTTCCCACGGCATGCGGACGGCCTGCGACTTGATCGTGATGCCGCGCTCGCGCTCGATGTCCATGCGGTCGAGGTACTGCGCGCGCATCGCGCGCTCCTCGACGACGCCGGTCATCTGCAGCATGCGGTCGGCCAGCGTGGACTTGCCGTGGTCGATGTGCGCGATGATGCAGAAGTTGCGGATCGCGCCGGCCGGGGTCGCGGCGGGCTCGAGCGGAGCGGATGCTTGTGGGCTCACGGTTCCTCAGGTGGGTCGGACGGTCGCAACAGTCTCCCACGCTTCACCCGCCCTGGCGGCACGGCGCGCGTCCGCGACGCACGGTGCGCGTTTGGTGCGCGTCCGGGGGGCCGTCGAGCCGGTGTGCTGGCCTCGCACGGTGCGAGGTCGGCGGGTCCGTGCGCTGGTGACCGCCCCGTGACCGGATGCTGCGCGGCACGAGGCGAGCATCCTCGCACCAGGTGGAGGACTGCGCACCGTGCGCTGCCGTGCCGACCGGCACCGGGCCTCCCGTCCGCACGCTCCGAGCGTCAGACGCCTGCGCGCACCGGGGCCGGCAGGGCTCCCAGGCCACGGCGGAGGTCGTCCGGCGTGGCCGCGAGGCACACGCGGATCCAGCCCTCGCCGGAGCGGCCGAAGGCGCTGCCCGGCGCGACCGCGACGGCCTCGCGCTGCAGGAGGCCGAGCGCCCACGCGGCGACGTCGCCGTCCGAGGCGTGCGACACGTCGATCCACAGGTAGAACGCGCCACGCGGGTCGAGGTACCGGATGCCGGCGGCGTCCAGCACCTGCTTCGCGACCTCGAGGTTCGCGCGGTAGTGCTCCCGGGCGTCGCGCACCGCGGAGTGGTCCCCCACGATCGCTGCCAGTGCCGCGTACTGGTCCGGTTCGGCGACGCAGCTGATCATCGCCTCCTGCGTCGTGCGCATCGTCGGCCCGAGGCCCTTCGGGGTGACGAGGTACCCGACACGGACACCCGTCATGGCGTACGTCTTGCTCAGCGAGAACGCGGAGAAGACCCGGTCGTCCTCGTCGAGCGCCGCGAGGCTGACGTGGCGGGTGCCGTAGGTGAAGTACTCGTAGACCTCGTCGCTGATGACCCACAGGTCGTGGCGCTTCGCGACGGCCAGGAGCGCGCGGAGGGTGTCCTCGCCGAACACCGCGCCGAGCGGGTTCGACGGGGAGTTCACCACGAGCACGCGGGTCCGCTCGGTGATGCTCGCCTCGAGCGCCTCGAGGTCGGGTTCGAACCCGTGCTGCGGCTCGAGCCGGTACGGCACCGGCGTGGCCCCGAGGATGTGCGCGTTCATCGTGAACGTCGTGTAGCCCGGGTCCGGCACCAGGACCTCGTCGCCGGGGCTCAGCGTCAGCGTCATCGCCTGGAACAGCGCCTGGGTCGCGCCGATCGTCATCCAGATCTGTTCGAGGTCGGCCTCGATGCGGTTCTCGCGGCGGAGCTTGTCGCGGACCGCCTCGCGCAGGGGTGCGATACCGCCGTTCGGCGTGTAGTCGGTGCGGTCCTCGGTCCACGCGCGACGGGCGGCGTCGCCGATGTGCGGTGCCACCGGGACGTCCGGTTCGCCGATCACGAGCATCGTGACCGCGGTCCCGGCGGACTGCAGCAGCGCTGCCTGCTCGAAGACCCTCCGGATGCCGGAGGCGGGCACGGTGTCGATCCGAGGTGCGAGGGACGGCATGTCCGTCACCGTATCCGGTGCATGTTGCCGCGAGATCACGCCGATCCGGCGGTGTTTCGTGCTTTGGTGGCGGGCCGTTCGCCTGGTAATGTTGGTGGCTGGCTTGCGCGTTCCCCGCCCACGGGTGGAACGCGATGCGACCGAGGGCCCCTCTACCCCGCGGTCGCGCCCACCCGTACGAGACGAAGCAGGAGCTACACATGGCGAACATCAAGTCGCAGATCAAGCGCATCAAGACCAACCTCAAGGCCACCGAGCGCAACAAGGCCTACAAGTCGGAGCTCAAGACGTTCATCCGTCACACCAACGAGGCCGTTGCCGCTGGCGACAAGGACAAGGCCGTTGCCGCCCTGGCCACCGCGTCGAAGAAGCTCGACAAGGCCGTGAGCAAGGGTGTCATCCACCGCAACCAGGCCGCGAACCGCAAGTCGGCCATCGCGAAGAAGGTTGCATCGCTCTGATCTCCTGAGTGCTGCACGAAGGCCCCGCACCGTTCGGTGCGGGGCCTTCGTCGTGTGCGGGGCGTGGGGTGTTGGGCGTCGGGGTGGTGGCGGCGGCGGGCCGCACGCTTCGTGAGCAGAAATGGTCGGGTCGCAGGTCGGCACTCGACCATTTCTGCTCACCAAGTGCGCGGGTGTGGGCGCGCGACGACCGCTCGACGACCGGGAGGCGCGGGTCGCCTCAGCGCGCCTCGCCGCGTCGGGCGATGGTGCGGACCATGACCTCGAGCGCGTAGTGCGCGTCGCGCGAGCCGCCCTTCACCGCGGTGTCCGCCTCGGCGATGCTCGTGATCGCGTTCGCGAGTCCGGCTTCGGACCACCCGGCGACGTCACGCTGCGCGCGCTGCACCTGCCACGGCGCCATGCCGAGCGCCGACGCCGCCTGACCGCTCGGTCCGCGGAACGCGCTGACCTTCGCCATCGTTCGGATCTTGCTCGCGAACGCGGCGACGATCGGCACGGGCGCTTCGCCGGTGGCCAGTGCGTGCCGCAGCTCGACGATCGCCGGGGCGGAGCGTCCGGCGAGGGCGATGTCGGCCACCTTGAACGCGTTCGTCTCGACGCGACCGCCGTAGTACTTGTCGACGACCTTGTCGGTGATCTCCTGCGCCTCGTCCGCCAGGAGCTGCCGGCACGCGGCGGCGAGCTCGGCCAGGTCGTCGGCGAAGGCCACCACGAGGGTGCGGACCGCCGAGGGCGCGATCTTGCGTCGGGCGGCGCGGAACTCGGCGTTCACGAAGTCGATGCGGTCGGTCTCGCGCTTGAGTTCGTCGCACATGACCTCGACGCCACCACCGACCCCGCTGCGGATCGTGTCGAGGAGCTTCTTGCCGCGCACGCCGCCGCCGTGCCGGAGCACCAGGGTGACGTCGTCGGCTGGAGCCTGCAGGTACGAGATGGTCTCGGTGATGAAGGCGTCGGTGCACTTCTCGACGTTGGTGACCCGCACGAGTCGCGGCTCGCCGAACAGCGACGGGCTCGCGAGCGTCGCGAGCAGGCCGGGGGCGTACTGGTCGGCTTCGAGGTCGTGCGCCTCGAGCGCCGGGTCCTCGCCCACGAGCAGGTCCTTGAGTACGCTGCTGGCCCGGTCCGCCAGGAAAGCCTCTGGTCCGGTCACGAGCACGACGGGAGCCGGTCGGATCCCCGACCAGGGCACCTGGTCGATCTTCGCTGCGGCGCGCGCGGGCTTCTTGGCGGGCATGCGGTCCTTCCGGTGGTGCCGCCCCGGACGGTGCCGGTGCGACGAGTGCTCCGACGATCCTACGGGCGGCCGCCGACGGCGTGCGCTCCGTCCACACCCGCAGGTCGTCCGCGCCCGTCCGACCGACCACGACGGTGCCGAGTTCGTCGGTCCGGTACGCCGTGGTCCCCGCCGACGCGAGCATCGACAGCGCCGAACGTGTCGGGTGGCCGTACGTGTTGTCCGCGCCGACGCCGACGAGTCCGACACGGGCCGCGAGCTGTCGGTACAGCAGTGGGTCCTGGTCCGCCGAACCGTGGTGCGAGATCTTCACGACGTCGAGCGGGCCGGCGGGCAGCCCACCACCGGAACGGAGCCGACGCTGCGCGGTCTCGCCCAGGTCGCCGAGGAACACCCCGGACAGGCACGTGGAGCAGCCGTCGCCCGGCGGTGGTTCGGTCACGAGCACGATGCTGGCGTCGTTGCCGGCGTCCGGGTTGCCCGCACGCGGCCACACGACGCGCCAGCTGATCGGCCCGAGCACACCGGACACCCGGTCGTCGGCCCGCCGGACGTCGACGCCACCGCGCTGCAGGTCCCGCACGACGCGGGTGTCCGATGCGCGACCGACGGGACCGACCAGTGCCGTGTCGACCATGCCCGCGACCTCGTCCACCGCACCGACGTGGTCGCGGTCGAAGTGCGTGAGGACGAGCAGGTCGATCCGGCTGATCCGCAGCAGCTCGAGGCAGGCGCGCAGGCGCTCCGGGTCGTCCCCGGTGTCGATCAACGCCGTGCGGGCGCCGCCGCGGACCAGCACGGCGTCCCCCTGTCCGACGTCACACGCAGCGACCGCCCAGTCCCGCGGAACGGTGCCGCGCACGACCAGCACTGGAACCGCGACGGCGGCGACACCGACCACGACGACCACGCCCGCGACGAGCAGCAGGCGGTTCCTGACCGTCGGTGTGCTCAGCACGGCGACCGCGAGGCACGCGCTGACGAGCACCGCGCCGCCCACGCCGACCGTGCCGCCCGGCCACGGAGCCGACGCGTACGGCAGTCCTGCGGCGCCGTGGGCGATGCCACCGACCGCCGATGCGGGCACCCAGGCGACGGCTGCGAGCACCGACCCGCCCCACGGCCAGACGGGTGCGAGCAGACACGCACCGAGGCCGACGACGGTGACGATCGGTGCCAGGGGCTCGGCCAGCAGGTTCGCCGGCACCGCGTAGGTCGGCAGCGCCGCCGACAGCGGAATCGTCACGGGCCAGCACGCGACCTGCGCCGCCACCGGCACCGCCAGTGGCACGGCGATCGGGGTCCACAGCCGTCGGGCGAACAGCGTCGTGAGCGGTGGTCCGAGCACCACGATGCCGGTCGTGGCGAGCACGGACAGCGCGAACCCGAACGAGCGCGCGAACCAGGGGTCGACCACGAGCATGCCGATCGCGGCCAGTGCGACGAGCGGCACACCGCGCACGGGGCGGCCGGACAGGTGCACGACCAGCACGACGACCGCCATCACCGTGGCCCGGACGATCGACGGGTCGGGCCGGACGAGCACCACGAAGGCGAGCAGGACGGCGACGGCCGACGCCGCCCGGACGCCACGGGGAGCACCGCAGAGCCGCCCGACCACCACCACCAGGCCGACCACCACGGCGCAGTTCGACCCGGACACCGCGGTCAGGTGGGTCAGCGCCGACGTCTCCATGGCCGCCTCGGTCTCCGGGTCGAGGCCGGAGCGGTCACCGATCGCCAGGCCGCGCAGGAGCGCGGCCCCCGGCTCGGGCAGACCGGCCGTCGCGCGGACGAAGGCCTGGCGAGCGGCGTCGGTCCCTCCGAGCAGTCCGCCGGGAGGCTCAGTGGTCGGCGCACCCCGGACGAAGAGCACGAACGCGGTCGCGGCTCCGGGGGCGTCGGGTTCGAGGGTCCCGGTGCCGGTCACCCGCGTGCCCGCGGCCAGCACCCTGTCGTGGTCGTCACCCGCCGGGACGAGCCGGACCGGTGCCCGGAGCACGCCCAGGCTGTCGGCGCGCTCGAGCGTCGCGACCACGGATCGGTCACCCTGGCCCAGGTCACGCGACAGGACCGCGTCGAACGGGACGGCTCCCGAGCCGGAGGCGAGGGCCCGGAGCGGCTCCGGTGCACGGCGGGTCTCCCCCACGGTGACCGAGACCGCCAGCAGCGCGGTCAGCCCTGCTGCGAGGAGCACCGGGCCGGCGCAGGCCGACGCCATCCGCCGACGACGGCCAGCCACGAGCGCGCTCCCTCCGGCCAGCACGGCGGCCACGGCAGCGACGCCGGGAGCCGATCCCGGTCCCCCGACGAGCACGGCCGTGACAATCCAGGCCGTCGCGACGGGCGCCGCCACCCGCAGGTCCGCCGCGCTGGGCCGCAGCTGCACGGGTACGGGTACGGGCATCGTGACCGGCACCGCTCACACCCGCACACGGTCGCGGAGCTCGGCGAACCGGACGTCGCCGATGCCGCTGACGTCGAGCAGGTCCTCGACCGCGGTGAACCGACCGTGTTCGTCGCGCCAGGCCAGGATCCGGCCGGCCAACCCCGGACCGATGCCGGGCAGGGTCTCGAGCGCGGCCTGGTCGGCACTGTTCAGGTCGACGACGGCGGCACCGCCGGCTCCCCCCGCACCCGCGCCGTCGTCCGCGCTCCCGCCGCCCCCGGTCGCTGCGGCCGCACCACCGTCCACCGGATCGAGCGCCGACGGGACCTCGTCCTCCCCCACCCGCGGCACGTACAACCGTTCCCCGTCGGTCAGCACCCGGGCCAGGTTCAACCGGGCGAGGTCGGCGTCCGCCGTCGCCCCGCCGGCCCGCTCGATCGCGTCGGTGACCCGGCTCGACGGCGCCAGGCGCACCACACCGTCGCGCTCGACCGCCCCGAGCACGTGCACCACGACACCCGCCGTACCCGTGGTGGCCGTCCCCCCACCGGCTGCCGGCCCTGCGGCCGACGCACCGGCGTCCGGCGCACCGGCGGTCGGCGACACGGTCGGAGCCCCGTTGACCACGACCCCGCCCGCACCGGCACCGCCGCGCCCCGACAGCGACCCGACCAGGACCACCACGAGCGCGACCGCCACGACGACCCCGGCCAGCACCACCGCGGCCCGCGGCGACAGCGCCAGACGGGACCACGGCACGCGTCCCGACGACGGCGCGCCGTGCGGTGACCGGGGCTCCGGCGACGAGGGCGACGAGGGCGACGACATGCCCGAACGCTACGGAGCCCGGCCGATCGGCCGGGCTCCGGAGTCAAGGACTGTGGAGAGACGCGCCAGCCGCCCATCGTGTGGACGACAAGACGCCCACCCTGTGGGCGGCCAGCGACGCCCTCCGACTACCCCTTGATCGCGATGTTCACGAGCTTCGGCGCCCGCACGATGACCTTCACGATCTCGCGGTCACCGATGTACCGCTGCACGTTCGCCGAGTTCCGCGCGAGTGCCTCGAGCTCCGACGGCTCGATCGACTTCGACACCTCGAACGAGTCGCGCACCTTGCCGTTGACCTGCACGACGGCCGTCAGCGTCTCCTGCACGAGCAGCGTCGGGTCGGCTTTCCGCCAGCCGTGCAGCGCGACGGTGGCCTCATACCCGAGCTGCTCCCACATCTCCTCGCCGGTGTACGGCGCGAACACGGCGAGGCCGAGCGTGACGGTCTCGACGGCTTCGCGCACGGCGGGGTCGGCGGCACCGGGGCCGCTGTCGATCGCCTTGCGGGTCACGTTCACCAGGTCCATGAGCCGCGCGATCACGACGTTGAACTTGAACGACTCCATCAGGCCGGGCGCATCGGCCAGGAACCGGTGCGTCACCTGGCGCAGGGCGCGGTCACCCTCGGCCCAGACGACGTCGGGAGTCGACGTGACGTCGGTCGCCAGGCGGTAAGCGCGAGCCAGGAAGCGCGCCGAGGCGGACGGGGAGACGTCCTCCCAGTTGATGTCGTCCTCCGGCGGCCCGGCGAAGCCCATCACCAGACGGATCGCGTCGACGCCGTTCGCGTCGAGCTCGTCCCCGAGCGAGACGCCGCCCTTGGACTTCGACATCTTCGAGCCGCCGGACAGCACCATGCCCTGGTTGAGCAGCGCCGAGAACGGCTCGGTGAAGTCGAGGTACCCGAGGTCGAACAGGACCTTGGTGACGAAGCGTGCGTACAGCAGGTGCAGGATCGCGTGCTCGATCCCGCCGATGTACTGGTCGACCGGCGCCCACTTGCGGGCGACCGCGGGGTCGAACGCCTGGGTGTCGTCGTTCGCCGCCAGGAAGCGCAGGAAGTACCACGACGAGTCGACGAAGGTGTCCATCGTGTCGGTGTCACGGAGCGCGGGGGTGCCGTCGACCGGGTTCGGCACGTTGACCCAGTCGGTCGCGCCGCCGAGCGGCGAGGTGCCCTTCGGCTTGAGGTCGAGCCCCTCGGTGTCGGGCAGTCGCACCGGCAGCTGGTCGAGCGGGACGGGGTGCTCGCTGCCGTCGGCACCGTGGATGATCGGGATCGGCGTGCCCCAGAAGCGCTGGCGCGAGATGAGCCAGTCGCGCAGGCGGTAGGTCTTGGCGGCGCGACCGGTCCCGCGCTCCTCGAGCAGCGAGATCGCAGCGGTGATCGCGTGCTGCTTCGACATGCCGTCGAGCGGCCCGGAGTTGATCATCCGACCCTGCCCCGTCAGGGCCTCGCCCGTCGTGGCCGGGTTGCGGTCGGGCAGCTCGGTGTCCTCGGTGATCACCGGGATCGCACCGGTGACGGCGGCGTTGGTGTCGACGACGACCTTCACCGGCAGGTCGAACGCCCGCGCGAAGTCGAGGTCGCGCTGGTCGTGCGCCGGGACGGCCATGACCGCGCCGTGCCCGTAGTCGGCGAGCACGTAGTCGGCGGCCCAGATCGGCAGGCGCTCACCCGTGAGCGGGTGGATCGCGAAGCGGCCGAGCGGCACACCGGTCTTCGGCCGGTCGGCGTTCTGCCGGTCGATCTCCGAGGTCTTCTGGGTGGCGACGAGGTACGAATCGAACGCAGCCCGGACGTCGTCCGGAGCAGACGAGACGAGCTCGGCCGCCAGGTCGGAGTCCGGCGCGACGACCAGGAAGGTCACACCGTGGATGGTGTCGGGTCGCGTCGTGAAGACCGTGACGGGCTCGTCCCGCCCCTCGATGACGAAGTCGACGTCGGCACCGACCGAGCGACCGATCCAGTTCCGCTGCTGCGCGATGACCTTGGCGGGCCACCGGCCCTCGAGCTGGTTGAGGTCGTCGAGCAGGCGGTCGGCGTACTCCGTGATCTTGAAGTACCACTGCGTGAGCTTCTTCTTGACGACGACGGCGCCGGAGCGGTCCGAGGTGCCGTCCGGCAGGACCTGCTCGTTCGCGAGAACGGTCTGGTCCACCGGGTCCCAGTTGACCCAGCTGTCCTTGCGGTACGCCAAGCCCTTCTCGTACATCTTGAGGAACAGCCACTGGTTCCACTTGTAGTACTCGGGGTCCGAGGTGTGGATCTCGGTGCTCCAGTCGAACGACGGCGCGTAGCGCTTGAAGGACGCCTTCTGCTGCGCGATGTTCGCGTAGGTCCAGTCCTTCGGGTCCACCCCGCGCTTGATCGCGGCGTTCTCGGCGGGCAGGCCGAACGAGTCCCAGCCGATGGGGTGCAGCACGTTGAAGCCCTGCTGGCGCCAGTAGCGCGCCACGAAGTCGCCGAGGGCCCAGTTCTCGGCGTGCCCCATGTGGAGGTCGCCGGACGGGTACGGGAACATCTCGAGGATGTACTTGCGCGGACGGGTGTCGTCGAGGTCGGTGGTGAAGAGCCCGAGCTCTTCCCAGCGGGGCTGCCACTTCTCCTGGATACGACGGAAGTCGTAGGCGTTCGGGTCCTCGGCGTGCTGCTCGGTGGTCACGGTCGTCAACGATACAAGCCGGGAGGCCCGTCCCGCGTCCGCCCGTCGGCTCACCCGGCGAGCAGGCGCCCGTCCCGCATCCGCAGGGTGCGGTCGACCAGGTCCGTGCTGACCGGCACGTGCGACACGATCACGATCGTGCGGCCCGCTGCGCGGGCCGTCGTCACGAGGTCGCGCAGGACGGCGTCGCCGAGGTCCGGGTCGATGTCCGCCGTGGGTTCGTCGAGCACCAGCACCGGGAACGCGTGCAGGAGCGCGCGGGCCAGGGCGAGGCGGTGCGCCTGACCGCCGGACACCAAACCGCCGCGCTCCCCCACCGACGCGTCGAGCCCGCCGCGACGCCCGACCCACTCGCCGAGGCCGACCCGGTCGAGCACCGCGAGCAGCTCGTCGTCGGTGGCGGTCTCGTGGGCGAACAGCAGGTTCTGCCGCACGGACTGGTCGAAGACGAACGGGTCCTGCTCGATGAGCCCGATGCGGGCACGGACGGCGTCGGGGTGCATGTCCTTCGCCGAGATCCCGTCGAGCGTGTACGAGCCCCGGTGGTCGACGAACCGCACGAGCGCGTCGACGAGGGTGGACTTCCCCGCGCCGCTCGGCCCCTCGAGCACGACGACCTCGCCGGGCCGCAGGTCGAGCGAGACCCCGTCGACCGCGGGTGCCGTGGCTCCCGGCCACTGCACGGTCAGGTCGCGCAGCGCCACGGTGACCGATCCGGACACCGCCAGTTCGGCGGGGTCGGCGTCCTGCTCGGGTTCCGGCACGATGCCCGCGGGCACCTCGGCCGGGACGACCTGCTCGACCCGCTCGGCGGCGGCACGCACCCGGCGGAGCGTGAGGACGGCGAGCGGTACGCCCCCGATGACCTCGAACAGCGCGAGCGGCACGAACACCGTCAGCGCCCAGAGCGGGCCGTCGAGCGCCCCGGCCACCACGGCGGGTGCGCCGACGGCCAGGATCCCGATGACCGCCGCGCCGCCGAGCAGCCCGACCAGGGCGCCGACGAGCGACTCGACCGTGCCGCGACGACGCACCGCTCGGGTGACGCCGGCGTCGAGACGGGCGATGTGCGCCAGGCGCTCGTCGAGGGTGCCGTAGGCGGCGAAGACGTCGAGCGTCCGGACGGTGTCGAGCACGAGGTCGGCGACCCGGCCGCGGTCCGCCGCGGTCTCGCGATCGGAGCGCTCGGCGATCGAGCGTGTCACGACCGACCCGAGCAGCGCCGCGACCGCCAGGGCCAGCACGAGCACGAGGGCGGCCGGCACCGACACGAACGCCACGGCGACGACGGACAGCACGGCGACGACCCCGGCGGACACCAGCGGTCCGACGACGCGGATGGGCAGGTCCTGCAGCCGGTCCGTGTCGGTGACCAGTCGGGTCATCAGGTCGCCGCGGCCGGTGCTCCCCAGCCCCGCCGGCGCGACCGAGGCGAGCCGCCGGTACATCTCGGTCCGCACCACCGCGAGCTGGCGGAAGGACGCGTCGTGCCCGGCGAGCCGGTCGACGTAGCGCAGCGCCGCCCGGCCGAGGGCGAACGCCCGCACGCCGACCATCACGAGGGTCAGGTACAGGATCGGCGGGTGCTCGGCGGCACGGGTGATGAGGTAGCCGCTCGCGGCGAGGAGCGCCACGGCGCAGACCGCGCTGAGCGCGCCGGCGGCGACGGCCTTCGCCCATCCCGACCCGTGCGGCAACGCGAGGCGCAGGACGGAGCCCCCACGGGCCTCCCGGGACAGCGCCCACTGCCGGGACAGCGCCCGCTGCCGGGACGAACTCCGCTGCCGGCTCATGCGCGCGCCCCCGTCCGGACGGTGACCGAGCCGCCGGTGCCGATGTCGACGCGGACGTCGGCCGCGGCGACGACCGCCGGTCGGTGGCTGGCGACCACGACGACTGCTCCGTCGGCTGCGAGGCCGCGGATCGCGGCGACGACACGGGCCTCGGCCTCGGCGTCGAGCGCCGACGTGGGCTCGTCGAGCAGCACCAACGGCGTGCCGTTCCGGCGGGCGCGGTACAGCGCGCGCGCGATGGCGACGCGCTGCGCCTGCCCGCCGGACAGGCCGCTGCCCCCGGCGCCGATCGGGAGGCCCGGGTCGACCTCCAGCCCGGCGTCGCGCAACGCGGTCCGCACGTCCGCGGCATCGGGGGTCGCGCTGAGCGCGACGTTCTCGGCGACGGTCCCGCGCACGAGGCGGGGGCGCTGGTCGGCCCAGGTCGTGCGCTCGGTGGCGGTCGTGCCGGCGGTACCGGGCACGACGACGGTGCCGTCGTGCGGCAGGACGCCGCGGAGCGCGGCGATCACGCTCGACTTGCCCGAGCCGCTCGGCCCGGCGAGGACGACGACGGTGCCGGGACCGGCGCGCAGGTCGAGCGGGCCGATCACCACGTCCGGCCGGCGGACGGTCAGTCCGTGCACGGCCAAGGCCGTCGCAGCCGGGGCGGCCGCCGCGGTGTCCGCGCCCGCGGCCTGCCTGCCGACGGTGTCCGGCCCGTCGTTCGGCGCGGGGTCCGTGTCGTCGGCGAGGACGTCGAGGACCGCTGCCGACGCCTCGACGCCGTCCTGGGCGGCGTGGAAGTCCGCGCCGACCTGACGGATGGGGGCGAACGCCTCGGGAGCGAGGACCAGGACGAACATCGCCGCCCCGAGCCCGAGCGAGCCGTCGACCAACCGGATGCCGATCGACACCGCGACGAGGGCGACGGACAGGCTCGCGGCGAGCTCGAGGGCGAACCCGCTCACGAAGGACAGCCGGAGCACCCCGAGCGTGCCGCGACGGTACTCGTCCGTGACGGCACCGATGCGGCCGACCTGGCGGCGGGCTCGACCGAAGACCTTGAGCGTGGACAGGCCCTCGACGGCCTCGAGGAAGGCGCCACCGAGCTTCGCGAGGGCATCGGACTGCTTCCGCTGCAACGCCTGGGTCGCGAGCCCGATCAGGATCATGAACACCGGGATGACCGGCAGGGCGAACAGGATGATCAGCCCGCTCGTCAGGTCACCGAGGCCGATCGCGACCAGCAGCAGCGGCGTGGCGATCGCGGTCAGCGCGAGCTGCGGCAGGTAGCGGCCGAAGTAGGAGTCGAGCGCGTCGAGCCCCGGCCCGAGGGTGGTGGCGAACCCCGCGCTCGAGCGGCCCGCCAGCCAGGACGGACCGCGCTCGGCCGCGCGGGCGAGCACCGTCGTGCGCATCTCGCTCTTCACCTTCGCCGCGGCGCGTGCCGCCAGGTCGTCGGTCGCCCACGCCGCCACCGCACGGAGCACGAACGCTCCGCCGAGCAGTGCGAGGGCCTGCCCGAAGGCGTCCGGGACACGGCCGACGTGGACCGCGTCGATGCCGAGCGTCACGGCGCCGGCGATCCCCCACGCGATCGCGATGGTCGCGACCGTGCGGAGGACGCCGGTGCCGGCGGCCGCGACGATGAAGCCGCGCGCCGTCCGCGACAGGCGCAGGAGTCGCGGGTCGAGCGGCTTCACCGTCGCCTGCCTAGTGCGCGGCCTGGGTGACCTGGGCCCGCGAGACACGCTTGCGGAACACCCAGTAGGTCCAGGCCTGGTAGGCGAACACGAGGGGGACGAAGATCAGCGCCACCCAGCTCATCACGGTCAGCGTGTACGAGCCGCTCGAGGCGTTGTACACGTTCAGGCTGTTCGCCGGGTCGTTGGTGGCGGGCATGACGTCCGGGAAGATCGCCGTGAACATGGCGAGCACGATCGCGGCGATGGTGACCGCCATCAGCGTGAACGCACGGCCCTCCTTGCCCCAGGCGTTGCAGAGCACGGCCAGGACCAGCGCGAGCGCCGCGACCACGGAGAGCACGAGCGAGGCCGGGGTCGCCCGGACGAACGCCATCCAGACCAGGAACGCGGCGCCGACGAGGATCGTCAGGATGCCGGCCCGGGTCGCCAGGCGCTTGGCGCGCTCGCGGATCTCGCCCTCGGTCTTCAGCGCGACGAACACGACGCCGTGCGTGAAGAACACCAGCAGCGTGGCCACGCCGGTGAGCAGTGCGAACGGGTTGAGCAGGTCGAACAGCGTGCCCGTGTAGTTGTGCCCGGAGTCCATCGGGATCCCGCGCACCACGTTGCCGAACGCGACGCCCCAGAGGAACGACGGCACGGCGGACCCGACGATGATCATCAGGTCGAAGCGGCGTTTCCACTCGAGGTGCTTGTTCTGGTGCCGGTACTCGAACGAGACGCCGCGCAGGATGAGTGCAGCGAGGATGAGCAGCAGCGCCAGGTAGAAGCCGGAGAACATCGTGGCGTACCACTCGGGGAACGCCGCGAACAGGCAGGCGCCGGCGACGATGACCCAGGTCTCGTTGAGGTCCCAGACCGGGCCGATCGTGTTGATGAGCACCCGACGGTCGGTGTCGTCCTTGCCGAGGAAGGGCAGGGACATGCCGACACCGAAGTCGAAGCCGTCGAGGACGAAGTAGCCGACGAAGAACACGCCGACGATCGCGAACCAGAGAACAGGGAGGTCCATCTCAGTACACCGTCACTTCGTGCTTGACCTCGCCGGTCTCCTCGTCGACCGCTGCCGGTGCGGCAGGGCCCTCTTGCGCGACCTTCTTGATGAGCTTGAACTCGACCACCGCCAGCGAGCCGTAGATCACGGTGAACACGATGAGCGAGATGAGGACCTCGAGCCCGGTCACGTTCGGCGAGACGCCGTCGCTGGTCTTGAGCAACCCGAACACGAGCCACGGCTGGCGGCCCATCTCGGTGAAGATCCAGCCGACGATCATCGCGGCCATCGGGAGCGGGACGGTCCAGGTGGCGACGCGCCAGATCCAGCGCTTCGTCGGGAAGCGGCCCTTGCGGGTCAGCCAGAGGCCGGCGAGCGACACCACGACCGCGCCGACGCCGAGCGCGATCATCCAGCGGAACGACCAGTAGGTCACCCAGATGATCGGCTTGTAGTCGCCGGGCCCGTACACCTGCGTGTACTGCGCCTGCAGGTCGTTGATGCCCTCGACCGTGCCGTTGAAGGTGTGCGTCGACAGGAACGACAGCAGGTACGGCACCCGGATCGAGAACAGTTCGTGCACGCCGTCGGGGGTGCCGAGGGTGAAGATCGAGAACGAGGCGTCCTTGCCGGTCGCCGTGTTGTACAGCGCCTCGGCCGCCGCCATCTTCATCGGCTGCGTGTCGACCATCGTCAGGCCGAGCTGGTCGCCGGTGAGCACCGTCAGGGCGCCCGCAGCGACCATGGTCCACATGCCGAACTTCAGCGCCGGCATCATCGTCTCGAGGTTCTGGTTGCGCGCCAGGTGGTACGCGGCGACCGAGATGATGACCGCAGCGGCGACCATGAAGCACGCGAACAACGTGTGCGGGAACGCCGCGAGGGCCACCTTGTTGCCCAGGACCGCCCAGATGTCGGTCAGCTCGGCACGCCCCTTGGCCTCGTTCATCGAGAACCCGACCGGGTGCTGCATGAACGCGTTCGCGGCGATGATGAAGTACGCCGACATGATCGTGCCCGCGCTGACGCACCAGATGCTCGCCAGGTGCAGCCCCTTCGGCAGACGGTCCCAGCCGAAGATCCACACACCGATGAACGCCGCCTCGAAGAAGAACGCCAGGATCCCCTCGAGCGCGAGGGGCGCCCCGAAGACGTCACCGACGAAGCGCGAGTAGTTCGACCAGTTCATGCCGAACTGGAACTCCTGCACGATGCCCGTCACGACGCCCATCGCGAAGTTGATGAGGAAGATCCGCCCGAAGAACCGGGTCAGCTGAAGGTAGTGCGCTCGACCGGTCCGGTACCAGGCGGTCTGGAACACGGCCACCACGGCGGCCATGCCGATCGTCAACGGGACGAAGAGGAAGTGGTAGATGGTCGTCAGACCGAACTGCCACCGCGACAGGATGAGCGGATCGAGGAGGTCGGTCATGCGGCACTTCCCAGTCGGGTCGCCGCGCGCAGTCGGTGCACGTCAGTGTCTTCCTGTGGAACGGATACATCAGATGTCACAGCCGTTGGGACCCTTCAACGGTACCGCGCCACCACCCACTTCGACAACTTGTAGAAATGTTCCGTGCACGAACGTGCAACGGCAGTGATCGGCACAACCGTGCGGCACGGATGTGCCGATCGGCACCGCCGGGAACGACGACAGGCGCCGGGCAGTTGCCCGACGCCTGTCGTCTAACTCGCAGAGACTGCTGTTACAGCAGGCCCTCGTCCGTCAGGAACTCCTTGGCGATGGTGGACGCCTTCTCCTTGTCCGCCGTGCTCTTGGTGTTGAGCTCGATCAGGGCCTCGGGGGTGAGCTTCTCGTTGACCGAGTCGATCGCGTCCGCGGCCTTGTCGTTCACCTTGTCGGAGACGACGGGGATGACGTTCTGCGGCAGGATGAGGTTCTCCGGGTCCTCGAGCGTGACGAAGTCGTTCGCCTTGATGCTCGGGTCGGCGCTGTAGATGTCGGCGAGCTGGACGGTGCCGTCCTTCAGCGCCTTGACCGTCAGGGCTCCGCCGGAGTCCTCGACCGCCTTGAAGTCGACATCGACGCCGTAGACCGACTTCAGGCCCTTCGGACCGTACGGACGGGTCTGGAACTCGGAGTTCGCGCCGACCGTGAGCTTGGACTTGACGTCCTTCAGGTCGGCCAGGCTCGTCACGTCGTTGTCCTCGGAGAACTGCTTCGTGACGGTGTAGCTGTCCTGGTCGGTCGCCTCGGCCTCGTCGAGGACCCGGAGGCCCTTCGGCAGCGCCGTCTCGAGGCCGTCGTCGATCTCGTCGGCGGTCTTCGCCTTGGAGTCCTTGTCGAAGTACTGCAGCAGGTTGCCGCTGTACTCGGGCATGACGTCGATCGCGCCCTTCTCGAGCTGCGGGATGTAGACCTCGCGCTGCCCGATGTTGAAGTTGCGCTCGACCTCGAAGCCGTTCTTCTCGAGGACCTGTGCGTAGAGCTCGGCGATGATCTCGTTCGAGTAGTACTGCTGCGAGCCGACGACGATCGTCTTCGAGTCGGACGACGCGCTGGAGCCGCTGTCGAGCGGGTCGCTCGACGCGCAGCCGGTCAGGGCGGCGGCGACGCCCAGTGCGAGCGCTGCTGCGACGCCCGCACGGATCTTTGCTGTGATCACGATGGATTTCCTTCCGGGATGGGATTGCGGGCTCGCTCGCGCGATCCCTGGCGCTGCCGGGCCGACGGGTCGGCGGTGCCCTTGGGCACCGACGCCCGCTGCAGCACGGCGAACACGATCTCGAACGCGATCGCGAGTGCGATCACGAGGATGGAGGCGCCGAGCATCTCGGCGTAGTCCTGGGTCTTCAGACCGAGGAAGAAGTAGCCGCCGAGGCCGCCGGCACCGACGTAGGCGGCGAGCGTTGCCGTCGCGACGACCTGCAACACGGCCGCGCGGAACCCGCCGATCAGCAGGGGCAGGCCGAGCGGGACCTCGACCTTCCACAGGATCTGCCAGCCCGTCATGCCCTGCGCCTTCGCGGCGTCGACCGTCACGGGCTCGACCGACTCGATGCCCGAGTAGGCACCGGCCAGCACCGAGGGGATCGCCAGCACGACGAGCGCCAGGAGCGGCGCCTGCAGTCCGATGCCGAGCAGGAGTCCGAACAGGGAGAGCACGCCGAGCGTCGGCAGTGCCCGGATCCCCCCGGACACGGCGATCGAGAAGCCCCGTGCGCGGCGTGTGTGGCCGATGGCGTACCCGATCGGCACCGCGATCACCGAGGCGATCACGACGGCGAGCAGGGTGATCCAGACGTGCTCCCAGAGCCGTCCGGGGATCGCGTTGTAGCCGGAGTAGTTGGTGGGGTCGAAGACCCAGGCGAAGGCCTGTCCGATGATCACGAGGAGACCTCCGCGGTCTGCAGCACGCGGCGGGCCTGTCGGCGCGACACCGAGGCCGTCCGGGTCCACGGCATCACGATGCGGCCGAGCAGCACGAGGAGACCGTCGAGCACGAACGCCAGCACGAGGACCATGACGATGCCGGAGATGATCTCCTCGTAGATGCCGCGGCCGAGTCCGTCCGTGAACAGCGACCCGAGGCTCTGGATGCCGAGGACCGCGCCGACGGTGGTGAGCGAGATGGTGGAGACCGACACCACCCGCAGCCCGGCGAGGAGCACCGGCCCGGCGAGCGGCAGTTCGACGCGGAAGAACCGCTGCGCCGACGAGTACCCCATGGCGGTCGACGCCGACTTCGTCCCGGAGTCCACCGACGTGAGCCCGTCGACCGTCGACCGGACCATGAGGGCGAGGCCGTACAGCGTCAGGCCGATCACCACGTTGACCGGGCTCTGCAGACCGGTGCCGATGATGCCCGGCAGTGCCACGAACAGCGCCAGCGACGGGATCGCGTAGAGGAGTCCGGCGAACGTCACGATGCCGCTGCCGACGCCGGAGGCGAGGCGCGATCCGCCGGGGCGCTGGAGCCGGACGACGAGCCAGCCGATGGGGATGGACAGCAGGAAGGCGATGATGATCGGCGGGATGGCGATGGCCAGGTGCGCGACTGTGGCGTCACGGATCGTGTCGAGGTTCGCCAGCACCCACTTCACCGGGTGCCTCCACCCTGCGCCGGAGCACCCGGGGCGTCCTGCGACGCTCCGGCCTGGTTCGAGGTGGGGTCGGCCTGCACCGCGGCGGCGGCGTCGACGACGTTGACCGGTCCGGTGAGGACCCCGGCGGCGCGCCCGTCACCGTCGACGACGATCGGGCCCGTGGGGGTGTGCTCGACGCGCAGCGACCGACGCCCACGACCCACGCCGATGAAGTTCGCGACGAAGTCGTCGGCCGGCTCGGCCAGGATCTCGGACGGCGTGCCCTGCTGGGCGATCTCGCCGCCCTTCTTCAGGATGACGACCTGGTCGCCGAGCTTGAACGCCTCGTCGATGTCGTGCGTGACGAACACGACGGTCTTGCCGAGTTCGCGCTGCAGGCGGATGAGCTCGTCCTGCAGGTCGTTTCGGACCAGCGGGTCGACGGCGCCGAAGGGCTCGTCCATGAGCAGGATGTTCGGGTCGACGGCCAACCCGCGGGCCACACCGACACGCTGCTGCTGCCCGCCGGACAGCTGGGACGGGTACCGGTCGGCGAACGCCCGGTCGAGTCCCACGGTGTCCATGAGCTCGAGCGCACGAGCGCGGGCGTCGGCCTTCGACGCCCCCGTCAGCAGGGGCACGGTCGCGATGTTGTCGACGACCTTGCGGTGCGGCAGCAGACCGGAGTTCTGCATGACGTACCCGATGCTCCGACGGAGCTTGACCGGGTCGACGCCGGAGACGTCGGAGCCGTCGATCTGCACGGAACCCGAGGTGGGGTCGACCATCCGGTTGATCATGCGCAGCAGCGTCGTCTTGCCGCACCCGCTCGAACCGACGAAGACGGTGGTGGTCCGGGACGGGATCACGAGGTCGAAGTCGTCGACCGCGGTGGTGCCGTCCGGGTAGGTCTTGCGAACCGAGCGGAACTCGATCATGGGTGCCCTTCTGTTCGGAGGTAGCCCGACTCCGGATGAGAGTACCCGTGGGTGCCGACATCGGTTCGGTGTGACGAACCGTGACCGCCCCGCGGCGGCGACCGGTGCGGTGAGCGGACACCGCGCACGACGCATCCAGCGGGGACGACGACGCCCGCGCCTCCTGTTCGGAAGCGCGGGCGGATCGGATCGCTCGCGGCGTGTCGAGCCGGTCAGCCGGCGGCGACCACCGACTCCATGTGGGCACGGCTCATCGCGCGGTACTCGGCGATGAGCGCTGTGTCGGGGTTCGCACGGTCGCGGTGCGCCCGCGCGAGCACGGCGTGTCCGGACTCGGCCAGCACCACCCAGGCCCGCGCGATGCGCTCGTCGTCGGGCAGACCGAACCGGTCGCGCATGATCTGCCCGACGGCGGCACCGAGCGCCCCCATGCGGTCTTCGGCGTCACCGGTCCCGGTGTCCGCGGTGTCGCCGAAGCGGATCGCGCGGAAGCCCGGCTCGGTGCGGTAGAGCTCCGCCGTCTCGTCGATCAGCGCGTCGCAGGCCTGCTGCCAGGTCTCCGCGCCACTCGCGTCGAGCGCCGCGACGAAGCGCGCCGCGAGGCGCTGCGTGCAGCGGATGGCGAGTGCCTCGACCACGGCGATGCGGTCCGGGAAGTAGCGGTAGACGGTGCCGATGGACGCCCCGGCCCGTTCGGCGACCATCGCGGTCGTGAGTCGTTCGAACCCGATCTCGTCGATCACCGCGGCAGCAGCGTCGAGCAGACCCGCGAGGCGCGCCGAACTGCGGGCTTGGACCGGCTCGTTCCTGAGCAGTGATGATCCCCCCGGCAGAGCGTTCGTTACCTCGGTGACGAGCACGTGTTCTCCTCTTGCGCTCCAGCGCGGTTGGTTGGTGTGACGAGGACGATTTTCGCAGAGACCGGCTGGAACATGGCTGCGACTCACCACAGGCACCCTGGGACGTGGACTTCCGGGTCGTGCATGGGATGATGGGGCGATGCCCGACCCGACGCCCCACGAGCCGTCGTTGGCCGAGCCGCTCCTGCACCGCGCGGCCCGCATCGAGGACGCCGTCCAGGAGTTCCGCGAGCACCGTGCCCGAAGCCGTGGCCTGGTCCCGACCGTCGTCCCCTACACGGGCTACGGCGCCCCCGGATGGGTCCGGATCCTGTGCCGTGTGCTGCTGACCCGCCGCGGTCTCGCCTCCGACGTCTCGTACGCCGGCGTCCGCGGGTGGAAGAGCTTCACGAGCGTCGCGGTCGACCACGCCGAGGTCACCGTCACCGCCGGCGGGGTCTCGCACGTCGTCGAGACCGACCGCGGTGGGGTCGTCGACACCATCGTGCCGATCGACCTCGAACCGGGCTGGCGCACCGTGCGCCTGTCGGCCGGCGGCGGCCGCGACGTCGAGGCCGACGTGTTCGTCGTGCACCCCGACACCCGCTTCGGCCTGCTGTCCGACATCGACGACACGGTGATGGTCACCTCGCTCCCCCGCCCGATGCTGGCCGCCTGGAACTCGTTCGTCCTCACCGAGCACGCCCGCCGCCCGGTGCCGGGCATGTCCGTGCTGTACGAACGCGTGCAGGCGCAGCACCCCGGCTCCCCGACGGTGTACCTGTCCACCGGTGCCTGGAACGTCGCCCCGACGCTGCAGCGCTTCCTGACCCGCAACATGTACCCGTCGGGCACGCTCCTGCTCACCGACTGGGGCCCCACGCACGACCGCTTCTTCCGGAGCGGGCAACTGCACAAGCAGCAGAACCTCCGACGTCTGGCGAAGGACTTCCCGGACGTCCAGTGGCTGCTCGTGGGCGACGACGGCCAGCACGACGAGTCGCTGTACGGCGAGTTCGCCCGCGAGCACCCCGAGAACGTCGCGGGCGTCGCGATCCGACAGCTGTCCACGAGCGAGGCGGTCCTCGCCGGTGGACGCTCCCGGGCGCAGGAGCGCTCCCGCGACACCTCGGCGCCGTGGGTCTACGCACCGGACGGCGCCGGACTCTGGTCCGAGCTCGCGCGCGTCGGCCTCGCCGAGGCGGACGCCTCCGACCCGGCCTGAGCGAGGTTTCAGGCGCACCGACGGCACGCGGCCGGCAGACGGCCGGCGACCCGGCCGCTCATCCCCCGCGCTCGGCCACCGGGTGTTCGATCGGGGCATGAGCACCGACACGGACCCGGACCGGACCGCCGACGCCGAGCGTCCACCAGCGACTCCCTCGACTCCTCCGAACCGCATCGAGGACCACGCCGTCATCGGCGACACCTCGACCGCCGCGCTCGTCGGCCGCGACGGCACGATCGACTGGGCGTGCCTGCCGCGCTTCGACAGCACCGCGACGTTCGCCTCGCTGCTCGGCACCGAGGACCACGGGCACTGGACGCTCCGCCCGACCGACCCCACGGCGACCGCGCACCGGAAGTACCACGGCGACACACTCGTCCTGTCGACGGTGTGGACCACGGCGAACGGGGTCGTCGAGGTGACCGAGTTCATGCCCGTCGGCGCGCACCGGCCGTCCATCGTCCGCCGTGTCCGCGGGCTGAGCGGCACGGTCGAGGTGCAGCAGACCTTGCGCATCCGGTTCGACTACGCCCTCGCCCTGCCGTGGGTGCGCCAGATCGGCGGCGACGAGGACCCGGCACTGCTCGCCACCGCCGGCCCCGGGTCGGTCATCGTGCGCGGCCCGCGGTTCCGGGCGTCGGACCACCGGCACACGGCCACCGCGACGATCCACGACGGCGACGTGCTCGACACCGTCCTCACCTGGTACCCCTCGCACCGCGAGCCCCCGGCGCCCGTCGACGTCGACGCCGAGCTCCACCGCACCGTGGCCTGGTGGACGGACTGGATGGCGACGGCGCGCACCGAGGGTCGCTACGCCGACGCCGCCCGCCGCTCCCTCCTGCTGCTCCGCGCCATGACCCACGGCGAGACCGGCGGCGTGGTGGCCGCCGTGACCACCAGCCTGCCGGAGGACCCGGGCGGCGAACGCAACTGGGACTACCGCTACGTGTGGCTCCGCGACGCCTCGCTCGCCCTCGCCTCGCTCATCGCGCACGGCTACCGCGACGAGGCGGCACACTGGCGCGGCTGGCTGCTCCGTGCCATCGCCGGCGACCCCGCCGACGTGCAGATCATGTACGGCATCGCCGGGGAGCGCGAACTGCCGGAACGCGAGCTCCCGCACCTGCCCGGGTACGCCGGCTCGACGCCCGTCCGGGTCGGCAACGGCGCGTACACGCAGTACCAGGGCGACGTGTTCGGCGAGGTCCTGGCAGCCCTGCACGACGCCCGCGAGCTCGGGGTCGAGGAGAACGCCGACTCGTGGGCCCTGCAGCGCGCCCTGCTCGGCTACGTCGAGGAGCACTGGCAGGAGCCCGACAACGGCATCTGGGAGATGCGCGGCCCGCGACGGCACTTCACGCACTCGCGCGCGATGATCTGGGCCGCGTTCGACCGTGGGGTCGCGGCGGTCGAGGAGTTCGGTCTCGAAGGGCCCGTCGACCGCTGGCGCACCCTGCGCGACCAGGTGCGGGCCGAGATCGAGGAGCACGGCTGGAACGCCGCCCGTGGCAGCTACCGGCAGCACTACGACACCGACGAGGTCGATGCGAGCCTGCTCGTGCTGCCGCAGATCGGGTACGTCTCCGCCCACGACGCCCGGATGGCGGGCACCGTCGCCGCCATCGAGCAGGACCTGTCCACCGGCTCCGACGGCCTCGTGCTGCGGTACCGGACGTCGTCCGGGTTCGACGGCCTCACCGGCGCGGAGCACCCGTTCCTGGCGTGCTCGTTCTGGCTGGTCGAGCAGTACGCGGCCTCGGGACGGATCGACGACGCCGAACGCCTCATGGACGTGCTCGTCGGGTACGCGAACGACGTCGGGATGCTGTCCGAGGAGGTCGACGTCACCACCGGCCACCACGTCGGCAACACGCCGCAGGTGCTGTCCCACCTGACGCTCGTGTCCGCGTCGGACGCCATCGCCCGGGCGCGGGGCGCCTCGACCGGGCACCGCACGCGGCTGCCCGTGCACGACGGTGGCACCCGCTCGTGGACCGGCGAAGGCGAGCGCGCCGGCGGACCCGCCTGATGCGGTGGTCCCGACCACGGAACGGACGGGAGGCACGGTGCCAGCTGGCACCGTGCCTCCCGTCCGCTGTTCCGCCCGTTCAGGGCGCGACGGTCACGTCCGTCAGGACGACGACTCCCAGTCCGCCGGGCCGCGCGAACCCGCGCGGTACTCCTCGAGCGGGACCTCGTCGGCCTTCCAGGCCTTGACGACCGGCTCGACGATCTCCCAGCAGCGCTCGGCCACGTCGCCGCGGATCGAGAGCAGCGGGTCGTCGTGGAAGATGCCGTTCAGGACCTCGCCGTAGGGGGTCAGCTCGCCGTCGCTGAACGAGGACGACAGGGTGACCTGTCCCATCTCGAACGGGTTGCCACCGCCGTTGGCCGACACGGTCAGCTCGATCTCGTCCGGGTTCAGGACGATGCGCAGCGTGTCCGCCTTCGGGCGACCGCTCAGGCCGGAGGGCAGGCGGGTGACCGGCCTGAAGGTGATCAGCACCTCTTTCCGGCTGTTGCCGAGGGCCTTGCCGGACCGCAACGTGAACGGGACGCCCTTCCAGCGGGCGGTGTCGACCTCGACCGAGATCTCGGCGAGCGTCTCGGTGCTCCGCGACTTGTCGACGCCGTCCTCGTCCTGGTACGACGGCAGCTCCTTGCCGTCGATCGTGCCGGCCGTGTAGACGGCGCGACGCGACGCGATCTTCGGGTCGCCGCCCTTGAGCTCGGTCGAACGGAGCACCCGGGCCAGGGACGAGCGGAACTCGACCGAATCGATGTCCGCCGGGGCGTCCATCGTCACGATGCCGAGGATCTGCAGCAGGTGCGACTGGATCATGTCCACCATCGCGCCGGCCTCGTCGTAGTACTGGGCGCGGTTCTCGAGACCGAGGGTCTCGTCGTAGAAGACGTCGACCTTCTCGATGTTGTCGGCGTTCCAGATCGGCTCGAACAGGCGGTTCGCGAAGCGCAGACCGATGATGTTGAGGACCGTGGTGCGTCCGAGGAAGTGGTCGGTGCGGTGCACGCGCTCTTCGGGGACGAGCTTCAGCACCGTCTCGTTGAGGGCCCTGGCGCTCGCGACGTCCGTGCCGAACGGCTTCTCGAAGGCCAGCGTGGTGCCCGCGGGGAGCTCCACGTGCTCGAGCGCCTCGCAGATGTCGGAGGCGATCTGCGGCGGCAGGGCGAAGTACAGGATCGGCTCGGCCTCGGCCGCGTCCAGCAGGGCTTTGAGGTGCTCCGGGTCGGTGGGGTCGCCCTGGATGAACTGGGTCGACGCGAGCGTGGCGTCGACCTCGGGTCCCTTGACGTCCTGCGACGCGAAGGACTTCGTGACGATGTCCTTCCACTGCTCCTCGCTGCGGGCGCTGCGGCCCGTGCCGATGAGCTGGACGGGAACCGCTCGACCGCTCTGCAGGAACGTGCCGAGGCCCGGCAGCAGCAGGCGGGAGGCGAGGTCGCCCGTCGCGCCGAAGATGATGAGGGTGCGCTTGTCGGTCACCTGAGGTGACTCCTTTCGCTGTGGTGGGGAGGTCCGCTCCAGTCAAGCCGCGGGCGGGCCCGTTTGTTCCGGATCGGGGACCGGAGTTCGTGGGGCGCTGCGGCGTGCAGCGCCGGGTCGTGTGCTGTGGTGTGCAGCGCCTGGACGCACTTCGGGCGGCACCGGATGTGGTGCCGCCCGAAGTGTCAGGTGCGTTGCAGCGTCAGGTCAGTGCCCGAAGTTGCCGCGGTAGTACTCGTAGACCCAGCCGACCAGGGTGACCGCCACCAGGGCGAGGCCGATCGGGACGATCCACAGCCCGGCTGCGACGCCGAGGAAGCAGACGGCGACCGCTGCTGCCAGCAGGATCGGCCACCACGACCAGGGGCTGAAGTGCCCGAGCTCGGCGTCGCCGTCCTCGATGTTGGCGTCGGGACGGTCCTCGGGCAGCACGCCGCCCTGGGAGGCCATGACCTTGCCGAGGTAGAAGGCGATGAACGCCGACATGATGCCGGTCAGGCCGATCGCAACGGTGCCGACCCACTCCGGGCGCCCGTAGTAGAGCAGCGCCCAGATCGTGTACGCGGCGTCCGCGAGGATGAAGAACCCGAAGAGGATCCAGAACAGGTTGGTGTTCGCGCGCATCGGCTTACTTCACCTCGCCCTTCGCGGCGTCGTAGGTCGGGGCATCCGGGGCGTCCTTCGCGGGGCCGACACCGATCGGCACACCTGCCTCGGGGTGGTTCAGGTCGAAGGCCGGGGACTCGGAACGGATCCGCGGGATCGACGTGAAGTTGTGGCGGGGCGGCGGGCAGCTGGTGGCCCACTCGAGCGAGCGGCCGTAGCCCCACGGGTCGTTCACGGCGACCTTCGGTGCGTTCCGGGCCGTCACGTAGACGTTGAAGATGAACGGCAGGAACGAGATCGCGAGGATCATCGAGCCGATCGTCGACAGCTGGTTCATCCAGGTGAAACCGTCGTTCGGCAGGTAGGTCGCGTAACGACGCGGCATGCCGATGACGCCCAGCCAGTGCTGGATGAGGAACGTGGTGTGGAACCCGATGAACAGGAGCCAGAAGTGGATCTTGCCGAGGCGCTCGTTGAGCATCTTGCCCGTCCACTTCGGCCACCAGAAGTAGAAGCCGGAGAACATCGCGAAGACGACGGTCCCGAAGACCACGTAGTGGAAGTGCGCGACGACGAAGTACGAGTCGGACACGTGGAAGTCGAGCGGCGGCGACGCCAGGATCACACCGGTGAGGCCACCGAACGTGAACGTGATGAGGAAGCCGACGGCCCACAGCAGCGGGGTCTCGAAGGTCACCGAACCGCGCCACATCGTGCCGACCCAGTTGAAGATCTTCACGCCGGTCGGGACCGCGATGAGCATCGTCATGAGCGAGAACCAGGGCAGCAGGACGCCACCGGTGACGTACATGTGGTGCGCCCAGACCGTGACCGACAGGGCCGCGATCGCGATGGTCGCGTAGACGAGGGTCTTGTACCCGAAGATCGGCTTGCGGCTGAAGACCGGGAAGACCTCGGACACGATGCCGAAGAACGGCAGCGCGATGATGTACACCTCGGGGTGCCCGAAGAACCAGAACAGGTGCTGCCAGAGCAGGGCTCCGCCGTTGGCCGGGTTGAAGATCTGCGCGTCGAACACGCGGTCGAGGCCGAGGCCGAACAGCGCGGTGGCGAGCACCGGGAAGGCCATCAGCACGAGCAGGGCCGTCACGAGGGTGTTCCAGGTGAAGATCGACATGCGGAACATGGTCAGACCCGGGGCACGCATCGTGATGATGGTGGTGATGAAGTTCACCGCGCCGAGGATCGTCGAGAAGCCGGTCATGCCGAGTCCGAAGACCCAGAGTGTGCCGCCGAGCCCTGGTGTGAACGTCGTGTCACTCAGTGGCGCGTAGGCGAACCACCCGAACGAGGCCGCACCCTGCGGGGTGAGGAAGCCACCGACCGCGATGAGCGAGCCGAACAGGTAGAGCCAGAACGCGAAGCCGTTGAGTCGCGGGAAGGCGACGTCGGGAGCACCGATCTGGAGCGGCATGATCGCGTTCGCGAAGCCCGAGAACAGCGGCGTCGCGAACATCAGCAGCATGATCGTGCCGTGCATCGTGAAGAGCTGGTTGTACTGCTCCTTCGTCGCGACCACGTGCAGGCCGGGCTCGAACAGCTGGGCGCGGATGACCAGGGCCATCACACCTGCGAGCAGGAAGAAGACGAACGACGCGATCAGGTACATGTACCCGATGGTCTTGTGGTCGGTGGAGGTGATCCACCGGACGATGATGTTGCCCTTCCGGCCCACCTTCGACGCCTGGAAGTCCGGCGAAGCAGTCTGGGTCGGTTGGCCGACGAAAGACGTTGTCATCTGACGAGCCCCTACTTGTTCTCGCTGGACGCCTCGACCGGCGCCTTGTTGTTCGGTTCGTTCGTGTTGGTGTTGTACTCGTCGCCGAGGAGCCCGACCTTGCCCTGGTCCTTCAGGGTGTCGAGGTAGTCCTGGTACTGCGCCGGCGTGACGACCTTCACCTGGAAGAGCATGAGCGAGTGGTACTCACCGCAGAGCTCCGCGCACTTGCCCTGGTACGTCCCGAGCTTCTCCGGGATGAAGTACTCCCAGTTCGTCTTGCCGGGGAGCATGTCCTTCTTGTACAGGAAGTCGATGATCCAGAAGGAGTGGTCGACGTCGCGCGAGGAGAGCTCGATCGCGACCTTCTTGCCCTGCGGCAGGTAGAGGGTCGGCAGCTGCGACTCGTCGATGGCGCCCTTGGCGTTCTCTTCTTCCTGGGCCTGGATGCCCTGGTAGTAGACGCTGTCCTCGGGGTTGTCCTTGTTGATGTAGTTGAAGTCCCACGCCCAGCGCTTGCCGTACACGTGCACGGTGGCGTCTGGGTCGTCGAACGGCTTCTCGATCGCGGCCTGGTCCTTCGCGGTGAAGGCGAAGAAGCCGAGCACCAGGATGAGCGGCACGATCGTGTAGAAGATCTCGAGCGGCATGTTGTAGCGCATCTGCACGGGCAGGCCGGTCTGGCCCTTCCGGCGGCGGTACACGATGGCGGCCCAGATGATCAGGCCCCAGACGATGAGACCGACGGCGAGGAGCACCACCCAGCTGGTGGTCCACAGGCCGACGATGCGGCTCGTGTGGTTGGTGACGTTCTTCGTCTCCTCCGTGCCGGGGAGCCATCCGTTCATCTGCTGCTGCGTGCAGCCAGCCAGTGCGATGACCAGACCGACGGCCACCGGGACGGCCGCCCAACGTATACGGCGATTCGAACGCACTGTTACCTCTCGCAAAGACGTGAGCTCGGAGCCGAACCCGCCGAGCCGCACGAAGGCGACACTTGGCTGGCTCCCAGCTTGATTGGAACACTCCTAGCTTACTCGCAGCTCGCCACCGCTCGTGCACACCCGACACGCTCATCGCCGCGATCCGCACTCCTGACCGGCCGTTTTCCCCGGTCACGCTGCGACCAGGTGCACCGACGAACGCGAGCGGGGAGCGACCGTGTCGGTCGCTCCCCGCTCGCGTGTCGGATCGGCTGGCGATCAGTGGAAGCTGTCACCGCACGCGCAGCTGCCCTGCGCGTTGGGGTTGTCGATCGTGAAGCCCTGCTTCTGGATGGTGTCCTCGAAGTCGATCGTCGCGCCGTCGAGGTACGGGACGCTCATCTTGTCGACGACGACCTCGACCCCGTCGAACTCGGCGGTGACGTCACCGTCGAGCAGGCGCTCGTCGAAGTACAGCTGGTAGATCAGGCCCGAGCAGCCCCCGGGCTGGACGGCGAGGCGCAGGCGGAGGTCGTCGCGGCCCTCCTGCTCGAGGAGACTCGCCACCTTGCCGGCCGCGGCGTCGCTCAGGAGGACGCCGTGCGAGGCTGCCTCGGTCGCCGGTGCGTCGGTGGTGATGGTGTCGCTCATCGCGCGTCTCCCTCCGGGCGGTGCGGTTCACCGCGCCTGGCGTCGATTGTAAGCACCGTCAGCTGCGCGTCGCGAGCCTGGCGAGCAGGATCGCCTCGGACGCGATGGCCCGGTGCAGGACGCCGAGGTGCTGCGACTCGTTCGGGCTGTGGGCGCGGGTGTCCGGGTCCTCGACCCCGGTGACCAGGATCTGGGCCTCCGGGAACTCCGCGGCGAGGTCCGAGACGAACGGGATCGAGCCGCCGATGCCCTGCTCGACCGCCTCGGCACCCCAGCCCTCGCGCATGGCCGTGCGTGCCTCCTGGACGGCCCAACCGGCCGTGTCGACGAGGAAGCCGTCGCCGCTGTCCGGTTCGGTGATCTCCATGCGGGCGCCGAAGGGCACGTGTGCCCGCAGGTGCCGCTCGACGGCGGCGTACGCCTCGCGCGCGTCCTGGCCGGGCGCGACCCGGACCGAGACGCGGGCCGAGACGGACGGCAGCAGCGTGTTCGAGGCGTTCGCGACGCTCGGCACGTCCATGCCGGTCACGGTGATCGACGGCTGGAACCACATGCGGGACAGGACCTCGCCGGTGCCGATCGGCCGGACGCCCGCCACCAGGGCCGCGTCGACGGCGAGCTCGTCGTCGGTGCGCGACGGGACGTCGGCCTCGTACGAGGTGAGCCCCTCCACCGCGACGGAACCGGCGTCGTCGTGCAGCGACGCGAGCAGCTTCACCATCGGGATCATCGCGTCCGGGGCCGCTCCCCCGAACATGCCGCTGTGGCTCGCGTGCTCGAGGGTCGTCAGGGTGAGCCTGAACGTGACGTTGCCACGGAGCGAGACCGTGATCGACGGCACGTCCACCGACCAGTTGTCGCTGTCGGCCACCACGATGACGTCGGCGGCCAGGTGCTCCTTCTGCTCGCGCAGGAAGGTGCGGAAGGACCGGGAGCCGAACTCCTCCTCGCCCTCGACGAACAGCACGACGCCGAGGTCGAGGTCGTCACCGAACTGCGCGTGGATCGCCCGCAGCGACGCGATGTGGGTCATCACGCCGGCCTTGTCGTCCGAGGCGCCGCGCCCGTACAGACGGTCGCCGCGGAGGGTCGGCTCGAACGGCGGGGTCTCCCACAGTGCGTCGTCGCCCTGCGGCTGCACGTCGTGGTGGGCGTAGAGCATCACGGTCGGCTTGCCGTTCCGGGCCGGGCGGACGGCGAGCACCGCGGGCTGGCCGAGCTCAGCGCCGGAGGTCTCGGCGTCGGCCGTGTCCCCGTCGACGGCCGACCGCACGATCCGCACGTCGTCGGCGCCGAACACGCCGGTGGACCGCGCCAGGTCCGCCACGGCCTCGGCGCTCGCCCGCACGTTCGCCGGGTCGAACGCCGACCACGACACCGACGGCAGACGCACCAGGGCAGACAGATCCGCGATCGTCGTGGGCAGTGCACCCTGCACCTGTTCGCGCAGGGCGTCGAGGAGCGCGGGGTCGGTCGCGGAGCTGGGCTGTGCGGTGTCGGTCATGCCCGGTAATCTAGAGGACGATCCCGCACGCACAACGCCGTTAGGAACGCACCGTGGCGAAGGCAGCCCCCAAGACCAACACGACCGTCAACCCGACCGAGGAAGAACTCCTCGAGCAGGGCAAGGGCCGCCCGACGCCGTCCCGCCGTGAGCGCGAGGCCGCGAACCGCCGTCCCCTCGTCGGCAACTCGCCGGTCGACAAGAAGGCCGCCCGCGCGCGTCTCAACTCCGAGCGCGAGCGTGCCCGGGTCGGCATGGCCAACGGCGAGGAGCGCTACCTGCCGGCGAAGGACCGCGGTGAGCAGCGTCGCTTCGTCCGCAACTGGATCGACGCGCGCTGGAACGTCGGCGAGATCATGATGCCCGTGCTCGTGCTGTTCCTGATCGTCGGGTTCGCCGCTTCGCAGACCGCGATCGCGTCGTACTCACTCCTGCTCGTCTGGGCGTTCGTGGCCCTGTTCGTGCTCGACTGCGTGGTGCTCTGGCTCTCGATGCGCCGCAAGCTCACCACCAAGTTCGGCGAGATGCAGCGCGGCACGTTCCTGTACATCCTGACGCGGGCGTGGCAGCTGCGGTTCCTGCGCCTGCCGAAGCCCCAGGTCAAGCGCGGGCAGTACCCCGCCCTCTGACCCCAGCGCCGCTTTCCGAAGCGCCGTCCGGCCTCGCCGGGCGGCGCTTCGTCGTTCCGGAGCCCGCGGCTCGGGTTTAGATTCGGGGCCCGGGCCCCGCGACTCGCCGCATGCGTGCCGCCGAGGTTCCACGACCCGCCGCGTGCGTGCCGCCGAGGTTCCACAGCGGCCCCGCTGGCGCGGCGAGGTTCCGAAATCTCGGAACCTCGCTGGCCGCATCCGGGCGTGGCGACGCACCGGCAGACGGGAGGCACGGGGCGGGGTCGCACCGTGCCTCCCGTCCCAGGCGTGGTCGGCGAGGTTCCGCGACTCGCCGCGTGCGTGTCGTCGAGGTTCCACGAACGGCCGCTATGGGCCGCGAGATGCCGAGATTTCGGAACCTGGAGGGACGGCGGAGTCGGGACGGCGGAGTCGGGACGGTCGGGCGGGCGGGCACGCCCGCGCCCCCGCGCTCAGCGGGCGGCGCGACGCAGCCGCTTGCGGCGCAAGCGGTTGATGCGGGTGGCCCAGCTCGGCCCCTCGTAGAGGAACGCCGTGTAGCCCTGCACCAGGGTGGCCCCGGCGTCGATGCGGTCCTGCACGTCCTGCTCGGTCGTCACACCGCCGACGGCGATGACGCAGAACTCGGCCGGCACCGCGGCGCGGACGCGACGCAGCACCTCGAGCGAACGCGCTGCGACGGGCGCGCCGGAGAGTCCGCCGGCACCCATGGCCTCGACGTCGGCCGGGTCCGCGGTGAGTCCTGATCGGGAGATCGTCGTGTTATTGGCGATGATGCCGGACAGGCCGAGCGACACCGCGAGGTCGGCGATGGCGTCGACCTGCTCGTCGGTCAGGTCCGGCGCGATCTTCACCAGCACGGGCGTGTCACCGGCGGCGTCGCGGACGGCGGACAGCAGCGGGCGGAGCTGGTCGAGTTCCTGCAGGCCGCGCAGGCCGGGCGTGTTCGGGGAGCTGACGTTGACGGCCAGGTAGTCGGCGAACGGCGCGAGGCGACGCGTCGACTCCAGGTAGTCGTCGATGGCGTCCTCGACGGCGACGACGCGGCTCTTGCCGATGTTCACGCCGATGACGGGCCGGCCCGGGTTGCGGCGGGCGCGCTCGAGGCGTCGGGCCGCAGCGCCGGCGCCGTGGTTGTTGAAGCCCATCCGGTTGATGAGCGCGCGGTCCTCGATGAGCCGGAACAGGCGCGGACGCTCGTTGCCCGGCTGGGGCTTCGCGGTGATCGTGCCGACCTCGACGTGCCCGAAGCCGAGCAGGCCGAGGCCGCCGATGCCGCGGGCGTCCTTGTCGAACCCGGCGGCGAGGCCGAAGCGGGACGGGAAGTGGATGCCCATCGTGGTGATGCCGTCGGCGGCCGAGGGCCGGGAGTAGCGCTCGACCAGGCCGCCCACGAACGGCACGTGCGGCAGGGCCTTGATGACGGCGAACGCCAGGTGGTGGGCCCGCTCGGGGTCCATCTTGGCGAAGACCGACCGGAAGACGACGGCGTACCCGGAACGGACCAGGCCTTCCGCGATGCCGCTCACGCGCCGGCACCGGCCGACGAGCCGGCGGCACCCGCCGACGCGCCGGCACCGGCCGACGAACCGGCGGCACCCGCGGCCGAACCGGCGGCACCCGCCGACGCGCCCGCAGCGTGGTGGTCGCGGCGGAGCTGGCCGATGGCGTCCTCGAAGTCCTCGAGCGAGTCGAACGCCTGGTAGACGCTGGCGAACCGCAGGTAGGCGACCTCGTCGAGCTCCCGGAGCGGCGCGAGGATCGCGAGGCCGATGTCGTTGGCGTCGATCTGGCTCGAGCCGGACGACCGCACGGTCTCCTCGACGCGCTGCGCGAGCACGGCCAGGTCGCCGTCGGTGACCGGGCGCCCCTGGCAGGCCTTGCGGACGCCGGAGACGATCTTGTCGCGGCTGAAGGGTTCGGTGACGCCGTTGCGCTTGACGACGTTGAGCGACGCGGTCTCGGTGGTCGAGAAGCGTCGTCCGCAGTTCGGGCACTGTCGACGGCGGCGGATGGAGGTTCCGTCGTCGCTCGTCCGTGAGTCGACGACGCGGGAGTCCGGGTGGCGGCAGAAGGGGCAGAACATGTCGTCGCCCAGGCTATCGGTTCGTGCGCTCCGTCACGGCGGCACCGTGCGCGGGGAGCTGCTCCTCGGTCGACAGGGCGACGATGTGCGCGGCGACCCCGTCGAGCGCCGACGCCGAGTAGCGGACGACCTGCTGCGGCCGCAGGAACGTGGACGCGGACAGGCCGGACCCGAAGCGCGCCTGACCACCGGTCGGCAGCACGTGGTTCGAGCCGGCCAGGTAGTCCCCCAGGCTGACGGGCGTGCTCGGTCCGACGAACACCGCTCCGGCGGCGTCGATGTCGGCGAGCACCGCGTCGTCGTCGGCGGTCTGGATCTCCAGGTGCTCCGGTCCGTACGCGTTGCTCACGGTCGCGGCGTCCGTGAGCGAGTCCACCAGCACGATCGCGGACTGCGGTCCGTCCAGGGCGGTCTGGAGGCGCGCAGCCGTCCCGAGCACCGCCGTGCGCTCCGGGATGGCGGCTTCCACCGCATCGGCGAACGTCGCCGACGTCGTCACCAGCACACTGCCGGCCTGCTCGTCGTGCTCGGCCTGGCTGATGAGGTCGGCGGCGACGAACCCGGGGTCGGCGGTCTCGTCCGCGATCACGAGTATCTCGGTGGCGCCGGCCTCGGCGTCGATGCCGACGACCCCGCGAACCAGGCGCTTCGCCGCGGCCACGTAGTTGTTGCCCGGACCGGTGACCAGGTCGACGGGCTCGAGGTCGATCGCGGGGACGCCGTACGCCAGCGCGCCGACCGCGCCGGCACCGCCCATCGCGTAGACCTCGTCGATGCCGAGCAGCCCGGCCGCGGCCAGGATGGTCGGGTGGACCGCACCGCCGTGGTCGCGCTGCGGCGGGGACACGAGCGCGATCGAACGGACCCCGGCGACCTGTGCGGGGACGACGTTCATGACGACGCTCGACGGGTAGACGGCCTTGCCACCGGGGACGTAGAGCCCGACACGGCGCATCGGCTGCCAGCGCTGGTGCACCTCGGCGCCGTCGGCGAGCGTGGTGACGGAGCCGGCCGGCACCTGCGCGGCGCTCGCGGCACGGACACGACGGATGGCTTCGTCGAGCGCTTCCCGCAGTTCGGGGGTCAGCCCGGCGACGGCTGCCGCGATCTCGGCGACCGGCACCCGGACGTTCGCCGGGGCGCCGCCGTCGAAGCGTTCGGCCTGGTCGCGCAGCGCGTCCGCTCCGCGGTGTCGGACGTCCTCGACGAGCTCGCGGGCGGCGTCGACCGCGTGCGAGACGTCGCCCACGGCGCGCGGCATGAGTCGGAGGAGTTCGGCACGGGCGGGCAGGCCACCACGGAGGTCGATTCGCTGCATCATCAGGGGACAAGCCTACCGAGGTGCACCCCCACGCCCAGTAACGTGAGGGTCGATGAACTTCGAGAAGGCACGGCGCCTCGTCAGCGACCTCGTCCGGGTGAACGAGCGGTACGCGCGGGACGGCCACTACCGCAACGACGTCCGCGAGCGGCTGGGGCGGACGGTGTCCCGCGTGGACGTCGGCGTGGCACGGCGCGAGCGCGACCGAGCACCACTGGCCGCCCGTCCGTTCGAGGGGCTGGTCGAGACGAGCCTTGCCCTGGCGGGCATCCGGACCGTGGACCGCGAGCCCGAGGTGGTGCTCGTGGTGGACGAGCTCCGCGAGGGCGCGGCGTTCGCTGGGGTCCAGACGGCGTTGGCCGTCGCGCTCGCCCTCGGTGCGCGACTGGACCGGTCGGTTCGGGTGGTCATGGTCCGCTGGACCACGCCGGGCAACAGTGCCGCCGCGGCCGAGGCGCTCGTGGCGGACCGGTTCCCGGAGTCGCGGGCCGACGGCCGCCCGGGCGTCCGCGTGGTCCGTCGCGAGGACGTCCTGGACACCGAGTTCGGCCGCGACGACGTCTGGATCGCAACGCACTGGAAGACCGCGCACCCGCTCGACGTCGCGGTCACCGCCGGGGTCGTCCCCCACGACCGGGTGGCGTACCTGGTGCAGGACTACGAGCCCGGCTTCAGCCCGTGGTCGACCGAGTACGCCGTGGCCGCCTCGACCTACCGCGCCGGCTTCCGCATGCTCGTCAACTCGGAACCCCTGCGGAAGTACCTCGCCGACGTCGAGGACCTGGACGTGCCGCCGGAGCGCACCTTCGCACCACACCTGGACGTCGAGCTGCTCGAGCGCGTCGCGGCTGCCCGACAGCACGAGGACGTGGTCCGGGTGCTGTTCTACGGACGCCCGAGCAAGCACCGCAACCTGTTCCGGCTCGGCGTCGCCGCCCTGCGCGTCGCGGTGCAGGAGCTCGCGGCCGACGGCATCCGGGTGGAGTTCCACTCGGCCGGCGAGCAGCACGGCGACGTCGAGCTCGACGGCGGGCGCGGCGACGTCAAGCTCGTGAGCCACGGCACGATGCCGTGGGACGACTACTTCCGCTTCATCGCCTCGACCAACGTCGTGCTCTCGCTGCAGCACAGTCCGCACCCGAGCCACCCGCCGTTCGACGGCGCGATCTCCGGTGCCCGCGTGGTCACGAACGAGTTCCGCGGCACCCGGGAGCACCTGCACCCCAACCTGGCAGCGGTCCCTGCCGACGCCCGGTCGCTCGGCCTGGCCGTGGCCGACGCCGTCCGCCGCGCCGCCGCCGAGGGCCCCACCGGCTTCGCCCCGCTCGCGGAGCACGCGCTCGGCGGTCCGCTCGACGCAGCAGTCGACGCACTCGCCACCGCGATCGAGCACGACGGCCAGCACCACCACGAGGAGTCCACCCGATGACCCGCACCACCCTCGTCGTCGTCCCCGTCTACGGGGACCTCGAGTCCCTGCTGCGCTGCGTGGACGGGCTCGTCGAGCACCTCGACACGTCCGTGCACCGCGTGCTGCTCGTCAACGACTGCGGCCCCGACGCCGACGCGATCGAGCGCGCCCTGCTCGAGCGGATCGACGGCCGCCCCGGGTTCCGGTACGAGCGCAACGACCGCAACCTCGGGTTCGTGGGCACCTGCAACCGCGCCGTCCTCGAACTCGACCGCGGCACCGACGACGCCGGCGACGCCGGCGAGGCAGTCCTGCTCCTCAACAGCGACGCCGTCCCCACCGCGGGCTTCCTGGACGCCATGCTCGACGTGCTCGACGAGGACCGCACCGGCGTCGTCACCGCGCGCAGTGACAACGCCACGATCGCGAGCATCCCCTACCGCCTGACGAACCGCGGCGCCGCACGCACCGAGGAGCGCACGCGGGCCGTCTGGGATGCGGTCGCCCCGCTCCTGCCGGTCTCGCAGGTCCTGCCCGTCGCGATGGGCTTCTGCTTTCTCACCCGCCGCGAGCTGATCGCGGAGCACGGGCTGTTCGACGACGCCTTCGCCCCCGGGTACGGCGAGGAGAACGACTACTGCCTGCGCCTCGCCGAGCACGGCTGGACGTCGCGGATCGCCAACCGCGCGCTGGTCCTGCACGCCGGCGGCAAGAGCTTCTCGGGCAACCGCAACGCCCTGCGGGCCGCCCACCAGCGCGAACTCGAGCGCCGCTACCCGTTCCTGCCGGACGCAGTCGCCGCCTACCAGCGACACGGCTCGACGGCGACGGAGCGCTTCGCCGACGCCCTGGTACCCGCGGGCCCCCCGCCCCGCCTCGCCGTCGACCTGCGGCACGTCGCGGACGCCGGTGGCCTGGTCCGCGAGATCGACGCGGCCTACGCGGACGGCTTCGACCTGGAGGCCCGGCTCGCCCCCGGCACGTCGGCCCCCGGCGGGTGGACGGTCACCTCCGACACCCCGAACCCGGACGACCTCGTCACCGTCACCGTCCTCGTGGACCCCACGCCCGCCGAGGTCGTCGCCGCCAACCGGCGGTCGCTCGAGCTCGTCGTCGTCCGGACCGAGCCGACCTCGACACCGTGGTCGTCACGAGCGCACCGGGCCGGAGCCGACCAGGTCGCCGCCCTGCTGGACCCGCACGTCGTCGCCACGACCCACGGCGGACTCGTCGCGGCGCGCGCAGAGCTCGACCGTCGCCTGGCCGCACCGCTCGCGTCGCGCTCCGAGGCCCTCGAGGGCCGTTGGGCAGCGCTCCTCCCCCTCGACCTCACCGCCGCCGAGGTCGCGGCGGCGAACGCCTCCGACGAGGTCACCCGGCTCCGCCGCGAACTCGACGACCTGCGCGCGAGCCGCTCGTTCCGCACCGGCCAGGCGATCGCCAAGGTCGCCGCACGACTGCCGGGTCGCCGCTGATGGCCGAGGCGAAGGGCCTCGGCCGCGTCGCGCGACGCCTGGCGCGTCCGTTCCGTGGCCCCGAGAAGCCGTTGACCGTCACGGACCGGCTCGACCGTTGGGCCCGGCGGATCGCCGAGTTCGGTGTCCTCGACCGCGCGTACCTCGAAGCGCAGACCGGACGGACGTTCGACAGCGACGCGGAGGCCATCGCCTTCTACGTGCACAACGACGGGCAGCGGGGGCTCTCGCTGCACCCGCTCATCGAGCACGAGTGGATGCGCGAGCACCAGCCCGTCCCCGCGATGTCCTGGTACGACGCCCTGCACCAGGAGGGCCCGGAGCTCTTCCAGACCGGACCGCTCTTCGACGCCGGCGTGTACGCCGCCTCGGTGCCGGAAGCCGACCGCCCGGCGTCCACGCTCGATGCGCTCCATGCCTTCCTGCGGAACGCGACCGACGCGACCACGCTCCCCGTGCCTCCCGGCCGCCGTGGCCACGCACCCACCTGGGGCGTTGCACGCGACGCAGCCGTCTCCGCTGCCCGCGCCTTCGCCGACGCGCAGTACCGGACCCGGCGTCGCTACCGGGCCACGTGGGACGGACCCGACGTCACCGAGGCACTCGCCCGCTACCCGCGCGGGGTCGCACGGCGCGACGCGGAGCAACCGCTCGTGTCGATCGTGATGCCGGTGTACCGGCGTGCCGACGTGGTCGGCGCGGCGATCGCCTCGGTGCGCGCGCAGCAGCACGCGAACTGGGAACTCCTCGTCGTCGACGACGGATCCGGCGACGAGACCGCCGACGTCGTGCGGCGCATCGCCGCCGACGAGCCGCGCGTCCGTCTGGTCGAGCGGGAGAACGGCGGAGCCGGAGCGGCGCGCAACACCGGACTCGCGGCCGCCCGCGGCGACTTCGTCGCGTTCCTCGACGCCGACAACACCTGGCGGCCCGAGCACCTGTCCGCCGCACTCGCCGGGCTGCTCGAGACGGACGGGCCCGGCGTGCACACCGGCGTCCGGATGATCGGCGCGAACAACGCCGACGACTCCACCGCGCCCGCCGAGACGTACCGCGGCGAGGACGGCACGCTCGACGACCTGCTCGCCGGCAACTTCATCGACCTGAACGCGCTCGTCGTCCGTCGCGACGTCGCCGCCGCCGGGCCGTTCGACGAGACCCTGCGCCGCTGGATCGACTGGGAGTGGCTGCTGCGCATCGGGAAGCGCTCCGGCGTGCCCGCGTACGTGCCCGTCATCGGCGTCGACTACGACAACGTCCGCGACCCCCGACGGCTCTCCTCCGCGCAGCCCGCGTCGTGGCAGGAGGTCGCCCTCGCCCGCCACCGCATCGACTGGGACGCCCTCGCCGACGCCGTACCGGCGCGCGACGCCGAGCTGGTCTCCGTCGTCGTGCCGGTGTTCCGCGATTGGACGATGACCCGGCGCGCCGTGGACGCCGTGCTGCACGCCGCCGACCACGAAGGCGACCGGGTCGAGGTCGTGCTGATCGACAACGGGTCCCCCCGCTCGGTGTCCGCTGTGCTCGGAGCCTGGTTCGGCGACGAGCCGCGGGTCCTGCTGCAGCGCGAGGACCGGAACCGGAACTTCGGGCTGGGCAGCGACCTCGGCCTGGCCCGGTCCACCGGCGGCACCGTCGTCATGCTCAACAACGACACCGAGGTCACGACCGGATGGCTGCGGCCGCTCGTCGCCGCGCTGGACGACCCGACGGTGCTCGGCGCGCAACCGCTGCTCGTGTACCCGGACGGGGTCGTGCAGGCAGCGGGCACGGTGTTCGGCGGGGACAAGGTGCTGCCCTGGCACTTCCTGGGCGACCACCCGCGGTACGACGCTTCGCGGGCGTTCGCGGGTGTCGGGACGGACGCCGCCCGGCTGGGCGCTGCCGGTGGTCGCCGCTTCTCGGCGATCACTGCTGCTGCCGCTGCGTTCCGGGCCGTCGACCTGATCCGCTGGCACGGGTTCGACCCGGTGTTCGCGAACGGGCTCGAGGACGTCGACCTGTGCCTCCGGGCCCTCGCCGCGTCACCGGACGGCTCGGCCTTCGCCGTCGTGCCGTCCTCGGTCGTCGTGCACCACGAGAGCCGCACCCCCGGTCGTGACGACGCCCGCGTGGACAACCGGCGCGTGTTCGACGAGCGCTGGCGTGGGCAGTACCCGGCGGCGGACGCAGCAGGGCACTACGAGGCCGCCGGACTGCGGTGGCTCGGGGTCGATCCGGGGCTGCCGAAGGGGCACGCCGTGATGGTGCGGTCGTCGCGGCCGATCGTCGTCCGGGACCTTCTCGGGGCTGCTGGGGCTGTTGGCCTTCGCGTCGCGGTGAAGCACGACGGGACCCGGGTGGCGGACGTCAGCGCGCTCGTGACGGCGCTCGAGACTGCCGGTCACTCCGTGCAGGTCGACCTGCCGACGTCCTGGTACCGGGGGTCGAGCGGACTGGACGACGTCACGGTGCTGGTCGCTGGCGGTTCGGGAACGGTAGTCCCGTCGTTCGTGCCGCAGCCGGGTGCGCGGAACGTCGTGTGGCTCGCGGCGGGACAGGTCGTGGCCGACGGGGACTTCGCCGAGGTGGTTTCGGCGGATGCCGGAGCCGAGCGGGTCGTCCGGGCACTGGGCTGAGATCGTGAACCCGGCCTCGCGGCCAGCTCACGGTGGTGTCTGACCGTTCTGCCAGCCTGTCCGAGGCGTGAGCACTGGGTCGCAGCGTACCGTCGCGGCATGTCACTCGTCGATCACCTCGGACGCATCACACACCGCTCCGTGGTGCACTGCGCCGAATGCGGAGACCCGATTCCTCGACGTGATGCCTTCGTGGTCGACGGCGAGTCCTTCTGCTGCGTCCTGCACGAGGTCGAGCACGCCGTTCGGAGCATCTGACGCCGTCGGTCAGCCGGCGGTGTCGAGGATGTGCCAGCGGAGGTTCCTGCCGAGAGCGCGGTAGCCATCGATCGAACCGGGGTGGACGCCGTCGATGGAGAATCCGGTCTTCCAACCGTTGCCGTCACGCGCGAAGTCCCACGCGTCGAACCAGTCCCACCCCTTGGTCTGCACGTAGGCGCGAAGCTCCCGGTTGTACCGGACTCCACCGCGTGGATTGGGGACGTAGGGAGGGATCGAGGAGACGATCACCTGCCGAGGCTTGATCGTCCTGACGATCTGGTCGTACGCGGATCGTTCCTGCTCGAATGACACTCCGACCCGGACTGCATTGGTTCCCGCGATGATCACCAGGACGTCCACATCGCTCAGCGGTCGGACGGCAGCTGCCATCTCCTCGGGGGTCGCTCCCGCGTGCGCCCAGCCGCCCGCGTACTCGATCCGACCGCCCTGCGCGTAGGTCATCCAGCTGCCGGAGTCGAGGCCGTTGCCGAGGTACCCCGACGCCCCGGCGCTGAGCGAGTCTCCGACCACCGCAACCCGGATCGGTGCGCCCGTCGGTGCGAGCGTGGGCGTGCTCGTCGGAGCTCCAGCGGACGGCACCGATGAGGCCGTTGTCGAAGCGTCGATCCGCCCGTCCGACCCCTGCGGCGTGGCGGCCAGGACGATGGGAACCGCGATGACCGCCGCAGCGGACAGGACGAGCACAACGAGGCCAGCGACGACGAAACGAACTCGCACTAATCGACGTCCCGCTCGGCGGCCTCCACGAGGAACGGCGCGAGCGTCTTGCTGTAGGTGGCCGTCATGTGGTGGGCGTCACGGTAGACGATGACCCCGCCGATGACGACCGGGCAGGTGTCGTCACGACAGAAGTACTGGTGGAGGTCCACAGCTGCGATCCCCGCCGCGTCGGCCGCCAGGCCGTTGTAATCAGCACCCCCGAGTCCCTGCTGCTCGGGAACCGAGCACGAGTCGAAGGACCGTTGATCGGCCGGGGCGTCTGAGACGCAGGAAAGTGCTCCCGTCGTGATCTCCGGGTTGTCCAGGATCGGAACGACCTTGCTCCCGGCCTCCTGAGCAACCCGCCAGGCGCCGTCGATCGCCGGGACGATCGTGCGCTGTCGCGAGTCGGTCGTCTGCAGGTCTCGATGGGCGGTTGTCAGGATCATGTCGTAACCGCCCCCGACCAGAGCGTCTTGGAGCGCCTGGAGGTAGTCCCGGTCACTTCCCGCCGGAACCGAGTCGGGTAGGCGCCAGACACCGCCGTTCCCGACGAACGTGTCCACGTGCCACCCGGCTCGGGCGGCGCGGTCGCGGAGCCCGGGGATGAGCATCGCTGCGTGGGAGTCACCGACCAGCGCTACCTTCTTCGCGTCGGTGGCCTCCGCTCCGAAGGAACAGCGTTGGAGGGTTGCCTGGCCCGCTGGGCGGTAGCAGGAGAAAGCGCCCCCGGTGTCGTCGAACAAGCTCGCCCGGTCCGGGAGCAGCGCAGCGGCCTTGGGGCGATCGTCGCACGTGTTGGTCGACAGCATCGCGGGTGCGCCGAAGCAATCAGAACCGCTCGAGGCCAGCTTGTTGGCTGCTGCCGCACTCCGAGCTTGAATGGTCTGCGTGTACTGAACGGTCCCGAGCGGGACCGCGGCGACGAGCGCCATGGCAAGGCCCGCTGCTCCGAACGTGAGCACGTTGCGGCGGCGCGCGCTCGACATCGCGTTCCGGGTGGTGTCCTCGACGAACCGCTTCGTGAGGGCCGCGAGCAGCACCCCGGCGACGAGGATCACGACCTTGTCGACGAAGCCGAGAGGGCGACCCGTCGCGAACGGGACGATGACGATCAAGGGCCAGTGCCAGAGGTACAAGGAGTACGACAGGTCCCCGAGCACCTGCACAGGCCCGAAGCCCATGAACCCCGTCGGAGTCCAACGGTCGATCCGTTCGTCTCCGGCGGCGGGCGCACCCGCGACGATCACTGCCAAGGTCGCCAGAACCGGGAGCAGCGCGGTGGCGCTCGGGAACGGGGTCTCCCCGGTGAACAGCAACAGGGTCGCGGCGATCCCCGCCCAGCCCAACCACGAGAGCGCTGCGCGCACGCGGACGTCGACACGCAGCACCCCGGGTTGCACCGCTGCCACGAGCCCACCTGCTGCGAACTCCCACACCCGGATGTGCGTCCCGAAGTACGCCAGGCTCGGGTTGGTCGCCGTGGTGTACACCGAGAGGGCGAGTGAGCCCGCGAAGAGCACCGAGAGCACCACAACGACGCCCCGGTGCGCGTGACGGCGTGCAACGAGGACCGTCAGGAGCAGCAGTACCGGCCACACGAGGTAGAACTGCTCTTCAACCCCGAGGGACCAGAAGTGCTGGACGGGTGTGACGGTGTTGTCCGCGGCGAGGTAGTCGACAGCCTGAGAGGCGAGCACCCAGTTCTCGGCGTAGAGCGTGCTGCCCAGGATCGCGTGGGAGAACTGTGTCCAGTACGTCCTCGGCACGACGAGCAGCACTGCCACCGCCGTCGCGAGGAGCACGAGCAACGAGGCCGGCAAGAGGCGTCGGACCCGACGCGCCCAGAACGTGCCCACGGCGATCCGTCCGGTCCGCGCGACCTCGCTGAGGAGGTGCCCGGTGATCAGGAACCCCGAGATGGCGAAGAACACGTCGACGCCGACGAAACCCCCCGGCAGTCGATTCGGCCAGAGGTGGTAGAGGACGACCGAGAGCACTGCCGCAGCGCGGAGGGCCTGGATCTCGATCCTCACAGAACGACGATGCGACACTGCGTGAGAATAGCGCATTGCTCAAGTCCTGATGGCATCGCGGCACGGCGACGCCACTCCCGCTCCCCGACGGCCCGTAGGATCGTGTGGTGTCGAGATACCTCATCGTCGTGCACGACGACTCAGCCACAGCTTCGATCGACGATTGGCTGAGACTCAGGAAGTCCCCCGCGTCCGAACAGTGGTCGACACGCTTGAACGGGACCTTCTCCGTCCGGATCGTGAGCCCGGACGTCGCCTCGGCCATTCGAGGCAGGTCCTTCTTCACGGGTGTCGCGATGTCCGAGGCCGCCTCGTTCGTGGCGTTCGGCAGTGCCGGCTGGCAGCGATCGGACCGTGCGCGACCACGCGGCGGAGTGACCCCGTCCGGCTCGTTCGTGCAGGCCTCCTGGACCCGTCACGAGCTGCGCCTCGGCAACGACCTCTTCGGGACCGTTCCGGTGTTGCAGGCGCACGGACCCGGATTCGTCGCGTTCTCGGACTCGCTGTTGGTGCTCACCGACCTGAGGGACCGCTTCGGGCTCGTCAATTCGCCGAATGCTGAGGCGCTGCTCGCCCGAACCGGCCTGTCCTGGCGAACAGCCCAGAACTTGTCCACCGAGACGGTGGTGCGGGAGATCACCATGGTCGCCCCGGGACGCGGCGTGACGGTGCAGTGCAGTCGCCCGCTCCTCGTCGACACGGACGAGACATCGCTCGGCACGCTTCTCGAATCGAGTTCCGCTCCCGTCGATGCAGCCCGACGGTCTGCCGGTTTCCTCGCATCGGTGCTCCGCGAGGTCCCTGGCATCCTGCCGACGTCCGTCCACCTGTCTCCGGACGGCGATGCCGTGCTGCAAGGCGCACTCGACCTCGCGGGCACTGAGGGAGGAGTCACGCTGCAAGCCGACGCCGGCGCCGTCGAGCGACTGCACGGCCGGGCAGGCGGCCGGGCGATCGAGGCTGTGCCGGAGATCTCGGACGCTGCGGCGTTGTCGGGCTGGGCAGCCACCGGTTTGGGACTGTACGACGTCGTGGCACCTTCGACCCAGGCTGCGCACGAAACAACGACGGTGACGGTGGACTCCGCCGGGAACGCCATCGCCCGACGCATCTGGGGCGCGGAGTCGGCTGAGGGCATGCAGGCCGAATCGGGTCTGGAGGGTGCAGCTGCGGAGGCCTACGTCGCACAGGTGAAGAAGGGGCTGCGATCGATCGGCGGTGATCCGACGTCCCCGTCGTCGTCGCAGCAGCACTACGTCGCCTTCCGAGCCCCTCGGTACGTCTCCGCGGCGCGTTCGGGCCGTCCCGCTGTCCATCCGTTGCACACGCTGAGTTCCGCCGCGGTCGCGACGACGAGCGCCCACTTCGACGGCGCCGACGGACTCGATGTCCTCGAAACGGTGCTCCGCTCTCGTGACGCACAGACGACGGATCCCGCTGCGGCAGGGCGTGCCGCGCTCACGCTCACGGAACTCGGTGGTCCGCTGCAGGATTCGGAGGTCCCCGCTCTCAGTGTGTTCGGGAGCGGTGTCCCCGCCACGGCGTCGACCGAACTCTCTGCCAGCATCGCTGCTGCACGGGGCCTGGGCTCCTCGATCGAGAACCGCGAAGTCCTCGTGGAGCTCATGCGAGACCTGGTCGGGGTTCTCCCTGATGATCTGCTGCCGTCCTACGAACCGCTGTTGGCGAACGCGCGGTGGCACCTGGTCGACCGACGAGAGCCGTTGGCAGCTGCCGGGCCCAGTGTCGGCAGGCTGCTGTCGCTCGTCTTGTTCGCCAACTGAAGTCCACCGAGGAGCGCAATGCTGAGCACCCGCCGGATCGGCGTCTTCCCCGCGTGGGAGGACAACCCGTACTTGAACTACCTGTACCTCGCCCCTCGCACTCGTGGCTTCGACATGTTGCACGCGACCGCATTCGCGAGCGGTGTCGCGCTCCTCGAGCGTCTCGGGGCCGGCGACGTCTTCCACCTGCACTGGACTGCGCCGATCGTGCAGCGCGCGGAGGACGCGGAGGACGCACGCTCGCGTCTTGCCCGGTTCGTCACCGCCGTCGACGAAGCGCAGCGACGTGGGGTGTTGCTGGTGTGGACGATCCACAACGTCCTCCCCCACGATGCGAAGTTCCGCGACTCCGAGATCGAGCTGTGTCGGCAACTCGCGGCCAGAGCCGACGTCATCCACGCGCTGTCGCCGGCGACGGTGGACATGACCGCCGAGCATTACGCGCTCCCCTCCGAGCGCGTCGTGCAGATTCCCCACCCGAGCTACCAAGGGGTCTACTCGAACACGTCGGATCGACGGTCCGCTCGCCGTGAGCTCGGCATCGGGCCGACGGACCGCGCAGTGCTCTTCTTCGGGCAGATGCGACCGTACAAGGGGCTCGACGCACTCTTCGCCGCCGTCGACGAACTTCCTGACGACGAGTCCCGCAGGACGGTCCTGCTCCTTGCGGGCAGGACGCGTCCAGAAGACCTCGCCGTGGTCGAGGACTCGCTCCCCAGCCGGGTGCGGGTCATCCGGGACCACTCGTTCATCCGCGATGAGGACGTCGACCGGTGGTTCCGAGCCGCCGACGTCGCCGTGTACCCCTACCGGGCGATCTTGAACTCGGGGAGCCTCCACCTCGCCGCGACGTTCGGGGTCCGAGCACTCCTGCCGGGCGAGCCCCACCTTCGCGATGAGTTCGAAGGCGAGGACTGGATCGCGTTCTACGATCCCGAGGAACCAGAGTCAGGGATCGCAGCGGCTCTGGCGTCGCCGGACACCTACGCGCCGGTCACGACGCACGACGCCTTCTCACGGCGACTGTCACCGTGGAACGTGTCGGTCCGCTTCGCAGACGCACTCGAAGCTGCGCTCACGGCACGTGCTGACCAATCGGATGCGACATCGGGATCCTGACCGGAAACGCGTCCTCGTGCGGCCGCCCGTTCAAGAGGGGGCTTCAGCGCCGAGGCACGACCTGCCGAACGACCTTCAGCGCCGCACGCGAAGCCGCAGCGCGACGACGTTCCAGGACCACCCGCCAATTGCGAGACCGGTCCCCGAGGACGCGGAGCGTGTCGAATCGTTCGGGAAGCGGGAGCTGCATCCGTGCCGTGACGACCGGGACCTCGACCGTCGCAGCCCCGATCGCGTACTCGCCCACAAGGTCCCAGCGGCCCAGAGCAACCCGGTGCGACGGCACGGCCACGGACCACCTCGCGGCTTCTGCCTCGGGTCGTATCCGGAACGTCCCCGCCGTACCCTGGGCGCGTGCGATGACCGTCAGGCGGACGTCGTCACCCAGCAGCTCGACTGGTCCACTGAGAACTGCACCGGTTCTGTCGAGGCGAACGTCGTCGACGACGAGTCGTGTGCGGATGCTGGTCGAGATCAGCCAGACCGCCCCTGGCTCGCGGAGCTGCAGAGCGCGGACGACCTGACGCACGGGGCCGCGCTTCACCGCGGCGAGGTCGATCGAGTCCGCCAGGCCAGCACCGGCCACCCGCTCGGTCAGCGCGTCGACGGCGTCGCGTCCGACATCGCGTGCGTGGTGCAGCAGGACGGTCGCCAAGCCGTCCGTCACGATTCGTTCGCGACTCACCTTGGGCAGGACATCGGTCCGGCGAGCGATGACCTCAAGGGCGTCGACCCAGGCGTCCAGCGTCTCCACGTCGTAGGTGTCCCGTTGTCGGGCATCTTCCTCGAGGCGGTTGAAGCGGATCGCCACGTCGAGTTCGCCGGCCATGACCAGGCACCACAACACCTGCTTGTGCGGCGTCGCAACCGGTAGTGACCAGTGCGGCGTGGCTTCCACCAGGTGCTCCAGCGCCGCGAGCGCTCCGCTTGCCCGGACACGATCGGACGAGACCGAACGGAGGAACCGGCTGAGGTGGAGCCAAGCATCGGCATCGAACACGAGCGATGAGTACGTCTTCGCGAGCCCGGTGTCCCCGTGCGCCGAGACGAGCTCGGCGCACGCTGCTTCTTGGGTGAAGTAGCTCACAGCCGCCGCGTCGGCTCCCGCGCGCGAGGTCATGGATCCGGTGCCGGGCCGGTCACGGTAGAGGTAGACACAGTCCGGCAGGACGTCGATGGTCCGCGCGGAGAGGTACGTGCGTGTCATCGGCACGATGTCGTTCGACCGTGGCACCTCCGGGAACTCGAGCCCGATCGCGGTCAGGAAGGTTCGACGGAAGACCTTGTTCCACACCGCTCGGCCCCGGATCAGCGCTGGCACGTCGGTGATCGTGGCCTCGGCTCGTGACTCGTCGAACACACGCCAGTTCTTCGACGGCTGCCAGGTCCGAACGGAGGAGAACTTCAGCCAGTCGCCGAACGCTATGTCCGAGCCCGACTCCTCGAGCGATGCGACCAGGCGCTCGTACGCTCCCGGGGGCACGATGTCGTCACCGTCCGCGAAAGCGATGTACTTGCCGCGAGAGACCGCCAGTCCCACATTGCGAGCGCCTGCGCCGCCTCGCTTGTGTGCACGGACGACCCGGACGCGAGGGTCCGCCGACGCGAAGTCGGTCAGACGCTCGAACGTTCCGTCGGAGGAATGATCATCGACGACGACGACCTCCATCGAAGTGAGGGTGCACTCGAGAACGCTTCCGAGGAGCTCGTCGATCCACGGTTCGACGTCGTGGGTCGGGATCACGACGGAGAGGAGCGGTTCCGTGTCGCGACGCAGATGGTCGTCCTGTGCCGGGAGCGGCGTACTCACGATGCTTCGATCTCCTTGTGGATGACGGCGAACCCTCGTCCTGTCCGGTCGACCCGGTAGGGCGAACCGTCGTGCCACCAGCGTGGGAACGTCATCGTGGGCGCCGACCTGACCACGACATCACGCGATCCACCAGGACCGTCGATGTGTACGACGAGGACCCAGTCGCCGTTCGGCGTCTCCGCGAGCGGGACCTCTGCTGACCACCGGACGGTTCCGATGGTGGGCTCGACCTCGTCCCAGATGACGTCTTCGACCGGGTGCCGGTCGAGGAGTCGGTCGTCCGCGATCAACAGCGACACCGTGAAGTCGTCGAGCCCGCCGTCGGGCAGCTGAAGACTCCCGCCGACCACGAGGCGCCCGTCGTCCCCCGCTCGCTGGACGTGGTCGAGTACCGAGTCCGCTCCCCGCACGTTCAGGATCGCACTTCGACGGAGCGCATCGCCGAGCCGGTACCTCGCCAGATCGCGAGTCCGATTCCAACGCTCGTCGACACCCTGGAGCATGCCGGCGGCGTCGAGTCGACGGACGTCGCTGACGACGCGCTCGAGTTCGGCGTCGTCCAGCACCATGGCTCGGTCTCGCAGCACCGGGACAGCGATCCTCCGCGCGATCTCCTTCCAGGCATCGAGAGTGGCCCCGGGCCGAGCAGTCAGCGCACGTTCGGTCGTCTCGGACACCACCGTCGCGAGAGACCGAACCGGGATGGACGCCGGAGGAGGATCGCCTGTCCAGAGCTCGCTCGGGAAGGCTTCGAGCAGCGCGGTCCGGTGCCGTACGTCCGGCGCCTCGGCCCCGCCGAGCGCGATCGCTTCCTCGACGCTCTCCGCGATGACGACGTCGGTGCGCCCGGTGCCCTCGTAGTAGTCGACGTACTTCACCGGGCTCTCCGTCGATGACCGGACAGCTCGGGCTGGGACTCCGTACGCCTCAGCCGTGATGATCGCGTGCAAGGACGTCCCCACGACGAGGTCGCCAGCAAGCAACTCCTCGATCACCTGCCAAGGCGCTCCGGTCGGACTCACCACGTGCTCGCCAGCAGCATCGAGTCCGACGTCGTTCACGTTCGGGACGACGACGACGGCATGTCGTTTGCGCTCGGGCGATGCCAACACCGCGGTCTCCGGGAACAGTGCGGGCAGGAGAACACCAGGGTCGCCGAAGCAGGGCGGAACGCTGCTGCCCTCCGACTCGAGGGCGACCGCGGTCAGTGGTCCTCGGACGGCTCGGACGTCGAACACCCGCCGTGGGTCCAGGCGACGGGGACGCAGTTTCGCGTTAACGCCGGAACCCCAGACGACATCGCCAGGCTCAGCGAACTGCATGATCGAACCGATGGTGAGCAAGGACGGCGGGCGCGCGTCCTGCTCGGCCGGGCTGCTCACGAGACGACGGGTGAGAAGGGGCCCGAGAAGGTCTCCGAAGTTGTCGACCCGGCCGCCGCCATCGGCACCGGGGTTCCATCGGACGACCCGGACGCCGTGGACGTCCTCCGCGTAGTCGTTCTCCACGACAGACAAGCCTATTGGTTCACCGACGCGGCGAGAGCCAGCGCCGGCGGCGGCCGTCCGGAACGCCCTGATCGGCTTCCGGAGGGTTCGGGATCGATTCGGCGCCGATCGTCCGAACGAGCCGCGCGGGCACACCGGCGACCACCGTGTTCGGCTGCACGTCCCGGTTGACCAGGGAACCGGACGCCACCACCGAACCGGCGCCGATCGTCACACCACCGAGCACCGTGACGTCCCCGCCGATCCACGCGCCGTCGTCCACCCTGATCGGCTTCGAGCTCTTCTTGCCAGCTCGCGACGCCCGGACCCCGATCTCGTGGCCCTCGGTGAGGAACCGAGTGAAGGGGCCGACCGCGACCCGCACGCCGAAGGTGACACCCGGTTTCACGTACACGTCGCGGTTGAGGAAGGTGCCGCGACCGATCGTGAGCGGCCCGAAGAGTTCCGCCCCACGGTAGATGTTCACGTCGTCCGCGAGCTCGATGGGAGCCTCGTCCGAACTGTGCATCCGGACGCGCTCGTCCACGCGGACACGTTCGCCGCGCCGGACGGACGAAGCGAACGTCGACGAAGGGAACAACTCGTTCCGGAGGCTCGCGACCTCGCGCTCGAGCCGGGCCACCGTGTCTCGGAGCTCAGCGGAGGTCGGCGGGGCATCACTGCACTCAGGGACAGCGGAACCCTCGTCTCCTGCCCTGCTGGATGTCGATCCCTCGGCGGCACTCATCCTGCGTACTGCCCGTAGTTCGCGAGCACAGCCGCCGACGACGCGCGCGCGGTGCAGTTGGCGATGGATCCGGTGTACGAGAACGGCGTCTTCGTGTTGTTCCTGGCGGTGAACAGGTGCGCGCTCACTCCGTAGTCCTCCGACACCGGCCTCGCGTAGCCCGACAAGAGCGAGTCCGTCGCCGCGTTCTTCCCCGGGGCCGCGAGCTGGTAGGTCTTCACCGCACCGTCGTACGGACCGGACCCGGATGGCAGCGCGATCACGTTGCGCTGGGCGACGACGGCCTGGGCCTTGAGTCCGATCGTGACGCCGGAGGCTGCCGCCAGCATCGTGTTGTAGCGGATCGACACGTTGCGCGGGCTTCCGTTGGCGGTGCTCGGTGTGCTCCCGGCCGCCTTGATGTTCGACCCACGCGGCGCTCCCGCGATGAGGTTCCTCTCGATGACGCCGCCGGTCGAGTAGATGCTCGACATGAGGTAGATGTTGTGATCGGTGCCCTGGGTGCCGGTCGCTCGATTGTCGTGGATGCAGTTCCCAGCGATCCGGAAGTCACGTGGCGCCGCCGCGCGGAGCGCACTGGCCGTCCCGGACGCAGTGGTCGCGTTGACGAGGAGGTTCGCGACTCCGGTCGATCCGGTCACTTCGTTGTTCCGGAAGGTCCAACCGACTCCGCCGGACATGAGCACGACTGCCTGCCCGCTCTTCTGGACAGCGGAGTTGTACAGGAACCGGATTCCCTGCACCGTCCAGTAGTCGGGCGAGGTCATGATGAGTGTGCCGCTGATCTGGACCCGCTCGCCCGGAGCCGCCTGCAGCACGATCGGTCGAGTACTGGTACCTCGCTCGATCCCCCAGCCGATCGCCTCCGCGTACGTTCCGGATCGAACCACGATCACGTCACCGGCGTGAGCCGAGCGCACGGCCGCCTGCACCGTCCGCAGCGGAGCGGTCGCACTCGGCTCAGGGCACGCGTCCTGGTACGGGGGCCGCGAAGCCGGGTCCTTCAGGCAAGGAACACGGGAGTACTGCTTGTACGAGTCGGTGCCGGTGGTCGACACGTAGAGGTACCGTCCGCCCGCCGACGGGCTGGCCAGCGACGTCGATCCCACGCCGTACTGAACAGTGCTGGCCGCGCGCGCCGGCGCGATGTCGATCGCAGTCACCGCGCTCACCACGAGTGCCGTGACGAGCGCGAGGATCATCGAGGGCCTTTTCACAACGAGCCTGCCATCTCCTGGACGAGGTACGGGACGAGCGTTCGGACGAAGGTTGCCGACATGTGGTGCCGGTCACGGTAGGCCATCACGTGACCGATGACCACGGGGCATCGAGCCGCGTCGCACATGCGGCCGGTCTGGTCGATGAGCACTGCACCCGGCGTCGATGCCGCAGCCGCGCGCAAGGGGTCCTGCACCGCGAAGGCCGAAGACTTCGTGGTCGCACACTTCGTTGCGGTCGAAGCGGTCTTCGAACCCACTGCGCAGGAGATGGCGGCCTCGGACTGCATCGGGTCGTCAGCCACGGCGATGACCTTCGTCCCCTTCGCGATGAGCGGCTTCCACGCGGCGGAGAATGACGCCGGGTCCACCGAGTCACTTCGCAGGGCAGTGACGACCACGACGTCGTACCCGCCTGCCGCAAGCCGCTTCGCGAGGTCGGTCCGCCGCTTCTGGCACGGATCCCCTGCACTCGTCGAAGCGAGCACGCAGCCCCGGCCGACGAAGGAGTCCACCCGCCAGTTCAGCGTCGATGCAGTCGCTTTCAGACCCGACAAGAGCATCGCGCCGTGCGAGTCCCCGGTGACCGCTACCCGGAGTGCGTCCGCACGGGACGAACCGTACCGGCACGACGGCACGGGCACCGAGACGTCCGAGGTGTAGCAGGAGAAAGCTCCCTGCGTGTCCTTCTCGGATTCGGCGGGCTTGGGCGAAATGGTGTCGCCCCATCGGGAACCGTCGCACGTCGGAGTCGCCCCTGCGTCGGCACCCCAGCACTGCTTGCCGTCGTCGAGCTTCGCGGTCGCGGCCCCGTAGGCACCAGCTCGCAGCACGCCGCTCGCCTTGACGATGAGTCCGTCACCGGACGGGACGACCATGCGGTAGGCGCCGGCACCCCAACGAGTGACCTTGACCGGGATGGAGACACCTCCGCCCGTCTTCGCGTAGGACTGCCCGGCGAACGTCCAACCCGTCGGGGTCCACTGCTCGACCTTCACCCGTTTGCCTGCCAGACCGCCGTGGAGCCGACCGGTGAACTCGCGCACAGCACCGACTGCGACGTCCGCCGTTCCCGCCGCCGCCGCATCGTAGAGCTGTGGCTGGACCTGGACCCGCACCACCGCACTCGCGACCGTCGACGAGCCGACGGCGGCCCGTGCCCGGAACTGGCCGCCCTTGAGTGCCTGCAGCGAAGTCGACCAGGTGCCGGTCGCCGTGGACTTGACCGCAGCGACTGCTCGCCACGAGCCCGTGCTGGCGAGGTCACGCGACTCGACCGTGACCGCTGCAGCGACGGGTGCGCTGGCGCTGCGCACCGTGCCGGACAAGGTGATGCCCTGTCCGTAAGCGGCACCTGTCGTCGACGACCGGAGCGACACCGCCGAAGTGCTCGCTGCGGTCGCGGGCGAAGCGAGCCCGAGGCCCGCCAACGCCACGGCCGCAGCCGTCAACAGGACCGTGGAACGTCCTCGAGCACGGTTCATCATGGTCAGGCCCCTCGTCTGATCTGGTCGAGTGCGTTCAGCACGTACGGTCCGAGTGTGGCACTCCACGTTCCCGAGATGTGATGGCGATCTCGGAAGACGATGACGCCGCCGATGACGAGCGGGCAGGCGTCAGCCGTGCAGTAGTGCGATGTCAGGTCGACCAGCGACGCGCCGGGCGAGGCCCGCACGGCGGCCGCGAGCGGATCGATCCCCCCGAGCGCGAACGTGCGCGACGTCGAGCACTGCTGCGCTGCGAACGCTCCCCCGGTCGTGGTGCAGGCGACCAACTCGTCGGTGAGGTACGGCTGGTCTGCGATGGCCACGACCTTTGCCCCTGATGCCAGCACGGGCGCCCAGGCCCTCCGGTAGCCCTCCGACGTGGCTGCGGCCCCCGCGCTCCCCGCGGAACTGCGGGGCTGACGGAGCCCTGCGACGACCACCATGTCGTAGTCGCCGGCCAGGAGTCGTCGCTCGATGTCGGCCGACCGTGGCGCGCAGGGGTCACCGGCGGATTGCCCCAACCACCGACAGGTGACGCCGAGGAACGTGTCGAGGTGCCAGTTGCGCGCACTGAGGCGATTTCGGATGCCGGCGACGTAGCCAGCCGCATGCGAGTCACCGACCAGCGCGACCCGGTACGCGGTCTTCTGCGTCGAGCCGTAGCTGCAGCTCGGGACCAGAGCGGTACCGTCCGCCGTCCAGCACCCCTTCGCGAATGCTCCGCCGGTGTCGGCCGAGAGCCCCGCCGCGTCCGTCGTCGGCAGCGCGAGTCCATCGAGTGCGCGGTTGGTGCACGTCGCTGTCGCAGGCGCGCCTGCGGCACCGACGCACGTCGTCTTCGCGGACAGGGCGTCCACGGAAGCGACGGTGGTGAGCTGTTGGACCGGACCGAGCTTCGAGATGAGACCGCCGGAAGCAGGAAGGTAGACGCGCATGGCGGTGTCGCCGGCGGCGACGCGGAACGGCAGGACGAACGTCCCGCCCTTGGCGACGCGTGTGACGGTCGAGTCGACCCATTTCCCGCCTCGCAGGACGACGAGTTTGACGCGTTGACCCGCGAGCTGTGCGTAGACGGCGGCGCTCGCGGACTTCTCTGCTCCGGCAACCGCGTACGAGCGTGCGGCCGGGACCGACGAGTAGATCTGTGCTTGCACGGCCACCGGCAGGTACGCGCTTGCGGCTGCACCGTGGCCGGCGGTCTTGACGACCTCTGCCTTCAGCTTGTAGCTCGTGGTCGGGGTGAAGCCGAACGTCCACTTCCCGGTGCTCGATGAACGCGTCGTCCCGATCAGCACCCAGGTCGTCTTCCCAGACGGCATGCCGACGATGCGCACGTCCTCCGTGACCGGGCGATTGGACACCGACACGGACCCGGTGATGGTGACGTTCTTGCCGAGAGCGACGCCGCTGGCGTTCGCGCTGGCGGTCACCTTGGTGGCTGGGGCTGCGGCGTAGGCGGTGGCACCGCTTCCCCCGACGATCATCGCGACGATCGAGAGCAGAGCGAGCGTCCCGAGGGACCGGAGCATTCGAGGACGAACGGTGGCCGGTTCCCCGGAGAGACGGGTGTTCAGGACAGACTCGTTTCAGAAGGGAACGAACAGTTTCGGCAGAATCATAGGTGATTCTGAGTCAACTAAAGGTCACGATCGCCGACGGGCGCAACCTCGATCAGACCGTGGCGTTGTACGCGTCGATGACCGGCGTCGCGTCGCCCGCGCCACGCAGCTGCCCCGCGTCGAGCCAGGCGACCTGATCGCACATGTCGCGGACCGTGCTCATCGAGTGGGACACGAGGATCACCGTCCGGCCCTCTTCACGCATCTCGCGGAACTTCGTGCGGCAGCGCTTCTGGAAGGTCGCGTCACCGACAGCGAGCACCTCGTCGACCACGAGCACGTCGGGAGTCCCAGCCACGGCCACCGAGAAGCCGAGTCGGACGTACATGCCGGACGAGTAGTTCTTCACGGGTTGGTCGATGAAGTCGCCGACGCCCGCGAACGAGACGATCTCGTCGAACTTGCGAGTCACTTCCTTCTTCGTCATGCCGAGGATGGAGCCGTTGAGGAACACGTTCTCACGACCGGACAGCTCGGGGTGGAAGCCTGATCCGACCTCGAGGAGCGACGCCTGGCGACCATGGACCTGGATGCGCCCCTGGTCCGGGTACAGGATCTTCGCGAGGCACTTGAGCAGCGTCGACTTCCCGCTCCCGTTCCGGCCGATCAAGCCGAACGTACTTCCGCGAGGAACTTCGAACGACACGTCCTTGAGCGCCCAGAAGTCCTCGTGGACCGACTTCCGTCCGCGCATCACCGCACTCTTCAGGGTGTTGTTCTGCTCGTGGAACATGCGGAACCTCTTGGCGAGGTGCTCCACGGAGACAGCGACGTCGTTCACAGCAGTTCCGCCAACTTCTTCTCGTTCCGGGAGAACACCACGTAGCCGATCGCCAGGCTCGCGCATGCCCACACCAGGCAGGCGAGCAGATCGCCCCACTCGGGCAATCGGTTGTCGTACATGAGGTTCCGGAAGACGGTGGAGAACCGCTCGATCGGGTTGAGCCGGTACAGCGTGAGGATCCACGGGTGCCCCGCCTTGTCGGCGGCGTCCTCGACGAGCGAGATCGGGTAGATGATCGGCGACAGGTACATCCACATCTGGAGCGCGATGCCGACGAGGTGCTGCATGTCACGGAAGTGCACGTTGACGATGGCGAGGACGAGTCCGACACCGCAGGAGAACATGGCCAGGAGCAGCATCGTGATGACGATGACCGGCAGGTAGACCCAGAAGTTCGAACCGGCGATCGCGAGGGCGATGAGGAGCACACCCATCTCGACCAGCCAGGTGAACCCGAAGGAACCGACCGCGGCGATCGGGAGGGCCATCCGCGGGAAGTAGACCTTCTTGATCAGCGACCCGTTGGCCACGATCGAGGTCATCCCGGAGTTGATGACGTTGCGCGCGAAGATCCACGGCAGCAAGCCGCACATGAGCCACAGCGGGTAGATGCTCAGTCCGCTGGGGTCGCCGACCTCGAGCCGCGCCCGGAAGATGAACGAGTACACGATCGTGTAGATCAGCATCGTCGCGAGCGGGTTGATCAGGGACCACAGCTGCCCGAAGACCGTGCGGCGGTACTTGCCCTTGACCTCACGGGCGGTGAGGTTCGCCAGCAACTCGCGCGACGACATGAGCTCGTTCAGGTACGTCATGCTTCGGGTGCTGGCTCCTCCGGGGCGCAACGGAGCGCTCCTCACAGGGATTCGGGGACGAGACATTCTCGCACAGTCGTTGTCTTCTGCATGTTCGAACGGACCCGCGCGGCATCGACATGACGAAGACTCGCCCAAACGTTTGTAGGCTGACACGGTGATCGTCAGCTTCGCCAACCACTCGACGGCGCCCGTCAACCTCGGCGGCGCGGAGCGGTCCCTCCTCCGGTTCGTCGAGGACTGGCTGGCGATCGACCCGACGATGACCCCGACCTTCGTCACGAAAGCCCCGAAGGGCAAGTTCATCGAGGCGCTCGACGACCGCGGCTGGTCCTACGACGCCCTGCGGTTCCGCGGGTGGGCGCTGCCGAGCCCGCAGCCGGCTCCGGCCGCGGAACGCGCGGCGTTCGCCACCGTCGACTACGCCGCGGTGAACGCGATCATCCGCCTGTACGAGCGGCAGCGCCCGGACCTCGTGGTCACGAACACCCTCGTCGCACCGTGGGCGTCCTTCGCCGCCGCGGTCCTCGGGATCCCGCAGGCGTGGTTCGTCCGCGAGTACGGCGACCTCGACCACGGGCTGCAGTTCCAGACCGGGCGTGCGGGTGTCCTCGGTGACATCGGCCTGCTGTCCGGTGCCGTCGTGACCAACTCCGAGGCGATGCGCGAGCACCTGGCGCAGTACATCCCCACCGACAAGCTCTCCGTCGCGTACCCGACGGTCGACACCGAGCGCCTCCTGGCCTCGAAGGACGAGACGCCGGCGGTCGCGCCGTTCCCACAGGCCGAGCCCGGCCTCCGGATCACGGTCCTCGGCCGTGTCGAGGAGTCGAAGGGCCAACACCGTGTCGTGGACGCCCTGGGTGCGCTGCACGAGCGCGGGGTCGCCGCGAGCGTCTGCTTCGTCGGCAGTTGGAAACACCCCGGCGAGGACCAGCGCCTGACCGAGCGCGCCCGCGCGCTCGGCGTCGCCGACCGTGTCGTGTTCGCGGGCGAGCAGCACACGCCCGCCCCGTTCATCGAGGCTGCGGACGTCTGCATCACCCCGTCGACGATCGAGGCCTTCGGTCGCACGACGGCCGAGTACATGACCCTGGGCAAGGCGGTCGTCGCGACCCGCCAGGGCGGGAGCGCCGAGCTCGTCGACGACGGCGTCACCGGCGTGCTCGTGGACGCCGACGACGTCACGGCGCTCACGGACGCGCTCGCGACGTACGCGGCGGAGCCGGAGACGGCCAGGAGGCACGGCGCGGCTGCTCCGGACCGGCTCGCGTCGGTCACCGGCGCGGGTCACGACAACGCGGCGGCGATCGCACGTCTGGTCGCGCTGGTCGGCACCGAGGGCTACCGACTCCCCCAGGCTGCGCGGTACTGGTTCGAGCTCCCCGGTGCCTACGCCTCGCTCGGCGCCACGAGTGCGCGCGCCGCGCTCGGCCTGCTCGCGAACCGTGTTCGCGCCCGCTCCGGGACGGTCGGCCGACTCCTCGCCCGACCGGGTGTGGTCGCACGGAAGCTGGTGCGCCGATGAGCCGCGACCGGCGTCCGGTGACGATCGTCGTCCCGATCTACGACGACCTCCCCGGCCTCGAGCGCTGCATCCAGGCGCTCCTCGAGACCGTCGACTTCTCGGTCGACCGGGTCCTGCTGGCCAACGACGTCGGACCCCACGTCGACGCCATCGAGGCCCGCGTCCTCGAACTCGTCGGTGAGCACCCCGGCTTCGAGTACACCCGCAACCCGCGCAACCTCGGGTTCGTCGGCAACTGCAACCGCGCCGTCCTCGAGCTCGACCGGACCGGCAACGACGTCCTGCTGCTGAACAGCGACACGGTGCCGATGCCGGGCTTCCTCGACGAGATGACCGCCGTGCTGGCGTCCGACGACGCGATCGGGGTGGTGTGTGCCCGGAGCGACAACGCGACCATCGCGTCGTTCCCCTACGCCCGGCGCAACCCCCGGGCGACGCTGCCCCCGCGCCGCACGCGCGAGCTGCACGGCCGGACGAAGTACCTGCTCCCCCGGCACACGGTCTCGCCCGTGGCGATGGGCTTCTGCTTCCTCATCCGGCGCGAGGTGATCGACCGGTTCGGCCTGTTCGACGAGGTGTTCTCCCCCGGCTACGGCGAGGAGAACGACTTCTGCCTGCGCATCAACGAGCACGGCTACACGTCGGTGCTGGCGAACCGCGCGCTCGTCCTGCACACCGGCTCGACGAGCTTCAGCGGCGACCGCGGCCCCTCACTCCGCCTGGAGCACGAGCGCATCCTGCTCGAGCGGTACCCGTTCTACGCCGGGGCCGTCGCGCTGTTCCTCGCCCGCTACCGTGACGCCGTCGACGTGTTCGCCGACGCGTTACTGCCCGACGACGACGTCGTGCGCGTGGCCCTGCACCTGCCGACGGAGATCACCCCGGAGGTCGTGGCACGTGTCCGTGACACCCTCGCGGCTGCGGCGGACGACGTGGTCGTCACGGTCATCGTCTCGAAGGCGCAGATCCGGTCGGCACGGCAGGCGTTCCCCGGAGCCCTCATCGCCGTCGGCGGCCGTCCTCGCCAGATCTTCGACGTGGCCGTCGCGCTCGGGGCGTTGACGACCTTCGCGCAGCTGTCCGCGCTCAACGCCAACGCGCCGCGCTGGATCCTCGTCGACCCGGTCTCCCACGACATCCGATGGTCGCACGCGGTCGCGAACCACCGTGCGTCGGCGATCGACCGCATCCTCCGTCGCTTCGAGAACCAGAGCACGTCCTGGCGCGGCGGCGACGGACTCGTCGAGTTGATCCGGATGGCGGCCGACACCGAGATCGACCCCGCATCGCTCCGCGCGCGCTGGCACGCCGTCTCGGACATCGCCGAGGCGACGGGTCTGCTCGTCCACCGGGCGACCGTGTCGCTCCGCCGGCTCACGGCCCTGAGCTTCGGGGCCCGGAACCCACGCATCGTCGCGCGGATCCGCGCGATCACCGGGCGCGGCGCCTGAGACGACGCCCCTGCTGACGGGAGGCCCGTGGCGGCCCCGCCACGGGCCTCCCGTCAGACGACCGCGTCGATGACCGGACGGTGGCGTCCGACGCTCGTCGCGTCCCACGCACCCAACAGGTGCAGCGTCGCGATGCGGAACGCGAGGGCCCGGACCAGCAGCTGCCGCCACTCGGGCTCACCGGCTCCGAGCGTGTCGAGTCGCTCGACCGCGACGCCGTGCCAGCACACCGCGTCGACGGCCGCGATCGCGGTGCCGAACGCCGCCGGACGCCAGTACGGCGGCCAGTCGATGATCGTCGGTGCGGACCCCTCGGCGAACAGCACGTTGCCGAGCAGGTCACCGTGGACCAGCTGCGACGGCGAGTGGACCGGACGGAACGACGCCGCGAGCCGGTCGAGGGTGGGGTCCGTCGGCAGCGGTTCCTCGCCCCACGCCATCCGGTCGGCACGGGCCCACGGGGCCGTGGCGGCTCCGGTGGTGGACGCCGTGCCGAGGAACGCTGGTCGATCGACGCCGGCGACCGCGCGGTGGAAGGCACGGCCTGCCTGGACCACGTCCTCGACGCGGGACTCGTCGGCTCGACCGGCGACGAACTCCCAGGCCTCCCAGTCCCCCGACCGCCAGCTCCCGTCGTGGGTGGCCACGGGTCGGGGTGTGCGGAACCCCGCCGAGTGCTCGAGCTCGGCCAGGAGGTCGGCACGCCAGTCGGTCACCGCCGGGCCGTCGTGCGGACGGAGCACGACGCCGCCCGCGCGCCAGGTCAGTCCGCGCCCGCCCGTGAGCGGCACCGGCGTGGACGCTCCCACACCGAACGCGTGCAGCGCTCCGGCGTCGGGAGCGACCAGCTCGGTGCCGTTCACGCGCTCCGCAGCACCTTCGTCATCGGGCGGCCCCTCGCGACCTCGTCGACGAGCTTGTCGAGGTACCGGATCTGCCGCATGAGCGGGTCGTCGAGTTCCTCGATGCGCACACCGCAGATCACGCCGGTGATCAGCGGCGCGTTCGGGTGCAAGTGCGCGGCGGCGAAGAAGTCCTCGAACGTGGTCTCATCGGCAAGGTGTCGCGCGAGCGCCGCCTCGTCGAAGCCGGTCAGCCACCGGATGACGGTGTCGAGCTCGGCCTTCGTCTGGCCCTTCCGCTCCACCTTCGCGAGGTAGTGCGGGTAGACCGCCGCGAAGGGCGTCCCGAAGATCCGGTGTCCGGCCACGCTCACACCCCTGCTACACCAGGCACCGCGGCCCGAGCAGGCTCTTCAGCTCGCCGAACAGGTCGGGTGTCAGGTTCACCGGGAACGGCAGCTCGAACGTGCGCGCGACGTCGTCCTTGAGCAGCTTCAGCCGGACCTCGGTCTCCCCCTGGTGCCGTCCGAGCACGGCTGCGAGCTCCGTCACGGTGGACGTGGTCGCCTGCCGCTCCGGCAGCGACAACGTGAGCGGGCCGGAGCCCATCGCGTCGCCGATCGCCGGCTGGAACATGCTCACCGCGTGCAGGGCCTTGCCGTCGTCGCGGACGTTCACACGACCGCGCAGGACCACGATCGAGTCGGCCACGAGCGACGGCCCGAACTCCTGGTAGGTCTTGCCGAGGAACATCACGCCGATCTGGCCGCCGAAGTCCTCGATGTCGACGATGCCGTACGGGTTGCCGCTCGTCTTCGCCACCCGGTGCTGCACGCTCGTCAGCAGCCCCGCGACCGTGACGGTCTCACCCTCGATCGAGTCGTCGGCCGCGATGAGGTCGGCGATGGTGATCGACTGGTGCTTCGCGAGCTCGATCTCGAGCCCCGCGAGCGGGTGGTCCGAGACGTAGAGCCCGAGCATGTCGCGCTCGAACGCGAGCTTGTCGCGCTTGGACCACTCCGGACGGTCGGGCACCTGCGACACCGGACCGGTGGCCGGCGACTCCTCGGCGACCTCGGCGAACAGGGAGTCGAAGTCGAAGCCGACGTTGCCGTGGGCCTCGTCGCGCTTGACCTTGACGGCGCCCTCGACCGCGCCCTCGTGGATCTCGACCAGGGCGCGGCGGGAGTCGCCGAACTCGTCGAACGCACCCGCCTTGATGAGCGACTCGACCGTGCGCTTGTTCGCCGACGAGATCGGGATCTTGCGCAGGAAGTCGTGGAACGACTCGAACGCACCCTTCTCGGTACGGGCCTTCACGATGTCGTCGACGACGTTGAACCCGACGTTGCGGATCGCGCCCATGCCGAAGCGGATGTCCTCACCGACGGCCGCGAAGAAACCGATCGACTCGTTGACGTCCGGCGGCATGACCTTGATGCCCATGCGGCGGCACTCGTTCAGGTACAGCGCGAGCTTGTCGCGGGCGTCGCCCACCGAGGTGAGCAGCGCCGCCATGTACTCGGCCGGGTAGTGCGCCTTGAGGTACGCGGTCCAGAACGACACGACGCCGTACGCGGCGGAGTGCGCCTTGTTGAACGCGTAGTCGGAGAACGGCAGCAGGATGTCCCACAGCATCTTGATCGCCGCGGCCGAGTAGCCGTTGTCCTGCATGCCCTTCTCGAAGCCCGCGTACTGCTTGTCGAGCTCGGACTTCTTCTTCTTGCCCATCGCGCGGCGGAGGATGTCCGCCTGGCCGAGGGAGAACCCCGCGACCTTCTGCGCGATGGCCATGACCTGCTCCTGGTAGATGATCAGGCCGTAGGTGCCGCCGAGGATCTCCGACAGCGGCTCTTCGAGCTCCGGGTGGATCGGCGTGATCGCCTGCTCGCCGTTCTTGCGGAGGGCGTAGTTCGTGTGCGAGTTCGCACCCATGGGGCCCGGGCGGTACAGGGCGATGAGCGCGGAGATGTCCTCGAAGTTGTCGGGCTTCATCAGGCGCAGCAGCCCACGCATGGGTCCACCGTCGAGCTGGAAGACACCGAGCGTGTCACCGCGCTGCAGGAGCGCGTACGCCTCGGGGTCCTCGAGTCCCATGGTCTCGAGGTCGAGCTCGATGCCACGGTTGCTCTTGATGTTGTCGAGGGCGTCACTGATGATCGTGAGGTTGCGGAGCCCCAGGAAGTCCATCTTGATCAGGCCGAGCGACTCCGCTGCCGGGTAGTCGAACTGCGTGACGACCTGGCCGTCCTGCTCCCGCTTCATGATCGGGATGATGTCGATGAGCGGGTCGCTCGACATGATGACGCCGGCCGCGTGCACGCCCCACTGGCGCTTCAGCCCCTCGAGTCCGAGAGCGGTGTCGAAGACGGTCTTCGCCTCGGGGTCGGTCTCGACCACGGTGCGGACGTCGACGGCTTCCTTGTAGCGCGGGTGGTCCTTGTCGAAGATCCCGGTGAGCGGGATGTCCTTGCCCATCACGGGCGGCGGCATGGCCTTCGTGAGCTTCTCGCCCATGCCGAACGGGAACCCGAGCACGCGCGAGGAGTCCTTCAGCGCCTGCTTCGCCTTGATCGTGCCGTACGTGACGATCTGCGCGACGCGTTCGGACCCGTACTTCTCGGTGACGTACTTGATCGCCTCACCGCGGCGCCGGTCGTCGAAGTCGACGTCGAAGTCGGGCATCGAGACGCGGTCCGGGTTCAGGAAGCGCTCGAAGATGAGCCCGTGGCGGATCGGGTCGAGGTCGGTGATGCGCATCGCGTAGGCGACCATCGACCCGGCACCGGAACCACGGCCCGGGCCGACGCGGATGCCGTTGTTCTTCGACCAGAGGATGAAGTCGGAGACCACCAGGAAGTACCCGGGGAACCCCATCTGGTTGATGATGCCGACCTCGTAGTCGGCACGCTCCTGGACCTCGGCCGGGATGCCGCCCGGGTACCGGTACTCCAGCCCCTTCGCGACCTCCTTCTCGAACCAGGAGTGCTCGGTCTCCCCCTCGGGCACCGGGAACTTCGGCATGTAGTTGGCCGAGGTGTCGAACTCGACGTTGCACCGCTCGGCGATCAGCAGGGTGTTGTCGCACGCCTCGGGGTTGTCGCGGAAGACGTGCCGCATCTGCTGCGGGGACTTCAGGTAGAACTCGTCGGCGTCGAACTTGAAGCGGTTCGGGTCGTTCAGTGTCGAGCCCGACTGCACGCAGAGCAGGGCGGCGTGCGACTTGGCGTCGTGCGAGTGCGTGTAGTGCAGGTCGTTCGTGCCGACCAGCGGGATGTCGAGGTCCTTCGCCAGCCGGATGAGATCGCTCATGATCCGGCGCTCGATCTCGAGCCCGTGGTCCATGACCTCGGCGAAGTAGTTCTCCTTGCCGAAGATGTCGCGGTAGTCGGCGGCGGCCTTGACGGCTTCGTCGTACTGGCCGAGGCGCAGGCGCGTCTGGACCTCGCCCGAGGGGCAGCCCGTCGTGGCGATGATGCCCTCGTGGTACTCCTGCAGCAGCTCGATGTCCATGCGCGGCTTGAAGTAGTAGCCCTCGAGCGAGGCCTTCGACGACAGCCGGAACAGGTTGTGCATGCCCGTGGTGTTCTCGGCGAACATCGTCATGTGCGTGTACGAGCCGGCGCCGGAGACGTCGTCGCCACCGCCGTCGCCCCAGCGCACACGGGTCTTGTCGGTGCGGTGCGTCCGGGGCGTGATGTACGCCTCTGTCCCGATGATCGGCTTCACGCCGCCGGCCTTGGCGGCCTTCCAGAACTCGAAGGCGCCGAACATGTTGCCGTGGTCGGTCACCGCCACGGCCGGCATGCCCTGCGCAGCGGTCTCCTGCACGAGGTCGCCGAGCCTGGCCGCGCCGTCGAGCATCGAGTACTCGCTGTGCACGTGCAGGTGGACGAAGGAGTCGGAATCCGCCACGGAACCTCCGGTCGAACGAGCTGCTTGCGGGACGCGAACAGCCTAACCGCGACCGAGGACAAACCCGCGCGCGTCGGAGCGGTCTCCCGCCGAGGTCGCACGACACGCCGCACGCAGTCCGGCGAGGGTGCAGGAACCGACGTGTGGCGGGCGCGAGGTGTGCAGATCGTGGCCCCTCGGCGGTGGAGTCCGCGCGTGGCGGGCGGGAGGCACGGGGCGGGGCCGAGACGGGCCTCCCGGCCGGAGCCCGCGCGCGACACGCCCGTGGCGCCCCCGTTGAGGTTCCACGACATGCCGCCCGCGCATCGCCGAGGTTCCACGAACCGGTGCCGAGCGCGCCGACATGCCGAGATTTCGGAACCTCGACGGACCACGCGGCGACACGACACGGACGGACGAAGCGACCGAGCGGGGCCGGCGCGCGCCCGCGTCAGGACGAGGCGGCGCGGATCCGGTCGAGCGCGAGGCGCAGGTCGTCCGGGTACTCCGCCCGGAACGACACCCACTCACCGGTGCGCGGGTGGTCGAACCCGAGGCGCACGGCGTCGAGCCACTGGCGCGTCAGCCCGAGCTCCTGCGCGAGCGCCGGGTCCGCGCCGTACATCGTGTCGCCGACCAGTGGGTGGCGCGTCGCCGCCATGTGCACGCGGATCTGGTGGGTGCGCCCGGTCTCCAGGTGCACCTCGAGCAGGGTTGCCGAGCGGAACGCCTCGAGCGTCTCGTAGTGGGTGACGCTCGGCTTGCCGTCGGCGGTGACCGCGAACTTCCAGTCGCTCGACGGGTGCCGGCCGATGGGGGCGTCGACGGTGCCGGAGGTCGGGTCGGGGTGCCCCTGCGCGAGCGCGTGGTAGACCTTCTCGACCGTGCGCTCCTTGAAGGCACGCTTGAGGTGCGTGTAGGCGAGCTCGGTCTTCGCGACGACCATCAGCCCGGACGTGCCGACGTCGAGGCGGTGCACGATGCCCGCGCGCTCCGCGGCACCCGAGGTCGCGATCGTGAAGCCGGCGGCCGCCAGACCCCCGGGCACGGTCGGACCGTCCCAACCGGGCGAGGGGTGTGCGGCGACGCCGACGGGCTTGTCGACGACGACGATGTCCTCGTCGTCGTGCACGATCGTCATCCCCGGCACGACCGCCGGCACGATGCGTGGCGGCTCCTTCGGGGACCACTCGACCTCGAGCCACGAGTCGGCGTGCAGGCGGTCCGACTTGTCGACGGGGACACCGTCGACCCGGACCCCGCCGGCTGCGACGACGTCGGCCGCGAACGACCGGCTGAACCCGAGGAGCTTCGCGATGGCGGCGTCGACACGCTCGCCGGCGAGCCCGTCGGGGACGGGGAGTGAACGCGACTCGGTCACGTGGCGTCGTGCCCCAGCGTGTCGCGACGGTCCGGACGGGAGGCCCGCTCCGGCTCCGCCACGTCGGCGACGGGCGATCCCACGCCGGCTTCGGGCGATGTCGCGTCCGCTGCGGACGATCCCGCGTCCGCTGCGGGGACCGAGAAAGCGGCCCCGCCGTCGAGCGGCTCCGTCGTGTCCGCCTGCGCCGCGCGCTTCGCCGAGACCGTGCGGGACCCGTCGAGGTTCACCCCGAGGATCACCAGCAGCACGAAGACCACCATGCTGATGCAGATGAACGAGTCGGCGACGTTGTAGATCGCCGGCATCATCCACGGGGTGGAGATGAAGTCCACCACGTGGCCTCGGCCGAAACCGGGTTCACGGAAGAGTCGGTCGATCAGGTTGCCGAGCGCACCGCCCAGCAGCATGCCGAGCACGACGGCCCACCACATCGAGCGGATCCGGCGGGAGTAGATGATGATCGCGACGACGACCGCGGCCGAGATGACCGAGAACACCCACGTCATGTTCACCGCGAAGGAGAACGCCGCTCCGGGGTTCCGCACGTACAGGAACTGGAGCGCCCCGCCCAGGACCGGGACGGGGGTGCCGTAGGGCAGGTTCGCGACGACCAGCGCCTTGGCGACCTGGTCGAACGCCACCACCACGACAGCGGCGAAGGCCAGTGCCGCGATAGCGCGGACACTGACCTTCGCTCGTGTTGCTGGTCGCGACAACGTCAGTTGCCGAAGCCCTGCGCCGATGCCGGCGCCGGGGTGAGACCGGACTGCTCGTTCGAGGAGTCGAGCTCGGAGAGCTGCCCCTGGATGTAGCTCTTGAGCTGGGCGCGGTAGTCGCGCTCGAACGTCCGGAGCTCGTCGATCTTGCCCTCGAGCTGGCGCTGCTCCTGCTCGAGCACCTGGACACGCTGACGGTTCGTGTTCTCGGTGTCGGCGATGATCTGGCGCTGCTTCGCCTCGGCCTCGGAGACCAGACGCGCTGCCTGGGCGGTGCCCTCGGCGATGAGCGCGTCGCGCTTCTCGATGCCTTCGCGGACGTGCTCCTCGTGGAGACGGCGCGCGAGCGTCAGGAGGTTCGTGGTGCCCTCGGTGTCCTCGTCCGCCGGGACCGTGGTCGCCGGGGCGGCCGCTGCGACCGGAGCGGGCTCGGGAGCCGCCTCGACCGGGGCCGGCACGGGCTCCGGCTCGGGCTCGGCCGCCGGAGCGGGCTGCTCGGTCTGCGCCGACTGCGGAGCGGACTCGGCCGCCTGCAGGCGCTGGCGGAGCTCGTCGTTCTCCGCGGTCAGGCGGCGCAGCTCGACCACGACCTCGTCGAGGAAGTCGTCGACCTCGTCCTGGTCGTAGCCCTCGCGGAACTTCGTCGGCTGGAACCGCTTGTTGACTACGTCTTCCGGCGTCAAAGCCATTGCCGTCACCTCAATAGAACTGCTGAACGTGTGGAACCACTTGCGTCGCGACCGAATCTACCAGTCGCGCCCTGTGGTGCGGATGCCGCGCCGGAGGCGAGCATCGATCCCGACCACCGTACACCGACGACGGACCGGAACGATGACCGCGCTGTCGGCGCGGCGCGTGTCGCGGGTCGGGATCGGCCCGGGAAGGACCTGGATCGGGTCAGACCGCGACGGCGATGCCGTTGACGACGACCCGTGCGATGATCACGACGAGCATGACGATCGTCCAGCCGAAGTCGAGTGCGACCGGCCCCATGCGGAGCGGCGGCAGGACCCGCCGGACCGCGCGGATCGGCGGGTCGGTGATCGTGTAGACGAACTCGGAGACCACGAGCAGTCCACCGCGCGGTCGCCAGGACCGGTTGAAGTTCTGCACGAGGTCGAGCGCGAACCGCCCCCACATCACGAAGAAGTACAGCAGGAGGGCGAGGGAGATGATCCCTAGGATCACGGACACGATGGGGCTCGCTCGTCTCGGGCGAGCGGCGTCATGCGACGACGCTCACGGGCGGGTGGCCGCGGGCGGCTCAGGACTGGGCGAAGAAGTTCGCCTCGATGTCGGACTCTACCTCAGCCGGCTCACCGCTCACTGCGACGTGTGCGGGCGACAGGAGGAAGACCTTGTTCGTGACGCGCTCGATCTTGCCGTACAGGCCGAGCGACAGGCCGGACGCGAAGTCGATCATGCGACGGGCGTCGCTCTCGGTCATCTGCGAGAGGTTGATGATGACGGGGATGCCGTCGCGGAAGCTCTCGGCGATGGACTGGGCGTCCTTGTACTCGCGCGGGTGGACGGTGAGGATCTCGTTCATTTCCTGGACCGGGGTCGCCTTCTGTGCGGTCGTGTGCGAGCGGCGGAGCGGAGTGACCTGGGCGCCGCGCTGGTGGGTGTGCGTCTTGGGCGCCGGAGCGGCGGCCGGGGCCGCGGCCGGAGCCGCGGCGGTGGGAGCGTCCGCCGGGGCGGCCGACTCCTGTGGCGCGGCTGCCTTCGCCTCCGGGGCCTGCTGCCGCGCGGGGGCAGCCTGCTGCGGCTGCTCGTCCTCGTAGTCGAGTTCCTCGTCGGCGAGGCCGAGGTAGACCATCGTCTTCTTCAGCGGGTTGGCCATGGTTCCTCCGGAGGTTGGTGCACGTGGATGCCCTGCAACGAGGCTAGGGTGCCGCCGGTCGATTTCCCGTGATTGCGGTGCCGATCCGCAGGTGTGTCGCGCCCTCGAGCACGGCGTCGGCGTAGTCGCCGCTCATGCCGGCCGAGATGTCGGTGGCGCCCGGTGCGAGTGACACGACCCGCTCGGAGATCGTCCGGAGTCGTGCGAAGGCCGCGCGGGGCTCCTCGTCGAGGGGCGCGACCGCCATCACGCCCCGCAGCCGGATCGTGCCGGTCTCGAGCACGCGTGTGGCCATCGCCTCGACGTCGTCCGGTTGCACGCCGCCGCGGCCGGGGTCGTCGGTCAGGTTGACCTGCACGAAGCCGTCGATGACCGGCGGCTCTGGTTCGGCCTCGGTCGGCGCGAAGGCGTCCACCACCGAGGTCCGGTCGAGCGACTGCACGACGTGCGCGTAGCGACGGACCTGCCGCGCCTTCTTCGACTGCAGCTGCCCGACGAAGTGCCAGGTCAGGGCGAGGTCGTCGAGCTCGGCGGCCTTGGCCTGCGCCTCCTGGTGGCGGTTTTCCCCCACGTCGGTGACCCCGAGCGACGCCAGGGCCCGGACGAGGGATGCCGGGTGGTACTTCGTGACGACGATGAGGGTGAGGTCGTCCGCCGAGCGCCCTGCGGCGCGCGCCGCGTCGGCGATGCCGGTCCGGACGGACGCGAGACGCGCCTCCAGTCCGTCGTCTGGTGACGAGGACGGGAGGCGCGGATCACCTGCCATGGAACGGTTACTTCAGGAAGTCGGGGACGTCGAGCTCGTCGTCGTCGTCGAACGCCGGGTCGGCGGCGCGCTGCACCGGCGGCTGGTGCTCCTGCGAGGCCCAGGACGGGCTCGACGTGCTGGAGTCCTCGATCGCACCGGTCGACGCGGCGACGGGGGCCGTCGCGCTCGACTCGGGGTCGACGTAGCTCGAGCGACGCTCCTTCTGCTGCTGCGCCGGCTCGCCGCCGTCGAAGCCCGCGGCGATGACGGTCACGCGGACCTCGTCGCCGAGGGTGTCGTCGATGACCGCACCGAAGATGATGTTCGCCTCGGGGTGCACGGCTTCCTGCACCAGACGGGCGGCGTCGTTGATCTCGAAGATGCCGAGGTTCGAGCCACCCTGGATCGAGAGCAGCACGCCGTGCGCGCCGTCGATCGAGGCCTCGAGCAGCGGCGACGCCACGGCGAGCTCCGCGGCCTTGATGGCGCGGTCGGCGCCCCGCGACGAACCGATGCCCATGAGCGCGGAACCCGCACCCTGCATGACGGACTTGACGTCGGCGAAGTCGAGGTTGATGAGGCCCGGGGTGGTGATGAGGTCGGTGATGCCCTGCACGCCGGCGAGGAGCACCTGGTCGGCGGTGGCGAAGGCCTCGACCATCGAGATGCCGCGGTCGCTGATCTCGAGCAGGCGGTCGTTCGGCACGACGATGAGCGTGTCGACCTCGTCCTTGAGCCCGGCGACGCCGTTCTCGGCCTGCGACTGACGACGCTTGCCCTCGAAGCTGAACGGCTTCGTGACGACACCGATGGTGAGCGCGCCGATGGACTTGGCGATGCGGGCGACGACGGGCGCACCACCCGTGCCGGTCCCACCGCCCTCACCGGCGGTGACGAAGACCATGTCGGCACCCGCGAGGGCCTCTTCGATCTCTTCGGCGTGGTCCTCGGCGGCACGACGGCCGACCTCGGGGTCCGCGCCGGCGCCGAGACCGCGGGTGATCTCGCGGCCGACGTCGAGCTTGACGTCGGCGTCGCTGAGCAGCAGCGCCTGGGCGTCGGTGTTGATCGCGATGAACTCGACGCCACGGAGGCCGAGTTCGATCATCCGGTTGACGGCGTTGACGCCGCCGCCGCCGACACCGACGACCTTGATGACGGCGAGGTAGTTGTGGTTCGTGGTCACGTCAGTCAGGCCTCCGGTTGAACCCTCAACCTCTACTTGAAGTTCAGGGGCAATGCTGGTAGATGTGGTGCTGGCTTCGACGCTACGGGTGGGTTCCGCGCACTGTCGCCCCGCCACGCCGCGTGTCGCCGATCAGGTCGGCAATTCAGTCCTTCGCGCGGATCACGCCGTTGTCCGGTGCCGACACGTCGTACTCGACGACGACGCCCGGGTTCCGCGCCGCGTGGTCCTTCACCAGGGCGGCGAGCAACGCGGCCTTCGTGTCGGAGTCGTCGGGGCTCCCCCACACGACGGTCGAGCCGTCCTTGAGGGTCAGGGTCACGTCGTCGGCGGTTGACCCGGCGACCCGCGTGACCTGCGACCGCACCGTCGAGGGCAGCGCCAGCACGACCTCGGTCATGGTGCGGAAGCTCGAGGATCCGAGGCGCGCGCGGGCGATGTCGGCGAGCGGCATCGTGGCCGGACGCTTCGGCGACGACTGCACGACGATGCCGGCCGGGTCGACGAGGTCGAACGAGCTGCCGGACTTCACGGCCACGACGGGCGTGCGCTCGGTGACCGTCACGACGAGGGTGTGCGGCGGCGCCTCTTCCGTCACGTAGCTCTCGATGAGCGGGAAGCCGGCGATGTCCTGCTTGATCGCGTCGAAGTCGAGTCGTGCGAGCGGCGTGCCGACCTGATCGGACAGCGCCTGTCGCAACGCGGTCTCGTCGACGCGGTTCGTGCCCTTCACCTCGATCGTCTGCAGCGCCATCAGCGGCGAGAAGACCGCCACCAGGATCGAGACGCCGAGCACGAGCACGATGCCGGCCGCGGTGATCCAGGCAGCGCGCCGGTGACGGCTGCGGCGGGTGAAGCGACGGACCTCGGCCCGCTCGAGCAGGCGGCGGCGGCGCTTCGCGACGCGCGCCTCGCGTGCGGTCTCGGCCGCACGGACGCCGGCACCGATCGGTGCGTCGTCGTGGTGGACCGGCCGGGAGGCACTGCCCGCGTCGAGCACGTCCGTCACGGTCGCGTCCTGGTCGCGTGCACTGCCCGCCGCGCCCCCGGACGGTCGTCGCGCCCCGTCTCCTCGGGGCGCGTTGCCCGCGTCGGGGCGCGAATCGCGGTGGTCCTCGTCCGGTGTGTACTCGCGCAGGCGGTCGGCGACGGCCCCGAAGCCGGCGCCGACGCGGCGGCCGGCCGCGCCCGCGAGGGTGCCGACGCGGTCACGCGTCGAGTCGGCGGCATCGGCGGTCGAGGTGGTGGGGGCCGGGGCCTCGTCGACCGCAGCCGACTCGTCGGACGCGGGACGGGCCTCCCGGTCGTCCGCGGGGCGCCCACGGAACGGGAGCCGCGGCATCGAGGGACCACGACGCTGCCGGGGCGCGTCGGCACCCTCGGCGGGGACGTCCCTGCGGACGTCCCCCTCGTCGAACCCCTCTGGTCGCTTCACCGCGTCAGCGCGCCGTCGTCGTGGAGGGCACCGAGCACCTGCGGGATGATCCGGTACACGTCACCGCAGCTGAGCGTCATGATGATGTCGCCGTCACGGGCGACCGCGGCGGCACGGGCGGCGGCCTCGTCCCAGTCGGGCAGGAACTCCACGCGGGACTGGTCGGCGAAGCGCTCCTGCACCAGGGCACCGGTCACGCCGGGCTCCGGGTCCTCGCGCGCACCGTAGACGTCGAGGACGACGGTGTGGTCGGCGAGTTCCTCGTATACCCGGGCGAAGTCGCCGGCCATCAGGCGGGTGCGGGAGTACAGGTGCGGCTGGTGGATGGCGATGATGCGGCCGTCGCCGACGACGTTGCGGGCGGCCTTCAGCGCCGCCGCGACCTCGGTCGGGTGGTGCGCGTAGTCGTCGTAGACGGACACCCCGCGCTCGACGCCGTGCAGTTCGAAGCGCCGCTGGGTGCCGCCGAAGGCCTCGAGCCCGCGGATCGCGTCCGCGGCGCTGACGCCCAGGCCGGTCAGGACCGCGAAGGCGCCGACGGCGTTGATCGCGTTGTGTCGGCCCGGCACGCGCAGTGTCAGGTGGTGCGCTTCGCCGCCGGAACGGAACTCGACCTCGACGCCCGCGGACTCGATGATCCGCTCGATGCGCACGTCGGCGTCGACGGCCTCGCCGAAGGTGACGACCTCGGGGGCGTCGGCGCGCTGTCGGATGCCGGCCGTGACGGTCTTGGCACCGGCGTCGTCGCTCGAGATGACGATGCGCTCGCTCGCCTTCGCGGCGAACTCGACGAACGCCTCGGTGAACGCCTCCTCGCTGCCGTAGTGGTCGAGGTGGTCGGCGTCGACGTTCGTGATGAGGGCCACGGCGACGTCGTAGAGCAGGAACGAGCCGTCGGACTCGTCGGCCTCGACCACGAACAGGTCGCTCGTGCCCGGCGCCGAGCTCGTCCCGAGCGACTGGATGACGCCGCCGTTGACGAAGCTCGGGTCGAGGCCGAGCTCGACCATCGCGGTGACGATCATGCCGGTCGAGGTGGTCTTGCCGTGGGCACCGGCGACCGCCACGAGGCGGTGCTCGGCGATCAGGGCGGCCAGGGCCTGCGACCGGTGCAGCACCGGCAGACCGCGGCGCTGCGCCTCGAGCAGTTCGGGGTTGTCCGGCCACAGCGCGCTCGTGACGACGATGGTGTCCGCGTCGCCGACGTTCGCGGCGTCGTGGCCGATGTGCACCGCGGCACCGAGGTCGCGCATGATGCCCGTCGTCTCGGTCTCACGGGAGTCGCTGCCGGTGACGCGGTGGCCGGCGGCCAGGAACATCCGGGCGATGCCGCTCATGCCGGCGCCGCCGATGCCGACGAAGTGCACGGTGCCGAGGTCGTCCGGGATCGGCTGCGTCAGGTCGGGCTTGATGGTCATGGTTCCTCCGTGGTGCTGGCTGCGCCGGTGCCGTGCTGCGCGTGCCTCGCGGCGTCGAGGACGAGGTCGGTCATCCGGTCGGCGCCGTCGCGGTGCCCGACGCTGCCCGCCCGGACCGTCATGTCCGCGATGCGGGACCGGTCCTGCAGGATCGTCAGGAGTTGGAACGTCACCCAGTCCTGGTCGAATTCCCCGTCCGCCACGAGCACCGCTCCCCCGGCGTCGACGACGTCCTTCGCGTTGTGGCGCTGCTCGCCGTTGCCGACAGGGTACGGCACGAGCACGCTCGGCAGCCCGACCGCGGTGAGCTCGCAGACCATGCCGGCGCCGGAGCGCGACACGACGAAGTCGCTCGCCGCGTACGCCAGGTCCATCCGGTCGCAGTACGCCAGGACGTGGTAGCCGTCGAGGTCGCTCGGACCGATGTCGGACGCCGCACCGACGACGTGCAGGATCTGCCAACCGGCACCCACGATCGTCGCCGCGGACGCGTTGATCGTGCGGTTGATGCTGCGGGCGCCCGACGAGCCTCCCGTGACGAGCAGCACGGGGCGGGACGGGTCGAGCCCGAACTCCGCGAGGGCCGCAGGCCGGCTCGCACGACGGTCGAGCGACTCGATCTCGCGCCGGAGCGGCATGCCCACGACCCGGCCGTGCCGCAGTCGGGTGTTCGAGAAGGTCAGGCCGACGTGGTCGGTGAGGAACGCGGCCAGGCGGTTGGCCAGCCCGGGCTTCGCGTTCTGCTCGTGCACGACGATCGGGGTGCCGGTGCGCCGGGCCGCGATGTACGCCGGTGCCGCCGCGTAGCCGCCGACGCCGAGGACGACCTCGACCTCGCGCTCGCGGATGATCTGCTCGGTCCGCTTGACGGCCGCTGCGAACCGCTGCGGGAAGCGCAGGGCCGCGCCGCCCAGCTTCCGGGGGAACGGGAGACGCGGGATCGTGAGGAGCTCGTAGCCGCGCATCGGCACCAGGCGGGACTCCAGACCCTCGGCGGTGCCCAGGACGAGCACCTCGGCGTCCGGCTCGCGCTCGGTCAGCCGGTCGGCGACCGCGAGCAGCGGGTTGACGTGTCCGGCGGTGCCACCGCCGGCGAAGAGGTACTTGCTCACCGGAGTCGTCCGTTCGTGGTGGTGCTGTCGAGGGGCGGGTTCGTGGTGCGCGGGTCGTTCTTGCCGGGCAGGTCACGGGCGAACGACAGCACGACGCCGATCGCCACCAGGGTCATGATGAGCGCGGACCCGCCGGCCGAGATGAGCGGCAGTGGGACGCCGAGGACCGGGAGCAGGCCGAGGACCACGGCGATGTTCACCAGCGCCTGGCCGATGATCCACGCGAGGATGCCGCCCGTGACGGTCTTCACGAACGGGTCGCGGGACTGCCGGATGATCTTGATCATGCCGACGGCGAGCACGACGAACAGTGCGAGCACGACGACGGCGCCGATCAGCCCGAGCTCCTCGCCGATGATCGCGAAGATGTAGTCGTTGTCCGCCTCCGGCAGCCACGACCACTTCGCCTTGGAGTTGCCGAGCCCGACGCCGAACACGCCACCGGACGCGAGCGCCCACATGCCGTGCACGGGCTGCCAGCACAGGTCGGCGTACTGGTTGGAGTCGGTGCAGCCGGACAGCCACGCGCTGATGCGCACCTGACGGGACGACGAGGCCATCGTCACGAACGGCAGCATGACCGCCATCGCCGCCAGGCCGACCAGCAGGTGCCGGGCCCGGGCGCCGCCGACGTAGAGCGCACCGAGGACCAGGATGAGCATGATCATCGCGGTGCCCTGGTCGCCACCGAGGATCACGAGGCCGAGCGACAGGAGCGAGGCGATCCCGATCGGGATGAACACCTCTTTCCAGTCGTCGAGCTTGTCGCGCTTGACGTACATGATCGCGCCGATGCCGAGCACCAGACCGAGCTTGACGACCTCGGACGGCTGCGCGGTGAACGAGCCGATGCCGATCCAGTTCCGGTTGCCCTGGACGTCGATGCCGAGCGGTGTGTAGACGAGGAGCTGCAGGGCGAGCGCGGCACCGAGCAGGCGCATCGCCCACTTCCGCCACAGCCGCGTCGGGACACGACTCGCGACGAGCATGAGCGGGACGCCGAGGACCGCGTAGAGCCCCTGGCGGGACGCCGCACCGAAGAAGTCGTGCGTCGCGGCGTACTGCTCGACGCTCGACGACGACAGGACCATCACGACGCCGAAGACGACCAGGAACAGCGTGACGCCGAGGATCGTGTAGAAGGTGCTCGACTCGGCGACGAAGACGTTCTTGACGGCGACGAGTGCGCCGTTCGTGCGACGCGGGGTGCCCGTCGCCGGCGTGCTACGACTGTTCGGAAGATCCGTCGTCGCCATCGGCGTTGCCTCCCAGGTGCTCGTGGACCGCCGCCGCGAAACGACGCCCCCGGTCGGCGTAGGAGCCGAACTGGTCGAACGACGCAGCCGCCGGGGCGAGGAGGACCGTGTCGCCCGGTCTCGCGACCGATGCGGCATGCCGGACCGCCTCGGGCATGACCTGATCAGTGTCCGTCGTCTCCACCTGGAGCACCGGCACCCCGGACGCGTGTCGCGCGAATGCCTCCAGGACGGGGGTCCGGTCGGTGCCGATCACCACGACGGCGCGCACCTCGGGGCCGAACCGCTCGACGAGGGCGTCCACGTCGACGCCCTTGAACAGGCCCCCGACGATCCAGACGACGGTGTCGAACGACGCGAGCGACGCGGTGGCGGCGTGCGGGTTCGTGGCCTTGGAGTCGTCGACCCAGGTGATGCCGTCCGCCTGGGCCACGAGCTCGGTGCGGTGGTGGTCGGCGCGGAACGCCCGGACGGCCGACTGGATGGCGCTCGGCTGGACCGTGCCGGCACGGGCCAGGGCAGCGGCGGCGAGGACGTTCATCGTCATGTGCGGGCTGGCGAGCCCGGCAGCCTCGAGGTCGGCGACGGTCGAGAGTTCGAGCGCGCTGTTCCGACGGTCCTCGGTGAAGGCACGGTCGCAGAGGACGTCCTCGACGATGCCGACGTCACCGGGCGCGGGCACCCCGGGCGTGAAACCGACGGCGCGGCAGCCCTCGACCACGTCGGCCTCCTGGACCATGTCGCGCGTGACGTCGTCGGCGGTGTTGTAGACGCACGCCATCACGGTGCGCTCGTAGACCTTGGCCTTCGCGGCACGGTAGGCCGCGGCGGAGCCGTGCCACTCGAGGTGGTCGTCGGCGATGTTCAGGCAGGCGCTCGCGAGCGGCACGACCGCACCGTCCCCCGAGGTCGCCATGTAGTGCAGCTGGTGGCTCGAGAGCTCGACCACGAGCACGTCGTAGCCGTCCGGGTCGCGCACGACGTCGAGCACCGGCACACCGATGTTGCCGCAGGCCACGGCACGCAGGCCGCCGGCCTCGTACATCGCGGTCGTGAGCTGCGTGGTGGTGGTCTTGCCGTTGGTGCCCGTGATCGTGATCCACGGCGCGGCGACCGGGCCGCGCACGACCTTGTCGCGCACGCGCCAGGCGAGCTCGATGTCACCCCAGACGGTGCTGTTCCGGACGGACCACTGCACGGTCGCGTTGTGCGGCGGCAGGCCGGGCGACACGATGACGACGTCGGGCGCCTGCTCCTGCAGCGCGGCCGGGACGGCGTCGAGCGGGGTCTGCACGAAGCGGGCCCCGATGACGTCGAGCAGCTCGACGCTGTCCGACGGCGCGTCGGTCGAGTACACCGTGACCGCGCTGCCGAGCTCGACCAGGGTGTCGGCGACCGAGAAGCCGGTCGCGCCGAGGCCGAGGACGGCGACGTTCAGGCCCTTCCACCCCTCGGCGTACCAGCTGTCGAGGGACTGGAGGCGGGAGGACGAGGACACCGGGTCAACCAACGCGTGCGATCCATTCGAGGTAGAAGAGGCCGACCCCCGCGGCGACGAAGAGCCCCGCGATGATCCAGAACCGGACGACGACCGTCACCTCGGCCCACCCCTTCAGTTCGAAGTGGTGGTGCAGCGGACTCATCCGGAAGATCCGCTTGCCGTGGGTGATCTTGAAGTACGCCCGCTGCAGGATGACCGAGCCGGTGACGATGAAGAACAGGCCACCGATCAGGATGAGCAGCAGCTCGGTGCGGCTGAGGATCGCGAGACCCGCCAGCGCGCCACCGAGGCCGAGCGAACCGGTGTCGCCGAGGAAGATCTGCGCCGGCGACGTGTTGTACCAGAGGAAGCCGATGAGCCCACCGCAGACCGCGGCCGCGACGACCGCCAGGTCGAGCGGGTTGCTCACGGTGTAGCAGGCGTGCTCGGTGCTCGCGTCGAGCCGGGCACCGCCGCAGATCTGGTTCGACTGCCAGAAGCCGATGATCACGTACGAGCCGATCGCCAGGATGCTCGAACCGGTCGCGAGACCGTCGAGACCGTCGGCCACGTTCACGCCGTTCGACGTGGACACCGTCAGCAGGACGATCCAGGCGAGGAACAGCACGGTGCCGATGACGGTGCCGAGCGCCATGAAGTCGAGCCACGGGATGTCCCGGACCGCTGAGATCATGGTCGACGCCGGGGGCTTGCCGTTCGACGTCGGCACCACCAGGGCGACCGTCGCGAAGATGACCCCGACGATGACCTGACCGAGGACCTTCGCCCAGCCACCGAGCCCGAGGCTCCGCTGGCGCCGGACCTTCAAGAAGTCGTCGATGAACCCGACGAAGCCCAGGCCGACCATGAGGAAGAGCACGAGCAGGCCGGACAGCGTGATCGAGTCGCCCCCGACCAGGTGCCCGACGAAGTACCCGATCACCGCACCGATAATGAGGACGATGCCGCCCATCGTCGCGGTGCCGCGCTTCGTGTGGTGCGACTGCGGGCCGTCGTCACGGATGAACTGCCCCCACCCGAGACGGTGGAACAACTTGATGAAGAACGGGGTGAGCAGCAACGTGAACACCAGCGACACAGCGCCGGCGATGAGGAGCGCGATCATTCGGTGACACCTCCGAGGCGGTCGCCGAGGAATCGCAGTTCCGCCGACTTCGAGGACTTGACCAGGACCACGTCGCCGGGGCGGAGCATGTCCTGGAGTGATCGGACGGCGTCGTCGACGTCCTCGATGAATACCGACTCGCCGTCCCACGATCCCTCGAGGGTGGCGGCCTGGTGGATGGGCATGGCGCCGCGGCCGACGACCACGAGCTGTCCGATGCCGAGACGGACGACGAGCCGACCGATGCGGTCGTGCTCCTCGGTCGAGAACTCGCCGAGCTCGGCCATCTCGCCGAGCACGGCGACGGTCCGCTCCCCCGGACGCACGATCTGCGCCAGGGTCCGCAGCGCCGCTGCGGTCGAGTCCGGTGACGCGTTGTAGGCGTCGTTGATCACGGTGACGCCCTCGGGGCCGCCCTGCAGCAGCTCCATGCGCCAGCGCTCGGCGCGCGTCATCGACGCGAGCGCCGCGGCGCCGTCGGCGAGCGGGACACCCCAGCGGTGGGCGACCGTCAGGGCGGCGGCCGCGTTCATCGCGTGGTGCTCACCCAGGATCGCGAGGCGCACGTCGACGTGATCCGGGCCTCCCGTTCGGCCTCCGTCTGCAGACGGGTCGCCTGCGGGGACGGGAGGCGCGGTGAGGGTGAAGCGGGTGCCGCTGCGGTCCGTCTCGATGCCGGTGATGCGGTAGTCGGCATCCGCCGACGTGCCGAAGCCGACCACCTGCGCGGCCGTCAGCTCGCGCATCGACGCGACCCGGTCGTCGTCGACGTTGAGCAGCGCGGTCGCGGACGCGGGCAGGTCGGTGACCATCTCGGACTTCGCCCGCTGCGTGGCCTCGATGCCGCCGAACTCGCCGGCGTGCGCGAGGCCGACCTTGAGCACGACCCCGACGTCCGGCTCGGCGATGCGCACGAGCGCGGCGATGTGGCCGACGCCGCTCGCCCCCATCTCGACCACCAGGAACCGCGTGTCGTACGTGACCCGGAGCATCGAGATCGGTGCCCCGACGTGGTTGTTGAAGGACCCCTGGGGCGCGACGGTCTCGCCGTGCTGCTCGAGGATCGTCCGGAGCATGTTCTTCGTGCTCGTCTTGCCGTTCGAGCCGGTGATGCCGACGACCCGCAAGGGTGCCGGCCGTCCCTCGGCGTCGACACGGTCGGCGGAGGCCATCCGGACACGGGTGACGACCTCGTGCGCGAGCGCGGCGAGGGCGGCGTAGCCGTCCGCGACGACGATCTGCGGCGCGGTGGTGTCCACCCGTTCGGGCGTGATGACGAGCGCTGCGCCGGCCTCGGTCGCGGCGGGCACGAAGCGGCGCCCGTCCGTGACCTCGCCGGGCAGGGCGAAGAAGACGCTGCCGGGGCGGACCAGGCGCGAGTCGGTCTCGACCGAGCCCTCGACCACCAGGTCGCCGGGCTCGGCGACGTCGGTCGCCTGGGCGCCACCGATCAGCTCGCCGCCGACCGCGGTGGCGATCTCGGCGAGGGTGAGCGCGATCATCGGAGGTCCTCGGCCGGACCGGAGTTCGGTTCCCAACCCGCTTCGCGCAGGGCCTGACGGGCCTCGTCGCGTGCCGAGTAGGGAGTGCGGACGCCGGCGATGTCGCGGTAGTCCTGGTGGCCAGGGCCGGCCCAGAGGATCGAGTCGCCCTCGCCGAGCAGACCGACGGCCAGGCGGATGGCGGCTTCTGGTGGGCTCACCTCGTGCAGCTCGTGGTCCGGGAACGCCTCGCGCGCGGCGTCGACCAGGGTCTTCCGGATCGATGCGGCGTCCTCGAAGCGGGGGTGGTGGTCGGTGACGACGAGGATGTCGCTGCCGGCCGCTGCGACGCGGGCCATGTCGCCGCGCTTCGTGGTGTCACGGTCACCGTCCGCGCCGAACAGCATGAGGACCTTGCCCGGCGTGAACTGGCGCACGGCGGCGAGGGTGTTCTCGAAGGCGTCGGCGCTGTGCCCGAAGTCGACGTAGACGCTCGGGCCGTGCTCGCCCGAGACGCGCTCGGTCCGGCCGGGCAGGTAGCACTCGATGGCGCTCGTCCGTTCGCCGCGCTGCTCGCGCTCGTCCTCGTCGGGGTAGCGGCGGTGGTTCGTCTCGAGCGCGTGCGCGATCGCACCGAGCTCGAAGCCGCCCTCGACCAGCATGACGATCGCCAGTGCGGCGTTCGCGGCCATGTGCCAGCCGATCAGGGGCACACGGGTGGTGAGCTCGCGACCCTCGGGACCGGTGAGGCGGAACTCGGTGTAGGCGGCGTGTGCCTCGACGATGTCGACGTGCCACTCGGCCTCGACGTCCGGGTGCACCGTGATCGTCGTGACCGGGATGCGGGAGTCCTGCACCACGCGGTGGCCCCAGTCGGTGTCCAGCGAGACGACGCCGCGACGGGCGTGCTCGGGCTGGAACAGCGGGAGCTTCGCCTGGTAGTACTCCTCCATGTCGGCGTAGTCGTCGAGGTGGTCGTGCGACAGGTTCGTGAAGGCCGCGACGTCGAAGACGATGCCGTCGACCCGGTGGCGGCTGAGTGCCTGTGCGCTCACCTCGACGGCGACCGCGCGCACCTCGCTCTCGCGCATCCGGGCGAGGAGCGCGTGCATCTCGCTGGCCTCGGGCGTGGTGAGGCGGCTCGTCACGCTGAGCGCGCCGATGTGGCGCTCGGCGGTCGAGCTCAGGCCGGTGACCAGGCCGAGCTGCTTGAGGATCCCCTCGAGGATGTAGGACGTGCTCGTCTTGCCGTTCGTGCCGGTGACGGCGAACAGCTGCGGCAGGTCGGTGGCCTCGTCCGGGTGGGTGCGGTAGACCCAGGCCGACACGTCGCCCAGGGCAGCACGGGGGTCGTCCACGACGAGCACCGGCAGACCGGCGGCCTGCGCGCTCGCCACACCGGCGTCGTCGGTCAGGACGGCGACGGCACCGCGCTCGGCGGCCTCGGCGGAGAACTCCGCGCCGTGACGGTTCGCACCGTGCACGCCGACGAAGAGGTCACCCGGCTGCACCTCGGCGGCGCTCAGCGTGACACCGGTCGTCTCGACGGCGTCGACCGAGCCGACGACGCGGAGGCCGAACGCGTTCGCGAGTTCGGCGACCGCCCTCGGGGTGGGGTGTTCGGGCCGGAGGACCGGGGGGATCCGTGCGGACAAGTATTCCTTCTTCCTCACCACGTGGACGGGTAGAGCTTCGCCTCGGACGCGGAGGGGGCTACTCGGTACTTCTCGAGCACCTGGGACATGAGTGTGCGGAACGCCGGAGCCGCTCCGCTCGACCACTTGTTGGTCTGCGGCTTCGTGAACGTCACCGTGACAACATACTGGGGGTCTTCGGCGGGTGCCATTCCGGCCACCGAGGTGATGCGCTGACCGCCGTAGCCCTTCGAGCCCTCGGCCACCTCGGCCGTACCGGTCTTCGCGGCGATGTTGTAGCCCGAGATCGGCTTCATGCCCACGAGCGTGCCTCCCGTGACCACGCTCTGGAGCATGTCGGTGACCTGCGTCGCGGCGTCGGCGGACACGACGCGCTGCTTCTGCACGTCGGGCGCGTCGATCGTCGTGCCGTCCGAGGTGGTGCACCCCTTGACGAAGTGCAGCGGGATCCGGACACCGTCGTTCGCGATGGTCTGGAACACGCTGGCGACCTGGACCGCGGTCGTCGAGATGCCCTGGCCGAACATCGAGTTGATGTTCGTCTGCTGGTCCCAGTTCGGGCTCGAGCCGTAGTCCATCGACGGCTGGCCCGGGTAGTCGATCGCCGACTCCGGCTCGAACAGTCCGAACTTCTGCATGTAGTCGTAGCGCTGCTGAGCCGTCAGCCGCGAGCCGAGCTCGGTGATGCCGACGTTCGACGAGTTCTGCAGGATGCCCGTCAGCGTCAGGTTCTCGGTCTCGTGGAACTCCGAGTCGTGGATCGTCCCACCCCAGGGGAACGTACGCGAGTAGGGCACGACTGCCTGGTCGGTGGGACTCGACTTGCCCTGGTCGATCAGGGCGGCAGCGATGGCGGCCTTGATCGTCGATCCGGGCTCGTAGCTCGCCGTGAGGGCCCGAGAACCGAACGCTCCCTTGTCGGTGGTGGCGTCCACGTCGTTCGGGTCCACCGTCGGGTAGTCGGCGACCGCGAGCAGCTCACCCGTCTTCACGCTCGTGACCGTGGCCGTCGCGGACTCCGCCTGCAGGGTCTTCGCGGCGGACGCGATGGTCTGCAACGCCATGTACTGCAGGTCGCTGTCGATCGTCGTGACGAGCGTGCCGCCGTCCTTGGCCTGTTTCTTCGTCACGGTGCTGCCCGGGAGCTGGACGCCGTCCTCACCGCGCTCGTAGGTCTCCGAGCCGTTCGTGCCGGCCAGGCACTTGTTGTACGCGTACTCCAGGCCGGCCTGCGCGCCGTCGGTACCCATGAAGCCGGTCACGTTGCCCGTGGTCGCACCCGTCGGGTAGACCCGCGACGCCTGCTGCTCCTTGTAGATCCACGGGATGCCGAGGTCGGTCACGGCCTCGTAGTGCTTCACGTCGAGGCCCTTGACCAGGTAGGCGAAGTCCGACTTCGGGTTCGCGGCGATGTTCTTGCGCATGGTCGCGACGTCGCCGCCGGAGGCCTTCGCCAGGGCGGTGAGCGCCGTCGACACGCTGATGTCCTTGACCCGTGTCCCACCGAGCTTGCCCGTGAACTTCTTGACGAGTCGCGGGGCGGTGGTGATGTTGTACCGGGTGACGCTGTCGGCGAGTTCGGTCCCGTTGCGGTCCACGATCGAGCCGCGGGTGCCGTAGATGGTCACCGGGATGCTGCGCTTCTGGGTGGACTGCTCGTTGAGGGCCGAGGCCTGCACGACCTGGATGTCGACGAGACGGACCACGAAGACGCCCACCAGGGCGATCACGGCGATCATCACGATGCTGTATCGCAGTCGGCGGTTGCGGATCGTCTTCGTCACGCGGTGCGGTCCTTCCCGGATGGTGCTGAGGGTGGTGCAGACCCGCAGGTCACCGGGTGGAGGGCGCCTGGAGCTGGTTCGCGTCGGACTCTACGGAGGACTTCGAGGAACCCCCGTCCGACGCGCTGGCGCCGCTCGTCTTCTCAGACGCGGCGCTGCCGGCCGTGCTGCTCGTCGCGCTGTCGGCGGCGTCATCGGCCTTCGCGTCGGCGCTGCCGGCGGTGCTGGCGCTGCCGGTCGTCGAGCCCGTCTCCTTGCTCGTCGACGTGTCGCCCTGCTTCGCGGCGAGGGGGACGTCGTCCAGCAGCGAGTTCGGCACCTGGTTCTCCGTGCTCGCCGTGGCCGGGTCGGCGACCGCGGGCGTCGGCGTGCCGTACACCCGGCCCGTCTTGGGGTCGAGGTACACCGGCGTGGAGTTCGCGATCATCCCGAGCGACTGCGCGTTGCGGGCCAGGTTCTGCGGCGAGTCGAGTACGCGGAGTTCCTCGGAGAGCGACTGCTGCGTGCGGGAGAGGTTCGTCTGCTCGGTGCCGAGGGCGCTCAGCGTGTAGGCCCCCTGACTGAGCACCATGCTGATGCCGAGCTGGGCGAGCAGCAGGATGCCGAGCGCGACGACCGCAGTGACGGCGTAGCCGATGCGGGGCCGTGCACGACGCTGCGCCGCGGTCGGGGTGACCTCGACGAGCTCCGGTCGGCTCTGCCGGTCCGGGCGCGGGGTGCGGGACGGGACGACGGCGGGGTCGACGAGTGCGAGGTTCGTGCTCATGTCACTTCCGGATCCGCTCGGCCGCGCGCAGGCGCACGGGTGTTGCTCGGGGGTTGGCGGCGCGCTCGGCCTCGTCGGCCAGCTCGGCGCCCTTGACGATCAGGGAGAAGGTGGGGGCGTGCTCGGGGAGCTCGACGGGCAGCCCGGCGGGAGCGCTCGACTTCGTGCGCTCCACGAGTGCCCGCTTGACGATGCGGTCCTCGAGCGACTGGTACGACTCGACGACGATCCGGCCACCGACCGCGATGGCGTCGAGTGCCGCCGGGATCGCGCGCTCGAGGACGCTGAGCTCGGCGTTGACCTCGATGCGCAGCGCCTGGAACACGCGCTTCGCCGGGTGGCCCTGGCGCTGGATCGCGACCGGGGTCGCGTCGTGGAGCACCTGGACGAGATCGCCGGACATCGTGAACGGTGCGGTCGCTCGGCGCTCGACGATGGCGCGGGCGTACCGGCCGGCGAGCTTCTCCTCGCCGTAGCGCTGGAAGATGCGGCGCAGTTCACCCTCGTCGTAGGTGGCCAGGACGTCGGCGGCGGTCTGCCCCTCGGTCCGGTCCATCCGCATGTCGAGCGGCGCGTCCTGGCTGTAGGCGAAGCCGCGCTCGGCCCGGTCGAGCTGCAGCGAGCTGACACCGAGGTCGAACAGCACACCGTCGACCTGACGGAAGCCCTCGCCCTCGATGGCGTCGACGATGCCGTCGTACACGGTGTGCACCAGACGGACGCGGTCGCCGAAGCGGGCGAGTCGCTCCCCCGCGATGCCGAGGGCGTCGGTGTCGCGGTCGAGACCGATGAGTGTGAGCTCCGGGAACCGTTCGAGCAGCCCCTCGGAATGCCCGCCCATGCCGAGCGTGGCGTCCACGACGACCTTGCCCGGTCCGTCGAGCGTCGGCGTGAACAGGTCGACGATGCGCTCGAGCATCACCGGCGTGTGCGGGAAGCGTGGTGTCCCGTTGTCGTTGTCGGCCATGTGCAGCCCCTCGTCTCCTGGGCCGCGGGTCCGGATCCCCATCCATGCGACCTGACATCGGGGAAGTGATGTCAGGGCTTCACGGCTGGGAGTCCCGATCCACGGATCAGAAGATCCCCGGGATCACCTCCTCGTCGTTGTCGGCGAACGCCTCTTCGGCTTCGGCGTAGTAGGCCTCCCACGCGGTGGTCGACCAGATCTCGGCACGGTCACCGCTGCCGATGACCGTCAGGTCCCGCTCGAGCCCCGCGTACTCACGGAGGTTCTGCGGGATCGTCACGCGGTTCTGCTTGTCGGGCTGTTCGGCGCTGGCCCCCGAGAGGAACAGGCGCATGTAGTCCCTGGTGCGCTTCGACGTCATCGGTGCGGTCCGGATGCGCTCGTGGAGTTCCTCGAACGTCCGGGCACTGAAGACCACGACGCAGCGTTCCTGGCCGCGGGTCATCACGAGTCCCCCGGACAGTTCGTCCCGGAACTTGGCGGGGAGGATCACGCGACCCTTCTCGTCGAGCTTCGGGGCATGAGTACCGAGCAGCACGTCGGGCCTCCCCTCCGCTCCACCGGACCGTTGCAAGCCCCACTTTACTCCACTCCCCTCCCCGTGCGCAGGATTCCGCTCCCTTTTCGCCCCGTGACACCCCTTCTGGGGCCGTTCGAGCGCCGGTTGCCGCTGAGCCATCGCCGCGGATGCCTGTCATGGCGGGGATCTGGGCCGGAGTGGAGGGCGTGGAGGAAAGTGGAGGACTTTCGCAGCCGGTGGAGCGTCACGGCGGCGCGGCGGAGCACGGCCCGATGTGGTGCGGGAGGCCCGGCTGCTCACACCACGGCGCCGGCACCGCGCCGAGGTTCCACGACATGCCGCGCGCGAGTCGCCGAGGTTCCACGAACGGACGCCAGGGCGCGCGAGATGCCGAGATTTCGGAACCTCGACGACGCTCGCCCGCGCTCGCCCGCGCGAACACCCCCGGGAACGCGAAAACGGGGCCGACCCGAAGGTCGACCCCGTCACGAGGGAGGAGCGTGGAGGGCGGTTACTGCCCCTGGTCGTTCCGCTTGTCCCAGCGGTCGTTCATGCGGTCCATGAAGGACCCGCCGCCACCACCGCTGGCCGGACGAGCCGAACCACCGGACGCCGGAGCACCCGGCCGAGCGGGCTTCGCCTTCGGGGCTCGCATGCCCGGGCGCAACGCGAAGAGGACACCGGCGAGCATCACGACGAAGCCGAGGATGCCGAGCAGCGGGGCCTTGATCACGAGACCGACGATGACGATCGCGACGCCGGCGAGTGCACCGAGCACGCCGAGCGTGATGGCCGTGTACGTCGGACGACCCTGTCGACGTGTGACACGCGCCACGAAATCGGAATCGTTCTGGTAGAGGCTGCGCTCCATCTCTTCGAGAAGGCGCTGCTCCTGTTCCGAGAGCGGCATCTGGGTTCCCTCTGTTCCTGGGATCGACGCGGGGTTGAACAACCGGGCTGGAAAACACTCGGTTGAGTGGACCGATTCTATGTCCCAACCGCTCCACTAGGGTAGGGACTGTGGCTGAGAGTACGCGATTAGTGGACCTCGTATCGGCGCGTATCGACCGGGCACTCGACGAGCAGCGTGAGCGGCTCCTCGCGATCAGCCCCGATCTCGCCCCGTTCGACCTGTACGCACGTGATCTGCTGTCCGGCGGCAAGCGCTTCCGGGCGCTGTTCTGCTACTGGGGATGGCAGTCGGTGGCGGGCCGTTCGGGCTCGTTCGACCCGCTCGCCGAGGGCTCCCGCCAGACCACGGCCGAGGCGATCGTCACGGTCGCCGCGGCGCTCGAGGTCTTCCACGCAGCGGCGCTCGTGCACGACGACATCATGGACCGCTCGGACACCCGTCGCGGGCGTCCCGCGGCGCACCGCCGCTTCGAGTCGCTCCACCAGGAGTCCGGTTTCGTCGGCGACCGCGGACAGTACGGCACGAACTCGGCGCTGCTGCTCGGCGACCTGCTGCTCTCCCTCAGCGACTCGGTGTTCGACGAGGGCCTCGCGCTCCTCGACCCGGTGCGCGGCCGCATCGTGCGCCAGGAGTTCCACGCCATGCGCCTCGACGTCACCGCGGGCCAGTACCTCGACGTGCACGAAGAAACAGCCTGGCCCGTCATCGACGAGTCCGAGCACCTGCTCCGCGCCCAGCGCGTCATCGTCTTCAAGTCGGCGAAGTACTCGATCGAGGCACCGCTCGTCATCGGCGCCCTGGTGGCCGGCGCGAGCGAGTCGCAGCTCGAGGGCCTCCGCGCCTTCGGACTCCCCCTCGGCGTCGCCTACCAGCTGCGCGACGACATGCTCGGCGTGTTCGGCGACCCCGAGGTCACCGGCAAGCCCGCGGGCGACGACCTGCGCGAGGGCAAGCGCACAGTGCTCATCGCCTCGGCGCGCAAGGCCCTGGCGAGCGGCCCGCGGCAGCTGCTGGACGAGCTCCTCGGCGACCCGGACCTCGACGAGGAGCAGGTGCAGATGCTCCGCGCCACCCTCACCGAGTCCGGTGCGGTCGCCGCGGTCGAACGCTCCATCGACCGGCACGTGCAGCGCGCGAAGGCGGCGCTCGACGCGTCGCCGCTGACGCCGTCGGCACGCGAGCAGCTCGCGTCGCTGGCCGACACGGTCAGCCGCCGGTCGTCCTAGACACGACACCAGGACAGACGGGAGGCCCGTGGCGACACCGCCACGGGCCTCCCGTCCATCCGGAACGCGTCTAGAGCAGCGACTGCGCCACGCGACGCACCTCGGCCTTGCGACCGGCGCGCAGCGCCGCGATGGGCGAGACGCCCATCGAGTCGTCGACGGTGAGCATCCAGCGGACCGCCTCGTCGTCGGTGAAGCCGTTGTCACCGAGCACGGTGAGGGTGCCACGCAGCTCGGGCAGGGGCTCGCGGTCCTCGATGAACTCGCTCGGTACGCGCAGGACGCCACCGACGCGGGCCGCCAGCAGGGTCCGCTCCTCGAACAGGCGGTGGATCCGACCGGGGCTGGTGCTGAACAGGTCCACCAGCTCGGGGACGGTCAGCCAGCGCTCGGAGAGGGTCAGGTCGTCGACGGGTGCAGCACTCACACGCCCATGGTGCCAGAGCGGGGCACCGAGTGAGTACGCCTCGTTCGTCACATTCGTCACACGCACCACATCCGGCTCTCTGGTTGACTTGGGAATCACACCATGCCAGCGTTGTGCCACCTGTGAGTGCGCGCATGCACGCGCACGGGACAGTCGAGATCAGGAGAAACCGTGGACAACGCTGCAGACGAAGCCGCCCGACGCGCACGATCCGCCCGGTTCGCGACCATGCCCATCGTCCTCGCGGGCACGATCGCGGTGACCGCCGGCCTGACCGGCCCGGTCGCCCACGCCGAACCGCGACACGACGACGCGGACGCGAACCACAAGCGCCACGTCGACCAGGACCGCAACGTCGGCAACCGTCCGGTCTTCGGTACCGCGGTCGCTCGTCCGTCGCAGACCACCGTCACGACGGTCGCCGCGACGACGAAGGCCCCCACCACGGCTGTGCCCACGAACTACACCGTCCGTCAGGGCGACACGGTCTCGGGCATCGCCGCCCGCTTCGGCCTGTCGGCGCAGGAGGTCCTGGTGCGCAACGGCCTCGGCTGGAACACGATCATCCACCCCGGGCAGACGCTGCACCTGGCGTCGACGCCCGCGGTGACGACGGCGCGCACGACGACGAGCGCCGGATCGACGTCCGGCTCGGGGTCGAGCACCTCGAGCTACCACGTCAAGTCGGGCGACACCGTGTCCGGCATCGCGTCGCGGGTCGGCGTGTCGACGACGGCGCTCCTCAGTGCGAACAAGCTCTCGCAGCGCAGCGTGATCTACCCCGGCCAGACCCTTCGGGTGCCGCACGGCTCGTCCGGTGGCGGCTCGGTGTCGACGGCCGCCGCGTCGTCGGGTTCGTCGGGTTCGTCGAAGTCGAGTGTGAAGATCTCCTCGGGCGACACGATCGGCTCGATCGCCGCGTCCCACCACGTCTCCGTCGCCGCGCTGTTGTCGGCGAACGGCCTGACCTACACGAGCACGATCTACGCGGGGAAGACCCTCGTCATCCCGTCGTCGAGCTCCGCCGCGGCGACGGCCGCCGCGCCGTCGCGTGCCGCGGTGAGCGCCGCCGTCGGACTGAGTGCCGAGCAGCGCCAGAACGCGGCCACCATCGTCGCCGTCGGCCGCTCCCTCGGAGTGTCCGACCGCGGCATCGTGGTGGCGTTGGCCGCCGCGATGCAGGAGTCGAGCCTGCGCAACCTGCCCCACGGTGACCGCGACTCCGTCGGCCTGTTCCAGCAGCGGCCGAGCCAGGGCTGGGGCAGTGCGGCGAAGCTCCAGGACCCGGCGTACGCGACGAAGCTGTTCTTCGGCGGGCGGAACAACCCGAACACGGGCAAGACCCGCGGGCTGCTCGACGTGCCCGGGTGGTCGTCGATGAGCATCACCGACGCCGCCCAGGCCGTGCAGCTCTCCGCCTACCCGAAGGCCTACGCCAACTGGGCGAGCGCCGCCGAGGGCTGGCTGGCGACCCTCTGAGTCTCATCCGGAAGATCGAGATTGGGTCACGACCGGTGCGCCGGTGCGGTCCCGTGCAGTCTCGATTCGTAGAATGCCGCCGATGACCACCAACGCCGCCACGGATCCGATGATCGGTCGCATGATCGATCAGCGGTACCGCGTCCGCTCCCGCATCGCGCGCGGGGGCATGGCGACCGTGTACCTCGCGACCGACGTCCGCCTCGAACGACGCGTCGCGATCAAGATCATGCACGGGCACCTGGCCGACGACCAGGCCTTCCGCGAACGCTTCATCCAAGAGGCGAGGTCGGCCGCACGGCTGTCCCACCCGAACCTGGTCGGTGTCTACGACCAGGGCGCAGAGGACGACACCGCGTACATCGTCATGGAGTACATCCCGGGCATCACGCTGCGGGACCTGCTGCAGGAGCACCACGCCCTGACGCCGGAGCAGGCGACCGACATCCTGCGGGCGGTGCTGGCCGGCCTCGCCTCGGCCCACCGCGCCGGCATCGTGCACCGCGACCTGAAGCCCGAGAACGTCCTGCTCGCCGACGACGGCCGCATCAAACTCGGCGACTTCGGTCTGGCCCGGGCGACGACCGCGAACACCGCGACCGGGGCCGCCCTGCTCGGCACGATCGCGTACCTGTCCCCCGAGCTCGTGACCCGTGGCGCCGCCGACTCGCGCAGCGACATCTACGCGCTCGGCATCATGCTCTACGAGATGCTCACCGGCGAACAGCCCTACAAGGGCGAGCAGCCGATGCAGATCGCCTACCAGCACGCGAACGACACGGTGCCCGTGCCGAGCGCAGCGGTGTCCGGCGTGCCGCCCGAGCTCGACGAACTCGTCGCCTGGTCGACCGCCCGCGACCCCGAGGACCGCCCGCGCGACGCCCGCGAGATGCTCGACCACATGGCCGGCAACGAGCAGCGTGCGACGGGCCAGTACCGGACCGCCGTGCTGCGGCCCGAGAACGCGACGGCGATCCTGCCGTCCGGCGGCGGCGCCACGGCCGGTACCGGTGCAGCCGGCGCCGGTTCCCGCGCTGCTGCCGCGGACGCACCGGCGGCGGCGACCGACGCCACGGCCATCATCGACTCCCCCGAGCGGAGCCGCCCGGCGACCCGCAACCGCAACACCGGTCCGGGCCCGCGCCGCACCGGCGCGCAGCCCGGCGTGCTGTCCCCCGCGGGGCAGCGCCTGGCCGACCTGTCCGCCAAGCGTCGCAAGCGCGGCTGGATCGCACTGTCGGTCTTCGTCGTGCTCCTGCTCATCGGCGCGGGCTTCGGCTGGTACTTCGGGCCGGGGCCGGGTGGCAACGTGCGCATCCCCGAAGTGACGGGCAAGTCGGTCTCGCAGGCCCGGCAGCTGCTCGAAGCCCAGGGCCTGCACGCGGCGTCGAAGACCGGAACCCGGTTCGACGCCGTCGTCGCGAAGGGACAGGTGTCCGTCACGAAGCCGGCCGCGGAGCGCGAGGTGCAGAAGGGCACGTCCGTGCAGCTCGTCGTGTCGAACGGCCCGAGGATGATCGCGCTGCCGGCGATCGTCGGGCAGCCGATCTCCACCGTCACCGCCGCGCTCGACGACGACTTCGAACTGCAGGACAACCGGTACGAGTTCTCCGCGGACGCCGCGAAGGACACCGTCATCGCGGCGACCGGCCGTGCGTCGGGCGGCAAGGCGCTCGACCTGACCGCGGTCAAGGCCTACGGCGAGACCGGTCCGGTCACCCTCACGGTGTCCCTCGGGGCCGTGCCCGACGTCGTCGGCAAGACCGTCGACGAAGCGTCGGCAGCACTCGACGACGTCGGTCTGATCCTCGGCGCACGCACCGAGGAGTACAGCGAGACCGTCCCCTCCGGCCAGATCGTCTCCGCCGAGGTGCAGGACTCCCCCGCCGTGCGCGGCACCGCGATCGACGTCGTCGTGTCGAAGGGTCCGGCACCGATCACCGTCCCCGAGGACGGCGTCGTCGGCGCGACGATCAACGAGGCCACCGCGACGCTCGAGGGCCTCGGGCTCAACGTCGCCGTACCGGACTGCACGAACATCCTGTGCGGGTTCTACGACTGGAAGTCGAAGCTCCCGGTGACCGGCACCGACCCGGGCGCCGGTGCCACGGTGTACCGCGGCGACACGGTGACGCTCGCCTACGACCAGTAGCGGTCGGGCAGTCCGGTCCGCCGAAGCGACACCGTTCCGGCGTGCCTCGCCGAAGCCACCGCGAAAGCGACAGTGTGCCGCCGGACATCGGCGGCACACTGTCGCTTTCGCGGACCGGCACCGGTGCCTCCTCGCGGGGCGGGCAGTGGACGCGACCGGCACGGCGGACGGGAGGCGCGGTGCGGAGCCGCCACGGGCCTCCCGTCCGGCACGCGGAAGCGACAGAACCCCGCGAACGGTTCGCGGGGTTCTGTCGCTCTGGCGGGACTGACCCGCGCCGCTCCGCGCTACGCGCGCACGTGCGGGTGCGCGCCGAGCTCCTCGGCCACGAGGAACGCGAGCTCGAGCGACTGCATGTGGTTCAGCCGCGGGTCGCAGAGCGACTCGTACCGGGTGGCGAGGGTGGCCTCGTCGATGTGCTCCGAGCCGCCGAGGCACTCGGTGACGTCGTCACCGGTGAGCTCGACGTGCATGCCGCCCGGGTACGTGCCGACCTGCCGGTGCGCCTCGAAGAAGCCGAGGACCTCGTCCACGACGTCGTCGAACCGACGGGTCTTGTAGCCGGTGGGCGTGGTGAGGCCGTTGCCGTGCATCGGGTCGGTGACCCACAGCGGGTTGGCGTCCATGCCCTTGATCGCCTCGAGCAGCTTGGGCAGCTCGTCGCGGATCTTGCCGGCCCCCATGCGCGTGATGAACGTCAGGCGGCCGGGCTCGCGGTTCGGGTCGAGCTTGTCGACCAGGGCCTTCATGTCGTCGACGCTCGTGGTCGGGCCGAGCTTCACGCCGATCGGGTTCCGCACCCGCGACAGGAAGTCCACGTGGGCACCGTCGAGGTCACGCGTGCGCTCCCCGATCCAGATGAAGTGGCCCGACGTGTCGTAGGCCAGACCCGAGCGCGAGTCGATGCGGGTCATCGGACGCTCGTAGTCCATGAGGAGACCCTCGTGCGACGCGTAGAACTCGACGTGCTTGAGCGCCTCGAAGTCGGCACCGCAGGCGTCCATGAAGCGGATCGCGCGGTCGATCTCCTTGGCGAGGTGCTCGTACCGGGCGTTCGCCGGGTTCGACGCGAAGCCCTTGTTCCACGAGTGCACCTGGCGCAGGTCGGCGAAGCCACCCTGCGTGAAGGCGCGGACGAGGTTCAGGGTCGACGCGGCCGTGTGGTACCCCTGCACCAGGCGGCGCGGGTCGGCCGTCCGGCTCTCGGGCGTGAAGTCGTAGCCGTTCACGATGTCGCCGCGGTAGGCGGGCAGCGTGACGTCGCCGCGGGTCTCGAAGTCGCTCGAGCGCGGCTTGGCGAACTGCCCGGCCATGCGGCCCATCTTGATGACGGGCATCGAGGCGCCGTAGGTCAGCACGACGGCCATCTGCAGGATCGTCTTGACCCGGTCACGGATGGAGTCGGCGGTCGCACCGGCGAACGTCTCGGCGCAGTCACCGCCCTGCAGCAGGAACGCCTTGCCCTGGGCGGCGGCGGCGAGCCGCTCGCGGAGCTTGTCGACCTCGCCCGCGAAGACGAGGGGCGGCAGCGTCGCGATCTCGGCCGAGGCGGCTTCGGCCGCGCTCGCGTCGGGCCACGTCGGCTGCTGCTTGATGGGGAGCGTGCGCCAATAGTCGAGCCCCTCGATGACGTCCGGATCCTGCAGGGCGACGAAGTCGGTCGACTCGGGCAAGGGCGTTACCTCGGTGTTCTGTGCGGGCGGCCCGCCTGGCCGCCGGAAGGCGGCAGAACGGGCGTCCCGGCGGGGTGCCGGGACCATCAGAGCCTAACGTGCGGGCGACGACTTCCGTTCCCGCATGACGGCCTCGCGTGCGGAGCTCGCGCGCTCCTTGACGCTGGTGGCGTAGACGTCGACGTACTCCTGCCGGCTCAGCCCGGCGAGCTCGTGCATGACCTCGTCGGTGACGCTCCGCAGGATGAACCGGTCGGTCTCGAAGCCCTGGAACCGCGAGAAGTCGAGCGGCTTGCCGAACACGACGCCGACGCGCTTGATCTTCGGGAAGCGCTGCCCGATCTGCTGCACCTCGCGCGTGCCGACCATGGCGACGGGGACGACGAGGACACGGCCCTCGAGGATCATCCGCGCGATGCCGGTCCGGCCCCGGTAGAGCTTGCCGTCGGGGCTGCGGGTGCCCTCCGGGTAGATGCCGAGCTGTTCACCGCGAGCCAGCACCTGCAGGCCGGTGCGGAGCGACGCCTCGGACGCCTTGCCGCCGGAGCGGTCGATGGGCAGCTGGCCGATGGCGTTGAAGAACGTCTTCGTCGCCCACCCCTTGAGGCCCCGCCCGGTGAAGTAGTCGCTCTTCGCCAGGAAGGACAGCCGCCGGTCGAGCACGGCCGGCAGGATCACCGAGTCGATGAACGAGATGTGGTTCGACGCGAAGATGACCGGCCCGTTGGCGGGGACGTGCTCGCGGCCGACCACCCAGGGGCGGAACAGGGTGAGGATGAGCGGGCCGAGCAGGAAGTTCTTCAGCAGCCAGTAGGTCATCGACGACTCCAGGTGGTGGGGCGGGCCAGAGCGACCTTACGCGGTGCGGACGCGGATGCGCCTACGCCGTGCGGGCGTGGATGCGGGCCAGGTCGGCGGCACCGACGACCCCGGCGTCGTTGACCAGCTCGGCGATCACGAAGTCCGGCTCGGGGTGGTAGCCACGCGCCGGCAGGTTGTTGAGGTACGCCTGCTTGATCGGGTCGAGCAGCCGGTCCCCCGCGCTGGCGACACCGCCGCCGAACACGAAGAGCTGCGGGTCGAGCACCGCCGACAGTGAGGCGCAGGCTTCACCGAGGTGCCGGCCGAGACGGCGGAGGGCCGCGAGGGCACCCGGGTCGTCGGCCAGGATCAGGTCGCCCACGATGTGACCGTCGAGCTCGCCGCCGTTGGCTTCGCGCGCGTCGGCCAGGGCCGAGCCGATGCCGCCGGCGTCGGCGACGTCGTTCGCCATCCGCTGCAGGGCACGGCCGGAACCGTACTGCTCGATGCAGCCACGGGCACCGCAGCCGCAGGGCAGACCGTTCGGCACGATGCGCAGGTGCCCGATCTCGCCACCGGTGCCGAAACCGCCGCGGAACAGGCGGTCCTCGGTCACGATGGCGCCGCCGACGCCGGTGCCGATGGTGAGCATGGTCATGTCGGAGACGAGGCGGCCGGCGCCGAAGCGGAACTCGGCCCAGCCGGCGGCGTTGGCGTCGTTGTCGACCGTGATGTGCAGGTCGCCGAGGCGCTGCTGCAGCTTCTGGCGCAGCGGCTCGTTCCGCCACCGGATGTTCGGCGTGTAGTAGACGATCGACTGCGAGGCGTCGATGAACCCGGGAGCTGCGACGCCCACGGCGCCGACCTCGTGTCCCGAACTGAGTCGCTCGACCATCGAGACGACGTCGTCGAGCATGGCGTTCGGGTCCGCAGCGTTGGTGGCCACGCGGTCCTCGGCGATGATCTCGCCGAGTTCCGTCACGACCGCTCCCGCGATCTTGGTGCCCCCGATGTCGATTCCGATGGCGTGCACGAGCAACGAGCCTACCGGTTCACCGCGAACTCACGGAACGCCCGGTCACGCGCCCTATGCTGGCTGTGACGCCTCGCAGGATGAGGCGCCCTCGAATCGAACCGGCAGACAAGGGAGTCACCGTGAACGATCAGCGACCCGTACCCGGCACCGAGGCGTCGACCGGGAGGCACGCATCGCGTCCGACCAGCGGCCCCGTCGCTCCTGACCACGGCTCCGCAGCGCGGCTGCTCGGCGACCGCGCCCGACTGACGCCGTCGCGTCCGATCCTGGCCCAGCGCCACGGTGACACGTGGACGACGATCACCGCCGGCGAGGTCCTGGAGCGGGTCCGCGGCATCGCGAAGGGCTTCGTCGCCGCCGGCCTCGAGCCCGGGGCCCACGTCGCCATCCTGTCCCGCACCCGCCTCGAGTGGACCCTCGTCGACTTCGCGGTGTGGACCGCGGGCCTGGTCTCCGTCCCCGTCTACGAGACGAGTTCTCCCGACCAGGTCCGGTGGATCCTCTCCGACTCCGAGGCCGTCGCGATCGTCGTCGAGCAGGAGGAGCACGCGCGTCGGGTCGCCTCGATCGCGCCGGACCTGCCGCACCTCGGGCAGCACTGGACGATCGACGGCGGTGGGCTCGACGACCTGACCCGGCTCGGCGAGGACGTCACCGACGACGAACTCGACGCCCGGACGGCGACCGTGCACGGCCACGACGACGCGACGATCATCTACACCTCCGGGTCGACCGGACGCCCGAAGGGGTGCGTCCTGCGGCACGACAACTTCACCGCGACGGTCGAGAACGCCAGCGTCGCGATGCCCGAGGTCGTCGCGGACGGCGCCTCGACCCTGCTCTTCATCCCGATGGCCCACGTGTTCGCCCGGTTCATCGCGGCGATGTCGGTGTCGGCCGGTGTCCTGGTCGGCCACGAGCCGGACACGAAGGACCTCATGCAGGCGGTGTCGTCCTTCAAGCCGTCGTTCCTGCTGGCCGTCCCCCGGGTCTTCGAGAAGATCTACAACGCGTCCGAGCAGAAGGCCGACCTCGGCGGCAAGGGGAAGATCTTCCGGGCCGCGGCGGACACGGCGGTCGCGCACTCCGAAGCGCTGGCCGCCGGGCGGGTGCCGCTCCTGCTCGGCCTGAAGTTCAAGCTCTTCGACAAGCTGGTCTACGCGAAGCTCCGGAACGCCCTCGGCGGTCGGACCGAGTACGCGGTCAGTGGTTCGGCGCCGCTCTCACCGCGGCTGTCGCACTTCTTCCGGTCGATCGGCGTGCTCATCCTCGAGGGCTACGGGCTCACCGAGACGACGGCCCCCGCGACCGTGAACCGCGCTGGAGAGCTCCGCATCGGCACGGTCGGCCGCGCGCTGCCCGGTGTCGAGATCCGGATCGCCGACGACCAGGAGATCCTGATCCGCGGGGTCGACGTGTTCGACCGCTACTGGCGGAACGACGAGGCCACGGAGCACGCCTTCACCGACGACGGCTGGTTCCGCACGGGCGACCTCGGGCGGCTCGACGCCGACGGGATCCTGACGGTCACCGGCCGCGCCAAGGAGCTCATCGTCACCGCCAGCGGCAAGAACGTCGCCCCCGCGCCGCTCGAGGACGGCATCCGCGAACACCCGCTCATCGGACAGGTCGTGGTCGTCGGCGAGGGCAAGCCCTTCGTCGCCGCCCTCGTCACGCTCGACCGCGAGATGCTCCCGGGGTGGTGCGAGAGCCGCGGGATCACCCCGGCGCTCTCCGCGCACGAGGCCGCGTACGACGAACGCGTGCTCAGCGCCGTGCAGGAGGCCATCGACACCGCGAACGGCCGGGTCTCACGCGCCGAGTCGGTCCGGTCGTTCACGATCCTGGACACCGAGCTGTCCGAGGGCTCCGGACACCTGACGCCCAAGCTCACGATCAAGCGGTCGGTCATCCTCCGCGACTTCGCGGCGGACATCGACCACATCTACTCGGGGTCGAAGGTGCAGACGACCGCGACGCCCGTCATCGAGGAGCGTCGCGGGCGCCGCGCGTAGCGCCCCATCGTCTCGGCGTATCGGGGCGTTTCGGGCGTACCAGGTCGTTTCTTCTGACCAGGTACGCCCGATTCCGCCAGGTGCGCGCGGGGTGCAGGGGGCTCAGGCCTCCGGCGACTGCTCCGTCGCAGGGGCGTCGAGGACGGCGGTCGCACCGGTGGCGACGGTGGTGTCGGCCGGACGACGGTTGGTGCGGGTGCGGTGGGAGCTGAGCTCGTCAGTCTGACTGGTCATGCGGGAGTCCTGGGGGGATGGGATGGTCGTCGGTGGGAGGCCGACGCCGATACGGTACCGCTTCGTCAGGACAAAGCGACAATCCCCCGTGGGGGTGTCATGAGCAGGTGCTCAGCGCCACCCGATCAGTGGAACCACTCCTGCGCCCGGATGTCCCGCAGCGCCTGCCGCCGCACCTCGGGATCGAGCGTCATGACGTAGACGGTGCCGTCGAGGTGGTCGACCTCGTGCTGCAGCGCCTCGGCCATCAGCCCGGTGCCCTCGAGCACCACCTCGGCGCCGTCGACGTCGACGCCGCGGACCTTGGCGTAGGGGTGTCGTCTCGTCGGGTAGCCGAGGCCGGGGACGGACAGACACCCCTCCTCCATGAGTTCCGGCTCCCCCGAGACCTCGACGATCTCGGGGTTCAGGACGTAGCCGACCTCGCCGTCGACGTTGTAAGAGAAGGCGCGCAAGGCCACGCCGATCTGCGGCGCGGCAACGCCGGCGCGGCCGGGCTCCTTGACGGTGTCGATCAGGTCCTGCACGAGGTCGCGGACCCCGCTCGACCCGAGTACGGCCGGAGCGATCGGGTCGGCGGGCGAACGGAGGACGGGGTCGCCGAACAGGCGGATGGGACGGACGGTCAATTTACTGCAGCACCACCAGGAGGTCGCCGGCGTCCACCTGCTGGGTCACCGGGATCGCGAGACGGCCGACGGTACCCGCCACGGGCGCCGTGATGGCCGCTTCCATCTTCATCGCCTCGATGCTCGCCACGGCCGCTCCGGCCTCGACGACGTCACCGACGGCGACCTTGAGCGTCACGACACCGGAGAACGGTGCAGCGACGTGCTTCGGGTCGGACTTGTCGGCCTGCTCGGCGACCTTCGTCTCGACCTCGACCGACCGATCACGGACCGAGACCGGGCGGAGCTGCCCGTTCATCGTCGCCATGACCGTGCGGATGCCCTTGTCGTCGACCTCGCCGATCGCCTCGAGCCCCACGAACAGGTTGACGCCCTTGCCGAGCGGCACGACGTGCTCCTGCCCGGGGCGGAGCCCGTACAGGTAGTCGACGGTCGGCACCACGGACAGGTCGCCGTACTGGTCGCGGACGCGCTCGAACTGCGCCGTGGGCTGCGGGAACAGCAGTCGGTTCAGCGCCTGCTGACGCTCGGGCCCCGGGGTGTCGAGGTGCGCGCGCTCGGCGTCCGGCACCGGCGTGATCTCGAGGCGGACGTCGCGGCCCGCCAGGACCTTCGTCCGGAACGGCTCCGGCCACCCACCGGGCAGATCGCCGAGCTCGCCGGCCATGAACCCGACCACGGAGTCCGGGATGTCGTACTTGTCCGGGTTCTGCTCGAAGTCGGCGGGGTCGGCGTCCACCGCGGCGAGCTGCAGCGCGAGGTCACCGACCACCTTCGACGACGGTGTCACCTTGGTCGGGCGCCCGAGGATCCGGTTCGCCTCGGCGTACCAGTCCTCGACCTGCTCGAACCGGTCGCCCAGGCCGAGCGCGATCGCCTGCTGGCGGAGGTTCGACAACTGACCGCCGGGGATCTCGTGCTTGTAGACACGACCCGTCGGCCCGGGCAGCCCGGACTCGAACGGGGCGTAGGCCCGACGGACCGCCTCCCAGTACGGCTCGAGGTCGCCGACCGCGTCGAGGGACAGGCCGGTGTCGCGCTCGGTGTGCGCCAGGGCGGCGACCAGGGCGGACATGCTCGGCTGACTGGTCGTACCGGCCATCGGCGCCGAGGCGACGTCCACCGCGTCCGCGCCGGCCCGAGCGGCGGCGAGGAGTGTCGCGAGCTGGCCGCCGGCGGTGTCGTGCGTGTGCACGTGCACCGGCTGGTCGAAGCGCTCGCGCAGCGCGCCGACGAGCTTCTCGGCGGCGCCGGCGCGGAGCAGGCCGGCCATGTCCTTGATCCCGATGACGTGTGCGCCGGCCTCGACCATCTGCTCCGCGAGGCGCAGGTAGTAGTCCAACGTGTACAGATCCTCGGCAGGATCGAGGAGGTCGGCGGTGTAGCAGAGCGCCGCTTCGGCGACGGCCGTGCCGGTCGCGAGCACCGCCTCCAGGGCCGGTCGCAACTGGCTGACGTCGTTGAGCGCGTCGAACACGCGGAAGACGTCGACGCCCGTGGCGGCGGCCTCGGCGACGAAGGCGTCCGTCACCTCGGTCGGGTACGGGGTGTAGCCGACCGTGTTGCGGCCGCGCAATAGCATCTGGATCGGGATGTTCGGCATCGCCTCGCGCAGCGAGGCCAGCCGCTCCCACGGGTCCTCACCGAGGAACCGGAGGGCGACGTCGTACGTCGCCCCGCCCCAGGCCTCGACGCTGAGCAGCTGCGGCGTGAGCCGCGCGACGTACGGCGCGACCGCGACGAGGTCCTTCGTGCGGACGCGCGTCGCGAGCAGCGACTGGTGTGCGTCGCGCATCGTCGTCTCCGTCACCGCGAGCCGGGTCTGGGCGCGGAGTGCCCTCGCCCACTCGGCAGGGCCGCTCGCCAGCAGCAGGTCGCGCTGGCCCTCGGGCACCGGGGCGCTGAGGTCGAGGGCGGGGAGCTTCGCGCTCGGTTCGGTGACCAGCGGCGACCGCTCGCCGTTCGGCTTGTTCACCGTGACGTCGGCCAGCCAGTTCAGGACCTTGGTGCCGCGGTCCTTCGACACGTGGCCGCTGAACAGCTGCGGGCGCTCCTCGATGAACTTCGTCGAGACGTCGCCCCGGGCGAAGTCCGGGTCCTCGAGCACGGCCTGCAGGAAGGGGATGTTCGTGCTGACGCCGCGGATCCGGAACTCGGCAAGGGCGCGCTTCGCACGGGCGACCGCGGTCGGGAAGTCGCGTCCGCGGCACGTCATCTTGGCGAGCATCGAGTCGAAGTGCGGGCTGATCTGCGCACCGGTGGCGACCGTGCCGCCGTCCAGGCGCACGCCGGCGCCGCCGGGGCTGCGGTAGGTGGTGATGCGGCCGGTGTCCGGGCGGAAGCCCTGCGTCGGGTCCTCCGTGGTGATGCGGGTCTGCAGCGCGGCCCCGTGCACGGCGACCGTGTCCTGCGACAGGCCGAGGTCGGCGAGCGACTCGCCCGAGGCGATCCGCATCTGCGACTGCACGAGGTCGACGTCGGTCACCTCTTCGGTGACGGTGTGCTCGACCTGGATGCGCGGGTTCATCTCGATGAAGACGTGCTGTCCCTCGCGCTCGCCTTCGGTGTCCAGCAGGAACTCGACGGTGCCGGCGTTGACGTACCCGATCGACCGGGCGAAGGCCACGGCGTCACGGTGCAGCGCCCGCGCGACCGCGGGGTCGAGGTTCGGCGCCGGAGCGATCTCGACGACCTTCTGGTTGCGACGCTGCACGGAGCAGTCCCGCTCGAACAGGTGGATCGTGCCCGCCTCGGTGCCCGTCGCGTCGGCGAGGATCTGCACCTCGATGTGCCGGGGCCGGATCACCGCCTGCTCGAGGAACATCGTCGGGTCGCCGAACGCACTGTCGGCCTCGCGCATCGCCGCTTCGAGCGCAGCACGGAGCTCGGGCTTCGTCTCGACCCGGCGCATGCCGCGACCACCACCACCGGCGACGGCCTTGGCGAACACCGGGAACCCGATGGCGTCGGCACCGGCGAGGAGCTCCTCGATGTCACGACTCGCCGGGGTGCTCGCGAGCACCGGGACACCGGCCGCGATCGCGTGCTCCTTCGCGGTCACCTTGTTGCCGGCCATCTCGAGCACGTGCTCGCCCGGGCCGATGAACGTGATCCCCGCTGCGGCGGCCGCGGCGGCGAGCTCCGGGTTCTCGGACAGGAATCCGTACCCCGGGTAGATCGCGTCGGCACCCGACTCGCGCGCCACGCGGATGATCTCGGAGACGTCCAGGTACGCCCGGACCGGGTGGCCCCGCTCACCGATCAGGTAGGCCTCGTCGGCCTTCAGACGGTGCAGGGAGTTCCGGTCTTCGTACGGGTAGACGGCGACGGTGCGCGCCCCCAGTTCGTACGCGGCACGGAACGCACGGATGGCGATCTCACCACGGTTCGCCACGAGGATCTTGCTGAACACGACGTCCCTTTCAGCCCGGGTTGAGGTGAGACAACCCTAGTGGCGGTAACGTTGCTGATCGTGCATGTACTCAGCGTGAGCTCCCTCAAGGGTGGTGTCGGCAAGACGACGGTGACGCTCGGCCTGACTTCGGCCGCCTTCGCCAAGGGACTGCGCACGCTGGTGGTGGATCTCGACCCGCAGTCCGACGTCTCCACGGGCCTCGACATCAACCTCGCCGGACACCTCAACGTGGCCGACGTCCTCGAGAACCCGAAGGAGAAGATCGTCCGCCAGGCGATCGCCCCCTCGGGCTGGACGAAGGGATCGCAGGGCAAGATCGACGTGATGGTCGGGTCACCCTCCGCGATCAACTTCGACGGGCCGCACCCGTCGATCCGCGACATCTGGAAGCTCGAAGAGGCGCTGGCCAACGTCGAGCAGGACTACGAGCTCGTCCTCATCGACTGCGCGCCGTCGCTGAACGCCCTCACCCGCACCGCGTGGGCAGCGTCCGACCGCGTCACCGTCGTCACCGAGCCCGGCCTGTTCTCCGTCGCCGCCGCCGACCGTGCGCTCCGGGCCATCGAGGAGATCCGCCGCGGTCTCTCCCCCCGCCTGCAGCCGCTCGGCATCATCGTGAACCGCGCCCGCGTGCAGTCGCTCGAGCACCAGTTCCGCATCAAGGAGCTCCGCGACATGTTCGGCCCGCTCGTGCTCTCCCCGCAGCTCCCCGAGCGCACCTCGCTGCAGCAGGCGCAGGGTGCCGCGAAGCCCCTGCACGTCTGGCCTGGCGAGTCCGCGCAGGAGATGGCGCGCAACTTCGACCAGCTGCTCGAGCGCATCATGCGCACCGGCAAGATCGGGCCGTACGCCGACGGTGCGGGTGCGGCCGGCGCGTAGGCGGTAGGTCGTTCGCGTCGGGGCCGTCCCGTGCCGGGTTGCGACGCGCCGCTCGCGTTCGCCGAGGTCCCAGGACTCGCCGCTCAGGTCCGCCGAGGTTCCAGGACTCGCCGCTCAGGTTCGCCGAGGTTCCAGGACTCGCCGCTCAGGTCCGCCGAGGTTCCACTCCCGAGCCCCGAGCGCGCCGAGGTTCCGAGATCTCGGAACCTCGAGGGCGCACGGTCGGGGCTCCCGTCCGAGTGGCGCGCCCGAGTGGTGCGTCTGCTGACGTCACGCGGTCGGTCGCTCGCAGGCGCGAGGTTCCAGGACACGCCGCTCAGGTTCGCCGAGGTTCCACTCCCGAGCCCCGAGCGCGCCGAGGATCCGAGATTTCGGAACCTCGGGGGCAGGCGTCAGGGCGGGCGCGGACCCAGGGTCAGGACGCGCGGGAAGCGCGACGAGCGGCGAGCTCGTCGGAGGGGTCGGCCGCCGCGGTGGCGTCGAGCTCGACCAGGGAGGTCTCGACCTCGCGCAGGACCTTGCCGACCGCGATGCCGAAGACACCCTGGCCGCGGGACACCAGGTCGATGACCTCGTCGTCCGAGGTGCACAGGTACACCGAGGCGCCGTCGGACATCAGGGTCGTCTGGGCGAGGTCGGACACGCCCGACTCGCGGAGCTGGTTCACGGCGGTCCGGATCTGCTGCAACGAGATGCCGGTGTCGAGCAAGCGCTTCACGAGCTTGAGCACGAGGATGTCGCGGAACCCGTAGAGACGCTGCGACCCGGAGCCGGCAGCACCGCGGATGGTGGGCTGCACGAGTTCGGTGCGGGCCCAGTAGTCGAGCTGACGGTACGAGATGCCGGCTGCACGAGCGGCGACGGTGCCGCGGTACCCGTTCTGCTCGTCGTGTTCGGGGAGGCCGTCGGTGAAGAGCAGCCCGAGGTCGTACCGCGTCGTGTCCGACTCGGTGCCTGGGGTGTCGTTCCCACTCATGCGCTTGCCTTCCACGACGATCGAGCTCCCACCCGAAGGTTCAACGACGGGTTGAGAGTTGTTCCGAGGTCAACGGTAGCGACTCCGACCGCTCCCGCGCGGGACATCCGACTCGGCGCGTCCGGCGTGTCGAGGATACGCCCCACCCACTGACGCACAAGCCCCCGCGGAGCACCGGAACGCATCATGCGTCGAGACGACCGATCGCCGCGCGGATGAGGCTCGAGCGGATGACCTCGAGCTGGACGGCGATCTCGCGTGCCAGTTCGGTGGCCTTCGCCCGCGACGTGGCGTCGCCCCGGCGGGACACGGGCATGAGCGCGGATTCGATGAGCCCGACCTCGCGCTCGGCGGTGCTGCGGAGCGTGCGCAGGTGGCGCGGCTCGATGCCCGTCCGCTGCAGCTCGACGAGTGCCTTGAGGACGGACACGCTGTCCTCGCCGTAGGTCTCGGTGGCGGGGAGCAACGAGGCGGAGACCGCGTCCGCCAGGAGCATCGGGGACGCTCCGGCCGCGCGCGCGGTCTCGTCGCGGGTGTACCGACGTTCGCGCCCGAGGATCGAGGGGCGAGGGGCGTCCCCACCACCGGGCAGGACCGGTTCGCGCCCCGCGTCGAGGTCGGCGAGGTAGTCCTTGATGACCTTGAGCGGCAGGTAGTGGTCGCGCTGCAGGCCGAGGATCACCCGGAGGCGGTCGACGTCGGCCGCCGAGAACTTGCGGTACCCGCTGGCCGTGCGGATCGGCGTGACGAGCTCACGCTCTTCGAGGAAGCGCAGCTTGGAACTCGACAGGTCCGCGAACTCGGGCTTGAGGCGAGCGAGGACCTGCCCGATCGTGAGCAGGTCCGGTGCCGCTGACCCCGCCCGGGCCGCAGCGGACCGTGCGGCCACTACGCGTTCGCCAGGCGCGCCAGGTCGACCCGGGACGCGTAGAACGTCAGACGGAACTTGCCGACCTGGACCTCGGCCCCGTCGGTGAGCGGCGCTTCGTCGATGCGTGCACCGTCGAAGTACGTGCCGTTCAGCGAGCCGTTGTCCTTGACCGTGAAGGCCGTGCCCTGCCGCAGGAACTGCGCGTGCTTGCGGGACACCGTGACGTCGTCGAGGAAGATGTCGGCGTCGGGGTGTCGACCGGCCGTCGTGACGTCGGAGTCGAGGAGGAACCGCGCACCCACGTTCGGACCGCGGCGCACGACGAGCAGCGCCGATCCGGACGGTAGGGCGTTGACCGCCTCGCGCTCTTCGGCTGAGACACCGGACTCGGCGGTGAGCGCCGCGCCCATGTCCATGCTGAAGGTCAGCGTGGTGTCGACCAGCCGCTGCTCCGGGGTCTTCTGACCGTCGGGCTGCGGGACCACTGGATCTGGCATCGGTGGACCTCCTCCTCTTGGCCCACCAGCGTATCGGAAAGGAGGGCTCCAGCGGCAGCCCCGAACTGGGCCTGTGGACGATCGTCCGCGGTGCGCGAACGCGCGGTCCGGGTTCAGCGACCGCGCGCGAGCAACCAGAGCAGGTACGGGGCGCCGACGACGCCCGTGACGACACCGACGGGCAGGGCGTTGCCGGGGATCGCGAACTGGGCGATGAGGTCGCTGCCGAGCGTGATCGCCGCCCCCACCGCGGCGGCCGGCCCGAGGGCGACGCGGCCGCCCCCGACGAGGCGACGGGCGATCGGCGCCGCCATCAGCGCGACGAACGACACCGGCCCCGCCGTGGCCACCGCGGCGGCGGTCAGGCACACCGCGGTGAGGAGCAGCAGCACCTTCGCGCGGTCCGGCCGGAGCCCGAGGGCCGCCGCGACCTCGTCGCCGAGCGTCAGGACGGTCAGGCGCGACGACTGCAGCAGGGCGAGCAGGAACAACACGACGAACGCGACAGCGAGCACCCCGACCAGGTTCCGGTCGACGGCGTTCAGGCTCCCGGACAGCCAGAGCAGCGCGGTGCCGGCCTGGGTGACGGTACCGCTGGTGAGCATCCACCCCGTGATGCTCAAGCAGATCGCCGCGACGCCGATCCCGACGAGCACGACCCGGTTGCCGGTGATCCCCCGGCGCCAGGCCAGACCGGCGATCACGACCGAGACGACGACCGCGCCGACCAGCACGACCGAGAACAGGGTGCCGCCGGAGGCCCCGAACAGCACGATCGCGGTGAGACCCGCCGCACTGGCACCCGAGGTGATGCCGATGACGTCCGGGCTCGCGATCGGGTTGCGGACCACGCTCTGCACGATGGCGCCGGCGACTCCCAGGCTCGCGCCGACCAGCACCGCACCGAGCACCCGCGGACCGCGCAGCTGCCCGATGACGAAGTCCGAGATGCGGTCGCCCTGACCGAACAGCGCGCCGGCCACCTGCGCCGGGGTGAGCGGGATCGAACCGACACCGAGTCCGACGAGCACCAGCGCGACGAGCACGACGACGACGGCCGCCAGGACCACGAGCTCGCGCCGGACACCGACGAGCGCGCCCCGAATGGACGTCGACACCGTCACAGGCCCCGCACCGCCCTCGACCGCACGAGCGCGATGAACACCGGCGCACCGATGAGCGCCGTGACGATGCCCACCTGCAGCTCGCCCGGGTACGCCACGACGCGCCCGATGACGTCGGCCACCAGCAACAGCGCCGGGGCGACGATCGCGGAGAGCAGGATCGTCCACCGGTGGTCGGGGCCGCTCAGGCGACGGACGGCGTGCGGCACGGCGAGCCCGACGAACGCGACCGGCCCGGCTGCGGCCACCGCGGACCCGGCGAGCAGCACCGTCACGAGTCCGCCGACGGCCCGCACGAGCACCACGCGCTGTCCGAGCGACGCCGCGAGCTCGTCGCCGAGGGCGAGGGTGTTGAGCGACCGTCCGAGGCCGAACGCGATCACGAGACCGATCAGCACGGGGGCCGTGATGATGCCCGCAGTGCCGAGGTCCTTGCCGGCGAGTGCGCCGACCTGCCAGAACCGCAGCTGGTCGAGCAGACTCGCGTTCGTCACGAGCACCGCGGTCGTGATCGACGACAGCGCGGCGGCGACCACGGCGCCGGACAGCGCGAGGCCGACCGGTGACAGCCCGCGGCGGGCGACGGCGGCGATCCCGTAGACGAGCAGTGCCGCGAGGGCAGCACCGACGAACGCGAACGGCAGGTAGGCGGCTGTGCCGCTCACCCCGAAGAGCGCGATGCCGGCGACCACGGCGAGGGCCGCACCGGAGTTGATGCCGAGGACGCTCGGGTCGGCGAGCGGGTTGCGGGTCACCCCCTGCATCACCGCGCCGGCGACACCGAGGGCCGCACCGGCGAGGAGCCCGACGACGGTGCGCGGGACGCGGTTGCCGAGCACGATCAGCCCGACCTCGTCGTTCCGCCCCGGGTGCAGGACGGTGTCGAGCACGGTGCCGAGCGGGATCGGCCGGGATCCGTAGGCGATCGACAGCGCGCACGCCACGGCGAGGACGACGACGGCCAGCACGGTCGCCCCGACCAGGCGGGAGACGGAGGCGGGCGCCGGAGGCGCGGACGTGGAGGAGCGCATGGGGAGTAAGGCAACCCTAACGGACGCCCACGCGACCGACCGGGCAGCGCACTCGGCGTCCCCCGAGCAAGCCCGGAGCATCCGCTGGGTCCGTTCATAGGCTCGTCATCGGATCGCCGCCTGTACTGGTCTCCATCGACACCCGCCCGGGTCGTCGAGGGACGACCGGAGAGCACCGATGAACGAGACCCCGAACCCCGCCGCCGACGCCGACCGCGAGCACGACGAGCAGGGCAGCGCCCGGACCGACGGCGCGGAGCAGCAGCGGCAGCAGCAGGCGTACGGGATGCGCTGGGAGGCACCGCACGCCGACCCCGCCACCCTCCGTCCGGCCTACGCCTTCGACGGCTCCGGCCCGTACCTGTACGGCCCGGACGGCTCCGGCCCGTACGCCTACTCCCCCGACGGCCGCGGCCCGTACCTGATCGGCAGCCCGGCACTCACCGGCACCCACCACGCCTGGGCGCACACCGCGGCGACGGCGAACCACCCGGGTGCGGTCACGAAGCGCCCGCGGCGCCTCGGGCTGATGATCGGCTCCGGGATCGCGGCACTCGCCATCGTGGGCGCCGCCGGCGGCACCGCACTGGGTCTGTCCTCGCAGAGCACGACGACCACGTCGAGCCAGTCGCAGGGCACCACGACGCTGCCCGACAGCGGATCCGGTACCGACGGCACCGGCAGCAGCGACGGGACGAACGGCTTCACGGTGCCCGGCGACGGCACCGGGAGCGACAGCGGCACCGGGACCGGGACCGGGACCGGGACCGGGACGACCCAGTCCCCCGCCACCGCAGCGACCGCCGCCCAGAAGAAGGGCGTCGTGACGATCAACACCGTCCTGAACTACGACGAGTCCTCGCAGGCTGCCGGCACCGGCATGATCCTCAGCGCGGACGGCACGGTCCTGACGAACAACCACGTCATCCAGGGCGCCACGAGCATCACCGTCACCGACGAGACCACGGGCAAGGAGTACAAGGCCGACGTGGTGGGCACCGACGCCACGAACGACGTCGCCGTCCTGAAGCTCGAGAACGCGTCCGGTTTGTCCACCGTCACGCTCGACGACGACGGCGAGCCGAGCACCGGCGACACCGTCACCGACGTCGGCAACGCGGAGGGCACGGGCAACCTCGTCGCCGCCGAGGGCACCGTCACCGCCACCGACCAGGACATCCAGGTGCAGAGCGAGTCCGGCACCGGCACCGAGTCGCTGTCCGGTCTGATCGAGATCGCGGCGGACATCGTCTCCGGCGACTCCGGCGGCCCCGTCGTCGACAGCGAGGGCGAGGTCGTCGGCATGGCGACCGCGGCGTCCTCGGGCACCGCGGACGTCACCGGGTACGCCATCCCGATCACCACCGCGAAGGCGATCGCCGAGAAGATCCTGGACGGGGAGTCGTCGAGCACGATCACCATCGGCCTGCCCGCGTTCCTCGGGGTCCAGGTCAGCAGCACCGCGGGCACGACGAGCGGTGTGGCCGTCGCCGGCACGGTCGAGGGTTCCGGGGCCGCGAGCGCCGGCCTGGCCGAGGGCGACACGATCACGAGCCTGGGCGGGACCACGGTCACGACCTCGGACGAGCTCACCGCCGCCGTGCAGTCGCACTCCGTCGGTGACAAGGTCGTGGTCGGCTACACCGACAGCACCGGCGCCGCCAAGACCGTCACCGTCACCCTGACCGCCGGCCCGGCCGCCTAAGCGGAAGGAAGCAGCGCCCGCACCACCGACCGGTACACGTTGGCCGGGGAGTCCGTCTGGAAGACGGTCTCCCCGGCCTCCGTCTTGCCCACCCGCGCGAAGCCGATCCCCTCGGCGCGCACGATCGTCACGGGCTTCGGCTTGCCCGGCCGCCGCAGGTACGACACCGTCCACGGCGCCGCCCAGAAGCGCGCGAGCCGCGGGTCCGCCTCGATGAGTGCCTCCGGCAGGTCCGGTGCGTCGGAGCCGCCGGCCAGCCGGCGGCCGAGCAGGTGCCCTGGCAGCGACCCCGTGCGGAACGGGAAGGTCCACGTCGGACCGATGCCGAGCCTCCCGGCCGTCAGCGCGACCGCGCGGTCCGGCGTGACGGACGCGACCACCGCGCCCGCCTCGGCGGTCCCGTCCACGACGGTCTGCGACCAGGCCTGGAGGCGCGACTCGCCACCGTCGGGCAGGTGCTGTTCCAGCGTGACCGGCTGGGCATCGCCCTGCCACGGTTCGAGCAGTGTCTGGGTCGACTCCGGCAGCGTGCCGAGCCGGCCGACGAGGCCCGCCTCGATGAGTTCGCGGCCCGCCGCCGTGCGGAGGAGCGTCGGGTTCCAGCGACGTCCGGCGAGGCTCTTGAGCGTGCCGACCGCGTCGGCGCTCAGGCGGGGGCCGTCGAGCTCCGGGCCGGGCACCGGGGTGGGCAGTGGTTCGAGGTCCCGCTCGGGGCGGACCGGGGACGGTTCGGTCGCGCGGACGCTCTCGAGGACGGCGAACACGAGTTCGTCGGTCTCGAGGAGTCGCGCCAGGGGCCGTTCGATCGTCAGGTCGACGCGGTGCCGGCCGGTGACGAAGAGCAGGTGTGCGCCGGCGACGTCGCCGTGTTCGTCGGGACGGACGTACTCGACCAGGCGCGCGGGAGCACCGGCGGCGGTCCAGGTGTCGCAGCCGACGAGCAGCAGGCCCTCGACGGAGCCGGGCAGTCTCGCGAGGAGCCCCGTGTTCTCGTCGCCGATCGCACGGTCGCTGGGGCGGGATCGGACGGTGAGGACGATGTCGTCGCCGGTGACGCGCAGGTCCGCCTGGGCTGAGTCCTCGCGGCGCCACTGGTCGGGGCGGCGGAGGGTGAGGCGGGCGGTGCGGTCCTCGGTGCCGAGCGGGACGGGGACTGCCATGGCACGAGGCTACGTCGGGTGCGGGGCGCGGAGGGGTGCGGCTCGCCGTGTGGGCGCGGGCGGGTGCGTGCGCCTCGCACGGTGCGGGTCTCGTCGCAGGGTGCGAGGTTGGCGGCTCCGTGCAGCGCAGCAAGCTCGCACCCAGCGACCTCGCTTGCGCGGACTGACGAACCCTGCACCGTGCGGGCGCGGCGACGCGAAACGTGCACGGTGCGTCTGCCGCCAACCGGTGCGAGGTTGGCGGCTCCGTGCAGCGCAGCAAGCTCGCACCGAGCAACCTCGCTCGCACGGCCTGACGAACCCTGCACCGTGCGAGCGCGACCAACGGCGCACGAACCTCGCACGGTGCGAGGTCAGCGGCGGGGCGCGCGCGGGGCCGGGGGCGGTGGGACGGGCTTCGCGGCGACGACGTCGGCGAGCCGGACCTCGACCAGGCCGCGGCGGGTGGCGATCGTCACGGTGTCGGGGCTGCGGGCGACGAGGTCTCCGAGGGCGTCCTGTGCACCGTCGCCGTGGTGCGCCCGGACGACGAGCCGGTCCCCGATCGCGGCGTCGTGCAGCACGCCGAGCGCTCGGGCCCGCGCGATCGCCGCCTGCTCCCCGGTGCTCACCCGCCCAGCGTAGGGGCCGCCTAGAGTGAGGGGATGGCCAAGGCTCGCGTGGACAGCTGGATCTGGGCGGTGCGGATCACCAAGACCCGCTCCGCTGCGACCGCCGCGTGCAAGGCCGGGCACGTCCGGGTGAACGGCGAGCGCGCGAAGCCCGCGCAGCCGATCGGCCCCGGCGACGAGGTCCGGGTGCGGCAGAACGGCTTCGACCGGATCGTCATCGTCACGGGCATCATCCTGAAGCGGACGAGCGCACCCGAGGCCGCGAAGCACTTCGAGGACAAGACCCCGCCGCGGCTCTCCAAGGAAGAGGCCGGGTTCGTCCCGATGCGTGACCGCGGTGCCGGACGCCCGAGCAAGCGGGAGCGCCGCGACCTCGAGAAGCTCCGCGGCTACTGACCCCCGCCGGACCTCAGACGAAGCGGACGGTCTGCTGCAGGCGGTCGCGGATCTCGAACACGTCGACCGATCCGGGCGGGGACCACACGCCGTTCAGGACCTGCCCGAGCGCACTGCGACGGACGACGAGCGCGGTCGGCTTCTTCGGGGAGCCGACGAGCTGCACGTCGACCTCGACGGCGGAGTCCGGCACGACGAGCAAGCGGCCGGTGAACCGCACCCGGGTCTGCTTCTGCACGGCACGGGCGGCGCGGACGAGCTCCTTGACCGGTCGTTCCCCCGGCGCCAGGGTCTCGCCGACGATGTCGCCGTGCTCCACCCGCACCGGGGCGCCCCAGTCGATCGACTCGACGGCCCAGAGTCCGCTCGGGGTCAGGACGGCGTGGTCGAGCTTGCCCTCGGCGCCGGCGTCCAGGTCGTGCCACACCGTCACGCCGATGCCCATGTCCGAGACGATCGAGGCGGTGGCCTCCTCGGCGAGTGCTTCGCCGAGCAGCCGCCTGATGTGCCGGGGCGCCGACCGGATGAGGGTGGGGTCGTAGGGGTCCTCGATGGGGTCGCCGAGTCCGACCCACTCGCGTTCCGCCTGCAGGAAGACCTCGCGGGAGCGTCCGCCGGGGTGTCCGTGGGACCGCGCGCGGGGGCGGGTGTCGCGACGGGCTGACGGAGGTGCGTAGGCGTCGCGACCGGAGTCGGGCCTCCCGGTCGACGAACCGGACGCACCCGACGCACCGGACGCACCGGACGTGCTGAACGGCCCGGTACCGCTGCTGCCGAACGAGCCGCGGGAGCCGGCGTCGTAGGCGCGGCGCGCAGCGGGCGTGCCGATGCGTTCCCAGGCGAGCTGGACGCGCCGGAAGTGCTGCGCGTCACCGCCGAGGTCGGGGTGGGATTCGCGAGCAGCGCGCCGGTAGGCGCGGCGGAGCGCGTCGTCGTCGGCGGTCGCGGGGACGCCGAGGACTTCGTACGGGGTGGCGTCGGCCGGGCTGTCGGTCATGGCCCTGCGACATTACCCGAGGCAGGGTACGAGTCCGCCGCGTGGTTGCTGGGGACGGCCTGGAGGCTGGGATGGACTCGACACCACCGGCTGCGGTCAGCGGCTGGTCGCCTCCACCACCCCGAACGCGACGGGCGCATCGAGGAACCGCGCGTACCGTGCGGCGGCCGCCTCGAGCGCGCGCACCGCAGCGGTGTCGAGTGCCGCGAAGGGCGTGACGGTGACGAGGACCCCGCCGGCGCGCTCGGTCCGCTTCCAGGTGCCGACGACCCGACCGCGGACGACGGCCATGGGCAGGAACATGCCGTTGGCCCCCGGCACCACCCGGTCGGCGTGTGCGGGGTCGAGCTGGGCGGAGCGGTCGGCGTACCCGAGCAGGTACTCGTCGAACCCGGGCAGCAGGTGCCCGGTGGGTGACCCGCCGGTGGTGGGACGGTCGGCCAGCGCGAGGAGTCCGTCGCCGAGGTCCTCGACGGCGTCGCCGGCTGCGGCTCGGGCACGGCGGAGGTCGCGGAGCGGGAGCTTCGTCCAGCCGGCGGCGTCGGTCTCGGTGGCGGGACCCCGGCCGCGCAGGTAGCCGACGAGGACGCGGCGGAGTGCTTCGTCGCGGTCGGGGACCTCGGCGGCCGCCGGTGCCCACTCGTCGAGGAGCACGAGTCCCTGGCCGACGCGGGCGGTGGGTCCCCAGGCGACGAGTCCCTCCTGCGAGAGCTGCAGCAGCAGGTGGTAGCCGCGGCCGGCGGCGGGGTCGATGCCGGCGGCGCGGTACTCCTCGAAGAGTTCGTCGCGGACGAGGGCACGACCGCCGGAGAGCGCGGCGACGGTGGTGTCCCGTGCTCGGTCGAGCAGGGGCCGGTCGATGCCGAGTTCGGTGGCGCGCCGGGCGATGCTCCGCAGGGTCCGTTCGGCGGTCAGGGAGAGCAGGAGTCGCAGGTCGTCGGGGCGCACGGCGTGCAGGGTTCCCCGCATCGGCCAGGAGCGGACGAGTGCACCGCGGTCGAAGGCGGCGCGGACGTCGTCGCGGGTCGCTCCGGGTGCGCGGACCCCGATGGCCCAGAGCGCCTGGCCGAGGTCCTGCCCCTGCACGGCGGTCATCCGCTCGACGGCGGCGGTGGGGTCGAGCCCGGGGACCGCGATCCCCTGCGCGGCGAGCCGCAGCGTGCGGAGCTGCGCAGGGGTCGGGGTCACGCGACGGCGGCGGCGATGGCGTCGGCGTGCTGCTCGAGGTAGGCGACGTCGGCCCGGTACAGGTCGGCGTGCCCGTGCGCCAGGTCACTGACGAACTTCGGGTTGCCCGCGGCGGCCTCCGTCTCCATGGTGGTGACCATCGCGACGAGGGACGCGGTCATCGTCTCGGCGAGGACGCTGCGGGAGCGGGCGTCGAGGTCGTAGGCACGGCAGAACTCCGCGGCACGGGCGAGCCTGTCCTCGAGGGCGGGGGCGGTCATGCCCTCGACGGCCCCCGTGGTGAACGGGGCGAACCGGTACACGGCACTCGCGACGTCCCAGACGCGGGGCCCAGGGTGGGCGGTGTCGAAGTCGATGAGCCCCACGGCCTGGATGCCGTCGTAGACGCAGTTGTACGGGGCGAAGTCGCCGTGCACGATCGTCTCGACGGGTGTCCGCTCGGCCTGGGACCAGCAGTCCCGCGATGCGTCCAACGGATAGGTGGCTGCGGCGTCGTGGAACTGCCGGAGCAGCCGGGCGCTCGTGACGAGGGCGGCTTCGCTCGCGACGTCCTCGGTCCACGGGTACTCCCCCGCGACCCCGGGGACGAACGACACCGTCTCGAGGGTGTCGCCGTGCTCGATCGGCTCCGGTGCCGCGACGAACCCCTGTTCGTGCAGGTGTGCGAGCAGCCGGTGGACGGTCGGTGTCCACGGCCCGGCCGGGCGGTGGACTCGGTCGTCGGCCCTGGTGATCCGCTCCATGGAGAACCTCCTGTGTGTGCGTCTCCGTTGACGTCCGGCCAGCGTACCGACGAGTGGGTCCGCTCGTGACACAGCGGTGTGAACAACACGTCACGGCGAGTGACACGGCGCGCCGTGTCACTCCGCCCCGCTAGGACTGGTCGCGCAGCCAGGACGGTCCGTGCACGACGGCGCCGATCGCCTCGACGCGGGCTCGGAGCTCACGGTCGGCGGTGACGACCACGACGGGGCCGTCCCCCGCGTCCACCGCGGACTGCGCAGCCGACACGATCGCGTCGTCGCCGGAGCCCGGAGCCTGCACGACCTCGACCGGTCCGGACCCGTCGGTCCCGTCCGCCGAAGCACCACGGGCTGCACCCTCGAGCACCACCGTCCACCGCGGCCACCACCGGGCGAACGGCAACGCGAGCAGGTCGGCCGGCACCCCGGACGCGGCGAGCGCCGTCACCGACGACAGCAGGCGCGCAGCGGCGCCCGCGCGGTCCTTCCACCACCCGTCGGGCACGCTGCCGACGACGTTCGCGGCGTCGACGACGATGTGCGGCGTGGTGGTGATGGACGCGCGGAGGGCCGGCCACGACCTGCCGAACCCGGGGTGCAGCGGGAGGTCGTCGACGTCGTCGACGGGGATCCAGGAGAGCGCGATGCTCTCGCGGTCCGCGATGACCGGTTCGAAGGGCCGGGAGGCGCGCCCCACGACGGTCGTGTAGGTCCAGAACCCCAGGTCGAGCAGTGCGGTGTGGCGCAGGTCGACGCCGTCGTGCGGCACCCCGGCTTCCTCCGCGGACTCGCGGAGTGCGCCGGTGACGGCGTCCTCGCCCTGGTGTCGTGCGCCGCCGGGGATGCCCCAGGTGCCGCCGTGGTGGCTCCACTCGACGCGGTGCTGCAGGAGCACGCGTCCGGCGCCGTCGTCGACGAGCAGTCCGGCGGCGCCGAAGAGTCCCCAGGCCTTGGTGCCGTCGGGGCCGACCGCCCAGGCGTCGCCGGGGTCGCGGGGGCCCGGGGGCGGTCCGGGAGGCGTGGTGTCTGGCACCCGTCAACCCTGTCACACGGGGCCGGACATGTGACCGGAGACGACGGCCGTGGCACCACGCAGCGGCTCGTGTACGGTGTCGCTCGAGACACGGGGTGCCGCAACCAGCGGCTGAGATCACACCCGTCGAACCTGCTCGAGCTCGTACTCGCGAAGGGATCGTCCATGGAAACCGCTGCGCCCTCCCCTGATTGGGCCCACCGAACCGCCGAACTGCTCGAGGCCGTCCGTGCCCGGAGTCCGTTGGTGCAGTGCATCACGAACACCGTGGTGCAGAACGTCACCGCGAACGTGCTGCTCGCGCTCGGTGCGTCACCCGCGATGGTCGACGTCCCGACCGAAGCGGGGCCGTTCGCCCGGGTGGCCGATGCCCTGTTGGTGAACACCGGCACCCCGCACGCCGAACCGCGGGTGGCCGCGCTCGAGGCCGCGCACGCCGCTCGCGACGCGGGCACCCCGTGGGTGCTCGACCCCGTCGCCGTCGGCTCGCTGCCGGTGCGCACCGCCCTGGCCCGCGACCTGCTCGGGTTGCACCCGACGGTGCTGCGGGGCAACGCCTCCGAGGTGCTCGCCCTGCTCGGCGACTCGGCCGGTGGCCGCGGCGTCGACAGCACGGTGGGCACCGAGGACGCCCGTCTCGCGTCCGTGCAGGCGTCGACCGGGAGGCTCGTGGCCGCGGTGGCCGTGTCGGGTCCCGTCGACCTGCTGGTCGCGCCGGGCACCGGTGTGGTGCGGGTCGCGAACGGCACCGACCTGTTGACGCGGATCACCGGGGGCGGGTGTGCCCTCGGCGCGGTCGTCGCCGCGTTCACGTCGGTCGCGCCCGACGACGCCGGCGCGGCCGCCGTCGCCGCGACCGCGGTGCACACCATCGCCGCGGAGCTCGCCGCACGCGAGGCCGGCGGCCCCGGCACGTTCCAGCCGCTGTTCCTCGACCGGTTGGCGTCGCTCACCCCGGAGGACGTCGTCCGCGAGGCCCGGATCACGGTCGAGGCCGAGCCCGCGTCCCTGGTGGTGCCGGCATGAGCGGGCCGCGGCGGGACGTCGGCGTCTACCTGGTCACCGACGGCGCGCTGGCCGACCGGCACGGTGTCGGGGTGCTCGGGGTGGTCCGCGCCGCGGTGCACGCCGGGGTCGGGATCGTGCAGGTGCGGGACAAGGACGCCTCGGCCCGTGACCTGCTCGCCCTGACGGCCGCCGTGGCCGACGCCGTCGGGGACCGCGCGATCGTGGTGGTCGACGACCGGCTCGACGTCGCCCTCGCCGCTCGGCACGCGGGGCACCGGGTCGCCGGGGTGCACCTCGGCCAGTCGGACGTGCCCGTGACGGCCGCGCGGGCGCTGCTCGGGCCGGACGCGCACGTCGGGTTGACGGCGAACACGCTCGAGCACCTGGCTGCCGTCGAGCGGCTGCCCCGCGGCACCGTCGACCTGCTCGGCGTCGGGGTCGTGCACCCCACGGCGACGAAGGCCGACCACCCGCCGGCGCTCGGCCACGACGGGTTCGCCCGGCTGGCCGCCGCGACCGAGGTACGGTGCGTGGCGATCGGCGGCGTCACGCTCGACGACGTCGTGCCGCTTCGAGCAGCGGGCGCTGCCGGGGTCGCGATCGTGTCGGGCATCTGCGCCGCGGCCGACCCGGGATCCGCGGCGGCCGCGTACGTGACCGCGTGGGGCTCTGGAACCGGGCACGGGGCGGAGCGGGGGCGGTCCACCCAGGGTGATCCGTTCCTCCCGGCCTCCTCGCACCACGGGGCGGACTCGTGACCGTCCCGCGCGTCCTGGCCGTCGCCGGGACCGACCCGACCGGCGGCGCCGGGCTGCAGGCCGACCTCAAGGCGATCGCCGCGCACGACGGCTACGGCATGGGGGTGGTGACGGCCCTCGTCGCGCAGAACACGCACGGCGTGCGGTCGGTGCACGTGCCGGACGTCGCGTTCCTGCGGGAGCAGCTCGACGCGGTGTCCGACGACGTGGTGATCGACGCCGTCAAGATCGGCATGCTCGGCACATCCGAGGTCGTGCGGACCGTGACGGACTGGCTGCGGGAGTACCGGCCGCACGTGGTCGTCGTGGACCCGGTGATGGTGGCGACGAGCGGGGACCGGCTGCTGGACGAGGACGCCGCCGCCGCGATGGGCACGTTGTTCGCCCTGGCCGACCTGGTCACGCCGAACCGGGCCGAGCTGGCGGTGCTGGCGGAGCTCGCCGGGGCTCCGTCGCGGGCTCCGCTGTCGTCGCTGGATGCTGCGCGGCTCGTGGCGTCGACGTGGGACGTCCTCGTGCTGGCGAAGGGCGGGCACGACGAGGGGCCGACCTCCGACGACGTGCTCGTGTCGCCCTCGGGGTCCGTTCGGCGGTTCACGGCTCCCCGCGTGGCGACGAGGAACACGCACGGCACCGGGTGCTCGCTGTCGAGCGCGATCGCGACGCTCGCCGCCCGGCACGGGGACTGGGAACTCGCGGTCGGGGTGGCGAAGCCCTGGCTGACGGCGGCGCTGCAGGGAGCCGATGCGCTGCGGGTCGGGTCCGGCAACGGGCCGATCGACCACGGCGCCGTGGTCCGCGCCGCGCTGCCCGTGATCCCGTCCACCGACGTGTGGTGGGAGGACGTCGGCTCCCTGCTGCGGTCGACGATCGAGTGCGGGTTCCTCGTGGGGCTGCGGGACGGGACGCTCGATGCGGACGTGTTCGCGGGGTACCTCGCACAGGACGTGCACTACCTGCGGGCCTACGAGCGGCACCTCGCGGCGCTGGCGGCGAGCGCTGCCGGTGCTGGTGCTGGTCCTGCGGCTGCCGCGTTCTGGGCTGCGGCGTCCGAGGGGTGTGCCGCCGAAGCCCGCGACCTGCACCACCGACGGCTCGCCGGCACCCACGCCGACGACCCAGTCCACCCGACGTGCGCCGGGTACCTGGCGCACCTGCAACGGGCGGCGGACTCCGGGTCGGCGGCTGTGCTCGCCGCGGCGGTGCTCCCCTGCTTCCTGGTCTACGCCTGGGTGGGCGCGCAGCTCGGCACGGCGCCGGACGGACACCCGTTCGCGGACTGGATCGCCGCGTACGGCGACGAGGGCTTCGCGGCGTCGAGCGCCGAGGCGACCCGGTTGGTCGAGGAGACGGCAGCAGCCGCGACCCCGGCCGAGCGAGGACGGATGGCGCGGGCGTTCCGCCGCTCGACCGAGTGGGAGCTGGCGTTCTTCGAGATGCCGCTGGGGTTGGGTGCCGGCGCTGGTGCCAGGGTCATTGCCGCGGAAGCGTCACTTCTACGCTGACGACCGCCGACCACCCCGCGAAAGCGACAGATGTCCGCCGATGTTCCGCGGGGATCTGTCGCTTTCGCGAACGGGGTGGCTGGGGCGGATCTCGGGTCAGCGCGCGGGCGGCGGCAGGCGCACCAGCTCGACGGTCAGGTCCGCGCCGGTCACCGTCCCGCGCATCCACGTGAAGTCCGGCTGCCGGCGACGATCGGTGGGCGACCCGGGGTTGAGCAGCCGCAGGCCCGACGGCGCGACGGTGTCCCACGGGATGTGCGAGTGCCCGAAGACGAGCACGTCGACGTCCGGGTACTCGGCGGCCATCCGGCGCTCCCGGCCCGTCGCGGCGCCGGTCTCGTGCACCAGGGCGAAGCGCAGGTCCTCGACGGCGAAGCGGGCGACGAGCGGGAGCCGGTCGTCGAACTCGGCGCCGTCGTTGTTGCCGCGCACCCCCTCGAACCGGCGCGATCGGGCCTGCACGGCGTCGAGGGTGGCAAGGTCGACCCAGTCCCCCGCGTGCACCACGAGGTCGGCGGCGTCGACGTCGGACCAGAGCGCCGCGGGCAGGTCCTTCGCCCGCTTCGGCAGGTGCGTGTCGGAGAGCAGGACGAACGAGGTCGTCACGTCGTCGCGCGCCCGGGCATCGGCAGCCCGGCCTCGTCCGAGGCGCCGAGCCGTTCCAGCAGGCCGGCGAGCAGGGCGATGTCGTCGTCGGACCAGCCGGCGAGCCGCTCCTCCAGCGCGTCGCGGTGCAGTTGCACGGAGCGTTCGAGCGCGGTGCGGCCGGCGTCCGTCGCCTCCAGCGGCTTCGCGTTGCCGGTGCCGCCGTCGGTCGTCCGGATCAGGCCCGTGGCGAGGAGACCGGAGAGCTGGCGGGAGATCGTCGAGCGGTTCAGGCGCAGGTACCGGGCGATGTCGATGGCCATGCAGCCGGGGTGCTGCACCACGAAGTCGACGAGGGACTGGTCGACGACGCTCAGCGCGTCGTCCGAACCGCGGGCGCGGATGCTCGCACGCCGGGTGATCCGGGCGAGTTCGGTGTACGCCCGGCCGATCTCACTGTTCCGGATCTGGGAGCTCGGGTGGTCCATCGTGGCTCCAGCCTGTCGGTGCCGGCGCCGGCCGGCGGTCTTCCGTGCCGACACCATACCGGGCGGTACGCGAGGTTCGGACTCAGTGGCCGGCGGCTGCGGCCCGGAGTGCGGAGATGTCGAGCTTCTGCATCGTCATCATCGCCTGGAAGACACGGGCGTTCGACTCGGGATCGCCCGACCCGGTCATCAGCTCGCCCATCATCGACGGCGTCACCTGCCAGGCCACACCCCAACGGTCGAACAACCAGCCGCACATGGTCGGCTTCCCGCCGTCGGCGAGCAGGGCGTCCCAGACGCGGTCGAGTTCGTCCTGCGTGTCCACGTCGACCTGGAACGAGACGGCGTCGGTGTGCGGGTGTCCCGGGCCGCCGTTCATCGCCCGGTACGGCTGCCCGAGCAACGTGAACTCGACGACCAGCGTCGCGCCGTCCGGGGTCTTCGCCACGCTGTCGATCGAGCTGCCGGGGAACAGGTCGACGTAGTACCGGGCAGCCTGCTCGGCCTGGTCGTCGTACCAGAGGAACGGGGTGATGGTGGGCATGTGGCCCTCTTCTCGCGTCGGCTCAGTCCGCGGCACTGCGGATGAGCAGGTCTGACTTCTCGGGGTGCTCGTCGAACCACTTGCCGACGAACCAGCACATCGGCACGACCCGCTTCGTCGAGTTCGACTCGACGTCCGCGACCGCGTACTCGACGAGCTCGGCCGCGTAGCCGTGCCCGCGGTGCTTCGGCACCGTGTACGTGTGCGGGAACGCGATCGCGTCGCCGTTCTCGCGGTAGTCGAGCACGCTCACGAGCTCGCCGCCGACGTACATGGCGTAGCGGTCCTGGTCGGTCTCGTCGCGGAACTCGTGGTCCATGCCGCCATCATGCTCCGCCCCGGGCGCACGCGCTCCACGGGGAATGCTCGTGGCCGCCGAGCGTTGGATGGACACCATGACAACGATCGGCATCATCGGCGCAGGCAACATCGGATCCCAACTCGCACGACTCGCGGTGCAGCACGGCCACCAGGTGGTGATCGCGAACTCCCGCGGCCCCGAGACCCTGACCGACCTGGTCACCGAGCTCGGCGACCGGGCCCGTGCGGCCACCCGCGACGAAGCAGCCGCCGCGGGCGAGGTCGTCGTCGTCACCGTGCCGCTCGCCGCGATCGACACGATCCCCGCGGAACCGCTCGTCGGCAAGGTCGTCATCGACACGAACAACTACTACTGGGAGCGCGACGGCCACATCGCCGCGCTCGACGACGGGTCGACGACGACCGCCGAGCTGCTGCAGGACCACCTGCCGGGCGCCCGGGTCGTCAAGGCGTTCAACCACATCGGCGCCGCGGACCTCACCGGCCACGCCACCCCGGCCGGCACCCCGGACCGCCGCGCCCTCGTGGTCGCGGGCGACGACGCCGAAGCGAAGCAGGTCACCACGGACCTCATCGACCAGTTCGGCTTCGACGTCGTCGACGCCGGCCCCCTCGCCGAGGGCTGGCGCATCCAGCGGGACACCCCCGGCTACGGCCCGCGCCTGACCGCCGACCAGTTGCGCGAGGCCCTGCGGGCAGCGACCCGCTGACGCCCCGAGCCTCGGCCCCCGCGGCGGGCGGCGGGCACTACGCCCGGTCGAAGATCTCCGTCATGTCGGCGATGTCGTCCTCGGTCGGCGTCCAGGTGGTGCCCGCCTCGACGTTCTGCGTGATCTGCTCCGGCTTCGTCGCTCCGGCGATGACGCTCGACAGCCCCGGCTGCGCGAGCAACCAGGCGAACGTCGCCTGCAGCATCGTGACGCCGCGGTGGTCGCAGAACCGCTGGTAGTCGTCGAGGACGTCCCACGGGGCGTCCTCGAGCAGCTGCGGCTTCGACGTCGACAGGCGCCCGTCGGCCGGGCCCCCGGCCTTCGTGTACTTGCCGGTCAGCAGCCCGTTGTACAGCGGGAAGAACGGCAGGAACCCGAGCGCGTACGCACGGACGGCCGGCAGCACCTCGGCCTCGGCGGCTCGGGCGAGCGGGCTGTACTCGTTCTGCGCGGACACGAACGCGGTGGTGCCGGCGATCGACGCCGTCAGCTCGGCCTCGGCGATCTGCCACCCGGCGAAGTTCGAGTGTCCGACGTACCGGATCTTGCCCTCGCGGACCAGGTCGTCGAGGACGGACAGCGTCTCCTCGATCGGCGTCACGTCGTCGGGCCGGTGCATCTGGTACAGGTCGATCCAGTCCGTGCCGAGGCGACGGAGCGACGACTCGACGGCCAGCCGGACGTACCGCCGCGAGCCGCGGACACCCCAGTCCGGGCCGTTCGCGCCCTGCATGTCCATGCCGAACTTCGTCGCGAGCACGATCTCGTCCCGCCGACCCGCGATCGACCGGCCGAGCATCTCCTCGGACATGCCGGGCCGGCCGCCGTAGATGTCCGCGGTGTCGAAGAGCGTGACACCGGCGTCGAGGGCCGCCCGCACGACGGCGTCGGTGCCCTCCTGCGACTCGGAGGCGGTCCCCGGTCGCCCGAAGTTGTTGCAGCCGAGGCCGACGGTGGAGACGACGAGCCCCGAGGGGCCCAGTGGACGGTGTTCGATTCCGGTCATGCCCCGAACGTACCGGCGACCCCGGAACTGGGGCTGCGACATCCGCGACCGTTGCCGCTAGAACTGACGATGGATCAGTCGACGAAGGGAGCACCGCAGTGGCGTCGCATCGCATGCAGGATTCGGAACGGCCGCGCCGTCCCGTCCCGTCCTGGGTGACCGCACCGGTCGTCGAACCGGCCGTGGCCGTCGAGCGGCTCGCCCCCGACGTCGCAGCGAGCACCGGCCAGGAGGCTCGCCCCACCCCCGCCACGTCGCGCACCACCCACGGTGCGCCCGCCCCCACCGCCGTGGTCGGCTCCGCCCCGCAGCCAACGGCCACGCTCGACCCGACGCCGGAGCCCGCGTCGATCGCGACCCTCGTCGAGGACGACGTCGCGGTCCCCGACTACCCGCCGCAGCAGGACCTCCTGCCGCCGGCGCCGACCTCACCGTCCGTGCACACCGTGCCGTTCGACACCGCCGCCGTGGCCTCCACCCCCGCCCCGGTCTCGCCGATCGACGCCGCTCCCCGCACCGCACCGGCTCCCGCGCCGTCGCCCGTGCCCACCGCCGGACAGCCCCGGTTCTCGGTACCCGGCCTGGAGCACGTCGTCGTCGAGGGCACCGAGCCCGAACCCGTCGGCCCGATCGGCTTCCGCACGCCCCGCCGCTTCGCCCACCAGCAGGCCGCCGCCACCGTGACACCGGCACCGACCCCGGCGTCCGCCCACGTGCGGTCCTTCGACGCGGTCCTGCAGGCGCCGTCGGTGCCGACCGCCTCGTCGACCGCACCGATGGCGCCGAACCCGGTCGTGCCCGTGACCGCACCCCGTGCCGAGGCGAGTGCGTCCGTCGGGGCCGACCCGGGCCTCCCGACCGAACTGCTCGACCAGCCCGTGGCCGCAGCCGCCGAGCCGGAGCCGCGCCGTGCACTCGGTGCGACGCCCGGCGCGGTGCTGGGCGCCGTGGCCGGCATCGCGACGCTCGGACTCGCGGCGTGGTGGTTCACCGCGCCGGCGACCGTGCACGGCGTCGGCGTCGTGCTCGGACTCCTCGCGCTGGTGGTGTCGATCGTGACGCTGCGCGACCGTGCGGCGACGTGGCAGCGGCCGGTCGCGCTGCTCGGTGCCGTGCTCGGTGGCGTCGGCGCGCTCGTGCTGCTGTGGGCCGTCGCCTCGGCGCTGCTGCCGCTCGCCGGGGTGACGCTGCCCGACCTGACCGGCACCGGGACGACCCCGACCCTCGCGCCGTAGCCCGCGCGTCCGCTGCACGCCGGTCGCGGTCAGACCGCGCGGACGACCCCGCGGGACAGGATCGCGTTCGTCAGGGCGTCGATCGGCTCGCGCTGCACCGTCGGGTTGGCGATGAGGACGTAGTCGACCGCCGGCAGGTCCGGCAGCCCCAGCCGCTGCGACACCTTCACCAGGTCCGCCGGGATGAGCGAGTGCGGGAACACCGCCACGCCGATCCCCGCCCGCACCGCCGCCAGGACACCGTTGACATCGCGGGTGTTGCAGGTGATCCGCCAGGTGCGGCCGGCGGCCTCGAGGGCGTCGATCGCCATCTGCCGGCTGATGCTCGGCGCCTGGTACGCGATGAGCGGCACGGGCTCGTCGCGTTCGACCGCGATGCCGTCCTGCGCCATCCACACCATCTGGTCGGTCGCGACGCGGGTGCCCTCGGCGGACTCCCCCGCGGTCTGCTTGATGAACACCAGGTCGAGCTGGCCGGCGTGCACCCGGCGCAGCAGCGGCGACGACTGGTTCACCGTCAGCTCGAGGTTCACCTGCGGGTGCAGCCGCCGGAAGTCGCGGAGGATGCGCGGCAACTGCGTGATCGCCAGGTCGTCGGCCGCGCCGAACCGGAGCCGCCCGCGAGTCGCCGACCCGGAGAAGTACGCGTCCGCGGTGGCGTGCGCGGCGAGGATCGTCCGGGCGAAGCCGGCCATCGCGTCGCCGTTGTCGGTGAGGGTGACGCCACGGGTGTCGCGTGCGACGAGGGTGCGGGACACCGCGGTCTCGAGCCGCCGGACGTGCTGGGACACGGTGGGCTGACTGATGCCGAGGCGGGCTCCGGCCTGCGTGAAGCTCTGCGTCTCGGCGACGGCCAGGAAGGTCTGCAGCAGGACCGGATCGAGCACGGGGCACCTCGTTCGTTCGCGCGGTCGTTCGCGCGGTCGTTCGCGCGGTCGTTCGCGCGGTCGTTCGCGCGGTCATTCGACATCGCAATGGATTGATAGCCACCATAGGGGTGTCGAATAGACCTCGGTCACGTAGTTTCGTTGGGGTACCAGATCCGCAACGACGTCCGGAGAACCCCTCACCGTGAGTGCGTCATCGACGACCCTCCCCCCGCCCACCGAACCGCTCCCGATCCAGGCCACCCGCCCGCCCTGGCGGCACACGCTCATCGCCCTGTCCGTGCCGAACTTCCGGCTGTTCACGGCCACCAACCTCGTCGCGATGACCGCCGGGTGGATGCAGCGCATCGCCCAGGACTGGCTCGTCCTGCAGCTGACCGGCTCGGTCGCGCAGGTCGGCATCACCGTCGCCTGCCAGTTCGCGCCGATGCTGCTGTTCGGGCTGCTCGGCGGGGTGCTCGTGGACCGGTTCTCGAAGCGTGCGCTGATGATGATCACGCAGGGCGCCTTCGCGGTGCTGTCCGCGCTGCTCGCCGTGCTGACGCTGGCCGGGGTGGTCGAGGCCTGGCACATCTGGGTGATCGCGTTCCTGGTCGGCATGGTCACCGTGATCGACAACCCAGCCCGGCAGGTGTTCGTCACCGAGATCGTCGGGCACCAGCACCTCCGCAACGCGATCAGCGTGAACTCGTCGGTGTTCCAGCTGGGCGGCATGATCGGACCGGCGCTGTCCGGCGCACTGCTCGTCGCCGTCGGGGCCGGGTGGTCGTTCGGCGTGAACGCGATCGCCTGCGTCGCCGTCGTCGTGACGCTCGGGTTCCTGAAGGTCTCGGAGCTGCACCGGACGCCCCCGGCGCCCCGCGGCAAGGGGCAGCTGATCGAGGGGCTCCGCTACGCCGTGAACAAGCCGACGATCATCGTGCCGGTGATCCTCGTCGCGTTCTTCTCGGTGTTCGCACTGACGATGCCCGTGCTGCTGTCGGCCTTCGCGTCACAGGTCTACGACGTCGGCGCCGCCGGGTACGGCGTGTTCAACTCCGCCGTGGCGATCGGCGCACTCGTCGGCGCCCTGCTCTCCACGCGGCGGGCGGTCGTGCGGCTCCGGACCATCGTGGGCGGGGTCTTCTGGACCGGGGTGCTGCTCGTGGTCTCCGGGTCCATCCCCGTGATCGCGCCGTTCACCGTGGCGCTCGTCGCCGTCGGGATGTCGCAGCTGCTGTTCCAGACCGCGTCGAACTCGCTCGTGCAGCTGTCCTCGAACGTGGCGATCCGCGGCCGGGTGATGTCGCTCTACGTGCTCGTGCTGCTCGGCGGCCAGGCGATCGGCGGGCCGCTGATGGGCCAGGTCGTCGACCACTTCGGGGCCCACGTCGGCATGATGGTCGCCGGCGGGGTGCCCGCTGCGGCCGCCGCCGTGATCGCGCTCGTGCTCGCCCGCCGCGGAGGCCTGCACGTGGCGGTGCGCATGCGCCACCACGTGCCGCTGCCGGCGATCGTCGCGCACTGAGCGGGCGCGGTCGCGAGATTGTCTGCCGGAACCAGGTTCCGGACACTGAACCACGCAAATCCGCGGTGCTGTGTCCGGAACCTGGTTCCTGAGCGGGGTGTGCCTCAGTAGGCGACGCCGAAGCGCGTCTGGTGGTGCGCCGGGTTCGCGATCTCGTCGACGAAGGCCAGACCGAAGTCGTCACCGGAGATGTCCGAGTTGCCCTCGGCGTCGGCGAGCAGGACCTCGTCGGTCGTGCGGTACGTGCCGCGACGCTCGCCCGGGTTGTAGCTGCCGTAGCCAGCGGCCGGGCTGACGTAGAACCAGTCGACGTCGGTGTCCGATGCACGGAGCGCGTCGAGGATCTGCGCGTGGCTCTTCGCCTCGCCCTTGAACGCGTCCGGGAACTCAGCCGAGTCGAACAGGCGCGGACCGCCCTCGGCGACGAGCAGCGAACCGGCGCCGCCGACGATGCCGAGCCGCGCACCGGCGCTGGCCGCAGCGTCGACGAAGTGCTGGAACTTGTCCTTGAGTTCACTGCCGTCCGACTGGACCGCGTGCAGCGCAACGACGATGACGTCGGCGTCCTTCGTGACCTCGGCCACGAAGTCGGCGTCGAACGCGTCGCCCTGCGCCAGGGTCAGACCCTCGGCGGCGTCGAGCTTGCTCGTGTCGCGCGCGACGGCGGTGACGGCGATGCCGCGGGAGAGGGCTTCGCGGGTGATGGCGGAGCCGGCGTAGCCGGTGCCTCCGAAGACGACGATGCTGGTCATGCTGTTCCTTTCGTGGGGCTGGTGCTGCTCACCGTACAAGAGTTACTCTCTTTGAGTAAGTAGGCACCTCACAGTGCGTAACGGAGCCCGTCGTCACGGAGGCCAGGCCAGGATGTCAGCACTCGAGTACAGCCCCTACGCGGCGGACTGCCCCAGCCGACAGTTGCTCGACCGCATCGGCGACCGCTGGAGCGTGCTGACGATCGGCACCCTCGCCGACGGTCCGCAACGGTACTCGGCGATCGCGAACCGGGTGCAGGGCGTGTCGCAGAAGATGCTCACGCAGACACTCCGCGCGCTCGAACGGGACGGGCTCGTGACGCGCACGGTGTTCCCGGAGATCCCGCCGCACGTCGAGTACGAACTGACCGATCGCGGGCGGTCACTCCGCCGGGTGCTCGAGCCGCTCGAGGCGTGGGCGACGTCCCACATGGACGACGTCGCCGTGTCGCGCGAGGAGTACGACGCGCGCTGAGCTGGCGGCGGCGGGCGGGCGGGCGGGGGCGCTTCGTGAGCAGAAATGGTCGGGTCCGCCGAACGCACCCGACCATTTGTGCTCACGAAGTGTCGCCACGCCCACACTCGGAATCCCCGACGGCGGCGAGTGGTTGCCTGGGGGCATGCGATCGATCGTCTACACGAAGCCCGGTGACAGCAGCGTCCTCGAACTCGTCGAGCGGGACGTCCCCGAACCCGGCGCCGGCGAGGTCCGCGTCCGCGTCGTCGTCTCCGGCGTGAACCCGACGGACTGGAAGGCGCGGGCCGGCGGCACCTACGGCGACGGCCTGCCGTTCCCCGAGATCACGCCGAACCAGGACGGCGCCGGTGTCGTCGACGCGGTCGGCCCGGGCGTCGAGGACCTCGCCGTCGGTGACCGTGTCTGGCTCTTCATGGCCGCCGCCTCGCGCCCGACCGGCACCGCGCAGGAGTACACCGTCGTGCCGGAGAGCCGCGCGGTCCGCCTGCCTGACGGCAGCTCGTTCGACGTCGGCGCCTCGCTGGGGGTGCCGGCGATGACGGCACACCGCGCCCTGACCACGCACGAGGACGGTCCGGCGCGACTCGGTCCCGGATCCCTCGACGGCTTCACCGTGCTCGTCGCGGGTGGTGCCGGCGCCGTGGGGCACGCTGCGATCCAGCTCGCCCGCTGGGCCGGCGCGACCGTCATCACGACGATCAGCTCGGACGATAAGGCGGCGCTCGCCACCGCCGCGGGCGCCCACCACGTCGTGAACTACCGACAGGACGACGCCGCGGCTCGCATTCGCGACATCGCTCCTGACGGCGTCGACATCGTCGTGGAGGTGTCGATCCCGCAGAACGCCGCCCTGGTCGCCGACGTGCTCGCGAACCACGGCGTCGTGTCGATCTACGCGAACAACGGCGGCGACGAGGCCTCGCTGCCGATCCGCCCGAACATGAGCGTCAACGCGCGGTACCAGTTCCTGCTGCTCTACACGATCGGCGACGAGGCCCTGGCCGCCGCGGCCGAGGACGTCACCGAGGCACTGCACGACGGCGTGCTGCCGGTCGGCGAGGACGCCGGGCTCCCGCTCACTCGGTTCACGCTCGAGCAGACGGCCCAGGCGCACGACGCGGTGGAGCAGGACACCGTCGGCAAGGTCGTCATCGACGTGACGAAGGCACCGTAGTCGCGACGCCCGGCGCCTCGACGCTCCACGACGAACGGCTCCCACACACGTGGGAGCCGTTCGTCGTGGAGGATGCGGGAAGGGTCAGCGACCCAGGCGCGCGGCGATGGCTGCGGCGACCCGGATCCGGGCTGCTTCGCGCTCGCGCTCGATGTTGGCGGCGATGACGTCGAGGTCTTCGTAGTCGGCGTCGGTGGTGGTGTCGTTCCAGTTGGGCGATGAGATCCGGGCACGCCCGAACGACGGCGGAGCAGGGTTCACGGTCGTCATGGGGGCATCGTACGTCGAGCGTCCGACAGAGCGTGTGAGCATCACGGGCCTTTCCTTGGATTGCGGTCGCGCTCGGGGAACGAGTAGGTCAACGAGAACGCCACGGCCATGAACGAGGCCATCATCGCGATGTTCTTCGCGTCGAGTTCGGTGAAGGCGTCGGGGACCGGGGAGTCGACGGTGAGCATGCCGAACGAGTACTGGTCGGACCGGATCACCACCGAGACGTACGAGGAGTACCGCGGTTCGAAGCCGGACACGTCCTGGTCGACATCGACGTCGGCGGAGCGGTCGCCGACGATCCGGGGTGATCCCCCGATCAGCACCCACTCGAGGTTGCGGTCGCCGTAGGGCGTGCCCGCGCGGAAGACCCCGGCGGTGTCGCCGGCGCCCCCGTGACCGATCGGCTCGAGCGCACGCAGATCGGTGGACAGCTGGTACACGTTGGCGCGGACGTCGGGCACCTTCGGCAGCAGGTAGAACGCCAGGGCCACGGCGACGCGGTCGGCGACGACGGAGAGTTCGCCGTGGCGCTCGGAACGGGGCAGTTCGGCGAACCGGACGAGCCGGGTGGCGATCTGGCCGAACGCGTACCGGACCGCCGTCGACTGTTCGAGCTCTGCCGCGGTCGCGTTCTCCTCGGCCGCCGAGCGCGCGGCGTCGCCGTGCCGAGTCCGGACCACCTGCACCGCCACGGCGACGGCCAGCACGACGAGCCCGAACACGACGAGTGACAGTCGGACCGCCGGGGTGGCGAACAGGTTCGGCAGCTGGAACGCCGCGGTGGGCGCGGCCGCCACCAGGATCGGCCACCCGACCGTGCCGACCCGTCCTGAACGCTGTTGCCCCATGACCACGACGCTAGGTCACGCCACCGACGCGATCGGAGTTGTCCACAGGGCAGTTCTCCACAGCGAGACCGGGTCTCCACCAGCGCGTCGCCGGCAGCTGGTAAGCAGGACCCATGACCGACGTCGCGACGCCCGTACCCGGAACCAGAGCCCTCGTCCTCGGCGGTGGTGGTGTCGCCGGGATCGCGTGGGAGGTCGGTGTGCTCTCCGCCCTGCAGGACGCCGGCGTCGACCTCGACGCAGCAGACCTCGTCGTCGGCACGAGCGCCGGCAGCGTCGTCGGGGCCTTCGTCCGCAACGGCGCGGTACAGCAGGCGTACGACCAGCAGCACACCCCGGCGCCGACGACCTACGTCGAGCCGCCGGCCATCGACACCGACGCCGTCCAGCAGCGGATCGGCGGCGCGCTCGAGGGGGCGACCGGCGAGCAGGACGCCCGCGCCCGCCTCGGCCTCGCCGCCCAGCAGGTCACCGACGGACAGACCGACGACGACCGCGTGGCGACCTTCGCCGAGACCCTGCCGTCCACCGAGTGGCCGGGCAAGCCGCTCGCGATCACCGCGGTCGACGCCACCGACGGCACGTTCCGGCTGCTGACCGCGGCCGACGGCGTCCCGCTCCCCCGCGCGGTCGCCGCGAGCTGCTCCGTGCCCTTCGTGTGGTCGCCCGTCGGCATCGAGGGCCGACCGTACGTCGACGGCGGGGTCCGTTCCGGCACGAACGCCGACGCCGCCGCCGGCCACGAGCGTGTCCTCGTCATCGCCTGCGGTCCCGAGGGTCCGTCGCCGGTCGGCCCCTGGCTCGACGTCGCGGTCGAGTCGCTCCGCGCCGGCGGCAGCTCGGTCGAGGTCGTCGTGGCCGACAGCACCGCGCAGGAAGCCTTCGGCACGAACTCGCTCTCGCTGGCCACCCAGGCGCCGTCGGCCGAGGCCGGCCGCACCCAGGGCACGGCGGTCGCCGAGCAGATCGCCGCGTTCTGGGCGGACGACCTGGTGAGCGTGGACGCATGACGACACCGTTCTCCGACCTCGACCAGTACATCGCCCTCCCCCGAGTCGACGGGATCGCGATCAGCCCCGACGGTGAGCGCGTCGCCCTGACGGTCAGTGCGCTCGACCCGGACCGCACCGGGTACCGCCGCTCGATCTGGCAGGTGCCAGCAGGGAACGACGCCGACGCGGCCAGCGGAGACGCACCTGGTACCGCCGTCCGCCTCACCCGCTCCGCCAAGGGCGAGGGCGGGGTCGCCTTCACCCGCACCGGCGACCTGCTCTTCGTCTCCGCGCGGCCCGACGCCGACGCCGACGAACTCGAGACAGCTCAGCTCTGGGTGCTCCCGGCGACCGGCGGCGAGGCCCGTCCCCTCACCCGGCTCGCCGGGGGCGTCGGCGGCGTCCTGGCCACCGCGGCGTCGTCGGACGTCGTCGCGCTCACCGCCGACCTGCTGCCGGGTGCCGGCTCCGAGCCGGAGACGGTACTCGAGGCCGACGCAGCACTCCGCAAGGCCCGCACGGACAAGAAGGTCCGCGCGATCCTGCACGAGACGTACCCGGTCCGGTACTGGGACCACGACCTCGGGCCGGCCCAGACCCACGTCCTCACGCTCGACACCGCCGGCGGCGCGGACGAAGTCGCTCAGCCCGTCGACCGCACACCGGCCCCGGGCCGGTCGCTGGACCACGTCGCCGGGGCGCTCACGCCCGACGGATCGGTCCTGCTGGCAGCCGTGGGCGTCCGGGAGGCCCGTGGGGACCGCTCGACGCTCGTCACGATCGACTGCACCAGCGGCCACCGCACGGTGCTGTTCGACGACGTCGACGTCGACCACGAGATGCCCGCTCTGAGCCACGACGGCCGCACGATCGCGTGGGTCCGGACGGTTCGCTCCACGCCCGCCGGCGCGGCCCAGCAAGAAGTCTGGACCGCCGGCATCGACGGGTCGGACCCGCACCGCATCGCCACCGACTGGGACCGCTGGCCGAGCGAGCTCGTGTTCGAGCACGGCGACCGGGCACTGCTCGCCGTGGCCGACCAGGACGGCCGGGCGCCCGTGTTCCGCATCCCGCTCGACGGCGCAGCCGTCGAGCAGCTGACCCACGACGACTGGGCGTACTCGAGCCTGCGCGTGGCGGAGGCGACCGGTGCGGTCGTGGCGCTCCGGGCCTCCTGGGCGGCGCCGCTGCACCCCGTGCGGATCGCGACGGACGGGGTGGTGACCCCGCTCGCGACGCCGGCGGCCCTGCCCGACGTCCCCGCGCACCTGGAGGAGGTCGAGACCACCGCGGCCGACGGTGCGCGCGTGCGCGGCTGGCTGGTGGTGCCGGAGGGCGACGGGCCGCACCCGCTGCTGCTCTGGATCCACGGTGGACCGCTCAACTCGTGGAACCAGTGGTCGTGGCGGTGGAACCCGATGCTCCTGGCGGCGCGCGGGTACGCCGTGCTGCTGCCGGACCCGGCGCTGTCGACCGGCTACGGGCTCGACTTCGTGAACCGCGGGTGGAACGCGTGGGGGCAGGCTCCGTACACCGACCTGATGGCGATCACCGATGCGGTCGAGGCGCGCGCCGACATCGACGAGACCCGCACGGCCGCGATGGGCGGGTCGTTCGGTGGGTACATGGCGAACTGGGTCGCCGGGCACACCGACCGGTTCCGCGCGATCGTCACGCACGCCAGCCTGTGGGCGCTCGACCAGTTCAACGGCACCACGGACTCGTCGCAGTACTGGTCGTCGATCTTCGACGCCGCCGGCATCGAGGCGAACGACCCGCACCGCTTCGTGGCCGACATCACGTCACCAATGCTCGTGATCCACGGCGACAAGGACTACCGGGTGCCGATCGGCGAGGGGCTGCGGCTCTGGTCCGAGCTCGCCGAGCACCACGCGGCGCCGGACGGCACGATGCCGCACCGGTTCCTGTACTTCCCGGACGAGAACCACTGGGTGCTCTCGCCGCAGCACGCTGTGGTTTGGTACGAGACGGTGTTCGCGTTCCTCGGGCAGCACGTGATCGGCCAGGAGTGGGAGCGGCCGGAGCTGCTCGGGTAGTCACGGCCCTGGACGACCCGGAACGACACGATCGACGTCGTACGACATCGTGGATGTCGTTCCGGGTCGGACCCGCCGAGCCGACGCGCCTAGACGAACGCGGCCTGCCCGGTGATCGCCCGTCCGACGATGAGCGTGTTCACCTCGCGTGTGCCCTCGTACGAGTAGATCGCCTCGGCGTCCGCGAAGAACCGGGCGACACCCTTGTCGAGCACGATGCCGTTCCCGCCCTGGACCTCGCGGCACCAGCCGACGGTCTCGCGCATCTTCGCGGTCGCGAACGCCTTCGCCAGGGCGGAGTGCTCGTCTCCCCCGACACCGGCGTCCTGCATGGCCGAGGCCTGCGTGCAGAGCGCGATCGAGGCCGTGATGTTCGACAGCGACTTCACGAGCAGGTCCTGCACGAGTTGGTGCGACGCGATGGGCTTGCCGAACTGGATACGTTCGCGGGCGTAGGCGAGCGCTGCTTCGTACGCGCCGACCGCGATGCCGACGGCCTGCCAGGCCACCTCGGTGCGGGTCAGGCGCAGCACCTCGGCCGTCGACCGGAACGAGTCCGCACGCTGCAGTCGACGCGACTCGGGCACGCGGACGCCCTGCATGACGATGTCGGCGTTCTGCACCCCGCGCAGCGCGATCTTGTCCTCGATCTTGGTGGCGGTGAAACCGGGGGTGTCAGTGGTGACCAGGAATCCCTTCACCTGCTCGTCCGCGACGTCCTTCGCCCAGATGACGACGACGTCGGCGAAGGTGGCGTTGCCGATCCAGCGCTTCTCACCGTCGAGCACCCACGTGTCGCCGTCGCGCCGGGCGGTGGTGCGCAGGCCGCGGGCGGAGTCGCTGCCGGACAGCGGTTCGGTCAGACCGAACGCCCCGATGAGCTCGCCGGCCGCCATGCGCGGCAGCCACTCGCGCTGCTGCTCCTCGCTGCCGGCCACCGCGATCGAGTTCATCGCCAGGCCGGACTGGACGCCGATGAACGTCGCGACGCTCGCGTCGACCCGTCCGAGTTCGAGCGCCGCCCACCCGCGGTACACGGCCGAGTTCTCGAACTGGCGCACGAGCGGGATCCCCGGCCCGTACATACCCAGCTCGGCGAGCGGAGCAATCACCTGCATCGGGAACTCGGCGCGTGCCCAGTACCCGTCGGCGATGGGCGCGACCTCGTGTTCGAGGTACTCGCGGAGTCGCCCGATCGACGCGCGCTCCGGCTCGGTCAGCTGCTGTTGGAAGCCGTAGAAGTCCGATTCGAGGAGGCCCGTCGTGGGCGTCAGCGTTGACATGGAACCAACGATGCATCATTCTCGAAAACGTTGCAAGGGAGGGTCGCGTGTACACATCGGATTCTGCGCTGCGCGCCTTCCGGGAGGCCCGCCACACCTTCATCGACGGCGCACGGATCGACATGGGCGCCTTGGCTGCCGCACTCGGCGTGGACCGTACGTCGCTGTTCCGGTGGGTGGGCAACCGTGACCGGTTGCTGTCCGAGATCCTGTGGTCCCTCGCAGTCCCGACGCTCGACCGGGCGTCCCGCGCTGCCGACACGATCGGGTCGACCGGCGCAGCACGCATCGTCGACGTGCTCGACCGGTTCACCGTCGACCTCATCGACGCCACCTACTTCCGCGCGTTCCTCACCCGCGAGCCCGCGCGGGCGATGCGCCTGCTGACCACCTCGGAGAGCGACGTGCAGAGCCGGTTCGTCGACCGGATCACTGCACTCGTCGTCGAGGAACAGTCGTCCGGCGAGTTCGATCCGGCCCCGCTCTCCGCCGAAGAGCTCGCCCGGCTGCTCGTCCGGATCTCAGAGTCGTTCACCTACGCTGAGTTCATCTCCGGTGAGGCCCCCGACCCTGTCCGGGCACGCGCCGCGTTCGAGTACGTGCTGCGCCCCGCCGCCGATCACGCCACACCCGCACCTCCGATCGGAGACCGATGACCATCGACGAGTACCCGTTCCGCCGCCTCTACCCCACGCGGTGGAACGACAACGACATGTTCGGGCACGTCAACAACACGATCTACTACTCGGCGATGGACAACGCGTCGACGTACTGGTTCCGCGAGCAAGCGGGGCTCGACCCGTTCTCGTCGGAGTGGATCGCGGTGCTGGTGTCGTCGAGCTGCCGGTTCGTCGAGTCCGCCGTGTGGCCGGACGTCATCGAGGTCGGGATGCGCTCCAAGCACCTCGGCACCACGAGCCTGTCGTGGGAGTTCGGCCTGTTCCGCCAGTCCGACGGCGCGCTGCTCGCCACCGGCGAGTTCGTGCACGTGATCATCGACCGCGAAGGTGCCCGCCGGCCGATCCCCCTGCCGGAGTCGCTGCGCGAGCTCGTGACCGGCACGATGGTCGCCCAGCAGCCCGCCGTCGCCGACTGACCGCGCGCACGACGCCCGGTCAGGGGCGGTAGTCGTCGCGGCTCGGCCGGTTCAGCCGCGCGGCGAGGTCGTCGCCCGCGGGCTTCGCGCCGTTCAGGGTCCCGAGCACCTTCGCGATGGTCGACGACACGAAGCCGATCCCCCGGCCGATGGCGTGTACGAAGCGCATGACGTCCCCTCTCGTCACCCCATGCTAGCCCGCGGCCCGAGGACTGCTCAGGACTTGAGGGCTGCGAGCTCGAGGTTGATGTCGTCGGGGTCCTGCACGGAGAGGATCACCATGCCGGCGTCCCCGAGGTCGGTCACCTCGCCGTGCTCGACCCCCGCGGCGTCGAGACGTGCGGCCGCCTGGTGCAGCTCGTCGACCGACCCCACGACGAAGCTCACGTGGTCGAGCCCGACGGTGTCCGGGTCGAACGTCTGCCCCGCCGGAGCGACCGGGCGGAGACCGAAGACCTGGTCGCCGAGCCGGAACACGGAGCCGCCGTAGAAGCGCTCGCGGTCCTCGCGCACGCCGGGCTCGTCGACCTGGTCGCTGAAGTCGATCGCCGGGTCGGTGCCGAGCAGCTGCTGGTAGAACGCCTTGCTGCGGTGGATGTCGGTCACGGTGACGCGGACGTGGGCCAGGGCGGTCGGGCGTGCGAACGGTTCGGTCATGGTGGAGCTCCTTCGGGTTCGACCCGACGCAGGGCCGTCGGGTGCGCGCCGTGGTTGCGACGCACACCCGAGGCAACCCCAGCCACCTCGGTGCATCCCGACACCGTGCGGCGACCGGACAGCGGCGCTGGACCCGAACGCCAGCGCCGCGGTCCGGTCAGATCAGGTCGTCGGTCAGGTGGTTCGGCGTGCCGAAGCGGTGCGCCGTGATCGACACCGCCTGCTCGCGGACGAACGGCAGGATCTCGAGCCGCCCGGCCTCGGTCACGGGGCCGCCGTACACCGCGACGTCGGGACGCCCGCCGATCGCCGAGTACAGCGCCGAGGTGTCGCCGCCGATGAGCCGGACCCGGGTCGACGGGCCCGCCGCGATCGACGACGCGAAGGCCTCGTCGGAGGCCGACTGCGTCACGGACCGGACGATGGGCAGCGAGCGGAGCGCCGATGCGACGGACTCGGGCAGCGCGGCGGCCGTCGAGACGTCGATCGCCGTGCCGGCCCGGAGCGCAGCCGCGACGACGCGGACGAGGTCAGGAACAGCATCCTCGTCACCAGAAGCCAGGCGCACCTGCACCGACGGGAACGGCAGGTACCGCGCGATGTTCCGCTCGGCGCTCAGGGCCGAGACGTCGGTCGCGGTGCCGAACAGCGTCGACCAGGCCTGCTCGTCGGACGCCAGCGCACGGTCGAGCACCGGCGACGACACCTCGGCCGCCCGGACGAACGCCCGGATCGGGGCCGACGGAGCCGCCGAAGCGGTAGCAGCAGCGGGGGTCCACGACCCGAGCCCGAGCAGGTAGTTCAGCCCACCGGCCTTCGTGCCCGCGCCGACGGCCGACTTCTTCCACCCACCGAACGGCTGGCGGCGGACGATCGCACCGGTGATGCCGCGGTTGACGTAGAGGTTGCCCGCCTGGATCCGGCCGAGCCACGTGTCGATCTCGGCCGGGTCGAGCGAGTGCAGGCCCGAGGTCAGGCCGTAGTCGACCTCGTTGACGATGTCGATCGCTTCGTCGAGGGTGTCGGCGGTCATCATGCCGAGGATCGGACCGAAGTACTCGGTGCGGTGGAACTCCGAGCCGCGTCGGACGCCCTGACGGACACCCGGGCTCCAGAGCTTGCCGGTCTCGTCGAGCTGCTTCGGCTCGACGGCCCAGGACTCGCCCGCGCCGAGCGTCGTCAGGCCGTCGAGCAGCTTGCCCGACGCCGGCTCGATGACCGGGCCCATCTGCGTCGCGGCGTCGGTCGGGTAGCCGACGGTGAGTGAGGACACGGCGTCGAGGAGCTGGTTGCGGAAGCGCTTCGACTTCGCGACCGACCCGACCATCACCACGAGCGACGCGGCCGAGCACTTCTGGCCGGCGTGCCCGAAGGCCGAGGCGACGACGTCCTTCACCGCGAGGTCGAGGTCCGACGACGGGGTGACGATGACGGCGTTCTTGCCCGAGGTCTCGGCGAGCAGCGGCAGGTCCGGACGGAAGGAACGGAACAGCTCGGCGGTCTCGTACGCGCCGGTGAGGATCACCTGATCGACCATCGGCGAGGCGATGAGCTGCTCGCCGAGCTCGTTCTCGGACACCTGCAGGAACGCGAGCACGTCGGCCGGGGCGCCGTGTGCGTCGAGCGCGGTCTCGATGATCGAGGCGAGGACTGCGCCGGAGCGCTCGGCGGGCGGTGCCGGCTTGAGGACCACGGCGGACCCTGCGGCCAGCGCGGCCAGGGTCGAGCCCGCGGGGATCGCGACCGGGAAGTTCCACGGCGGCGCGACGAGGGTCAGGCTCGCCGGGGTGAACGTCGCGCCGTCGACCTCGTCCAACGAGCCAGCGAGCGTGCCGTAGAAGTGCGCGAAGTCGATCGCCTCGGACACCTCGGGGTCGGCCTGGTCGATGGTCTTGCCGGTCTCGGCGGCCATGACCTCGATGAGTGCGGCGCGGTTCGCCTCGAGCGCGTCGCCGACGGCGTGCAGCACGGCGCCACGAGCGCCACCGGACCAGGTGCCCCAGACGGCACCGGCGGCCTTGGCGCGGCCGAGCGCGGCGTCGAGCGCCGTGGCGGAGTCGACCCGGGCCTCCTGGACGGCGCGGACGCCGAGCGTCGACGACGCGACGCGTGCGGTGATGGCGTCGCCCCAGGCGCGGACGGCGCCGACCGAGGGGTCGCTGTCCGGGGTGTTCTCGAAGTGGCCCGGACCGGGGCGGCCGACGGCGGCGTACCGGTCGGCGACGCGGTGCGACGGCGGTGCGTCGAGTCCGCCGGGCTGCGCGAGCGGCTCGAGCGAGGCGCGGAAGCGGGCTTCCTCGCGGGCGAACAGCGGCGGCGAGGAGACCAGCGAGAAGACCGCGGACATGAAGTTGTCCTGCGACGCGCCCTCTTCCAGACGACGGATCAGGTAGGCGATCGCGACGTCGAACTCGCCCGGGTGGACGACCGGCGTGTAGAGCAGGAGCGAGCCGACCGTGTTCTTCACGGCCGACGCCTGCCCCTGCGCCATGCCGAGCAGCATCTCGAACTCGATGCCGTCCCGCACGCCCCGCTCACCGGCGAGCAGCCACGCGTGCGCGACGTCGAACAGGTTGTGCCCGGCGACGCCGACGCGGACGTTCGCGACGCGCGACGGCGTGAGCGCCCAGTCGAGCACGCGCTTGTAGTTGGTGTCGGAGTCCTGCTTGGTGTGCCAGGTGGCGAGCGGCCAGCCGTGCACCGAGGCCTCGACCTGCTCCATGGGCAGGTTCGCGCCCTTGACCAGTCGGACCTTGATGCCGGCACCACCGCGGGCACGGCGAGCGGCGGACCACTCCTGCAGCTGCTCCATCGCGGCGAGGGCGTCGGGCAGGTACGCCTGCAGCACGATGCCGGCCTCGAGGCCGAGGAACGCGGGCTCGTCGAGGAGCTTCGTGAAGACCGCGATCGTCAGGTCGAGGTCCTTGTACTCCTCCATGTCGAGGTTGATGAACTTCGACGGGGTCGCGGCGGCGGCACGCTCGAACAGCGGGCGGAGCTGCTCCACGATGTCGTCGACGGCGTGGTCGAACGCCCACGGCGAGTGCGGGTGCACGGTCGACGAGACCTTGATCGACACGTAGTCGACGTCGTCGCGGGCCAGGAGCTTGTGCGTGCCCTCGAGCCGTCGTGCGGCCTCGCGCTCGCCCAGCACGGCCTCACCGAGCAGGTTCACGTTGAGCCGGACGCCGTCCCGCTTGATCTTGGCGATCGCGGGGCCGAGCTTCGAGTCGGTCGCGTCGACGATGAGGTGGCCGACCATGCCGCGCAGCACCCGGCGGGCGATGGGCACGACGACGTTCGGCAGGACCGGTGCCATGCCGCCACCGAGGCGCACGAGTCCGCGCATCGCGGCGGGCAGGAACCCGGGGGCGCCGGGCGCGATCTGCCGGAGCTTGCGCGCGGCGACGGCGAGGTCTTCCGGGCGGACGACGCCGTCCACGAAGCCGACCGCGAAGTCCAGACCGGCGGGGTCGGCGAGCACCCCGGCGAGCTGCTTGGCAGAGCCGTCCACCGGGAACGACTCGGCCTCGGCCAGCCACTGTCGGACGAGTGCGACGGACTGGTCCGCCAGGGCGTCGTGGTCGGTGGCGGGGTGCTCCTGCAGGGTCGTCATGGGATCAGTGTGGAGGCCCGGGATACGGTAGCGGAAGCGACCGTTCCTGATGGGTACCGTTCAGTTGCACTACCGAATCCGCTGCGACCCCGCTACCGTCGGATCATGCTCGACGTCCGCCGCCTGGTCCTGCTCCGCGAGCTGTCGATCCGCGGCACCATCGCGGCCGTCGCCGAGGCCATGAACTTCACCCCGTCGGCGGTGTCGCAGCAACTCAGCGCCCTGGAACGCGAGGCCGGTGTCCAGCTCCTGCGCAAGGCCGGACGGCGGTTGCAGCTCACCCCGCAGGCCGAGGTGCTCGTCGCCGCCGCCGGCCACGTGCAGGACGTGCTCGAGCAGGCCCAGGCGCAGGTCGAGGACACCCTGCCGTCCGTCCAGGGGCGGGTGCGCGTCGCCGTGTTCCAGTCCGCCGCCCTGGCCCTGATGCCGAACGCCCTGCACGAGATGGCCACCGAGCACCCCGACGTCCGCGTCGAGATGGTGCAGCGCGAGCCCGAGACCGCGCTGAACGAGACGTGGGCGCGCGACTTCGACATGGTCATCGCCGAGCAGTACCCGGCGCACGCCGCACCGCACCTGTCCGGGCTCGACCGCTCCGACCTGACCACCGATGCGGTCCGGTTGGCGTTGCCGCCGCTGGACACGGCGCTGTTGCCGGTCTCGAGCCTCGAGGACGCCGAGGCCCTGCCGTGGGTGATGGAGCCGCGTGGGACGGCCTCGCGACACTTCGCCGAGCAGGTGTGCCGACGCTGGGGCTTCGAGCCGGACGTCCGCTACGAGACCGCCGACCTGCAGACCCAGATCCGCCTGGTCGAGTCCGGCAACGCCGTCAGCCTGATGCCCGACCTGATGTGGACCGGGCGCACGACGACCTGCCGCCTGCTCGAACTCCCCGAGCAGCCCCGTCGCACGATCTTCACGGTCGTGCGCGCGGCCGGGGCGTCCTCGCCCGCGGTCCGTGCACTGCGCGCAGCGCTCGAACGCGCCGCGGCGGCCGTCGGCGACTGACGGGGCCTGTCCCCGATCCGGCTGACCGCACCGAGACCGAACCGAGACCTGACGCGCCGTCAGGATCGCTGGATCGACGACATCTCCTTGGTGAGGGCACTTCTCGTTGCCCCGTCCGGTATCCGAGGGGGATCCCATGAGTCAGCCCTGCACGTCCACCACGCGTCGCGTCGCCGCGATCGGCGCCGCCGTCGCCATCGTCGCCGCCTCGTCGGCCCTCGGCATCGGCGCCACGACCGCCGTCGCCGCCGCCGAGGAACCGACCGCGACCAGCACCGTGACACCGGCGGCGACGAGCGCCGCGACACCCGCTGCGTCCGCCTCGCCCGAGACGCCCGTCCCGACCGACACCCCCGACGAGCAGCCGGGAGGCACGACTCCCGATCCGACGCCGGCTCCCGCCGACGAGTCGGAGACCCCACCGCCCGCCGAGCCAGCCGACGACGCCGCCACGCCGAAACCGACAGCGACCTCGACTTCGACTTCGACGGAAGCGGGAGCGGGAGCACCGGCGGACATCCCCGCCGCCGAGGACGGCAGCGACCTCGCGTTCACGGAGCCGTCGACCGAAGACGCCCCACTCGCCCTCACCGCGACCGTCGGCACCCCGTTCTCGCACACCTTCCAGACCACCGGCGGCAACGGCACCGTGGGCTACGCGATCCAGGACGCCCCGTCCTCGGCCGCCGGGCCGTCCGACTACAGCGTCAACGTCGAGACCGGCGTGCTGAGCGGCACCCCGACGGACGCCGGCACCTTCCGCTTCGAGGTCGTCGCCCTGAGCGGCTCGACCCAGATCACCGAACACGTCGAGCTCACCGTCTCCCCCGCCGCAGAGCCGGACGTCATCACGTTCGACGAGCAGTCGAAGCCCGAGTCCCCGATCCGCATCGAGACCACGGCCGGTGACACGGTCGACCGGACCTTCACCGCGACGGGATCGTCGAGCGAGCTGCACTACATCCTGCTCAGCGGTCCGACCGCCTTCCCGGTGCCGGGCAACGCGTACCCGACGGCTCCGGCGGGCCTGTCCGTGGACGAGGCGACGGGCCGACTCAGCGGTGCACCGACCCAGGCGGGCGAGTGGGACTTCCAGGTCATGGCGATGAACGGCGCCCGCGCGGCGACGCAGTACGTCCACCTGTCCATCCGTCCGGCCGCCACAGCCCACCTCGAGCTGCTCATCGGGGTCATCGGGACGGGCCAGGCCTGGCAGGCGGGCGAACACGGTCTGCGCGAGATCTTCGCCGAGAGCCCCGACGCGAACCCGGTCGACGCTGTCCCGGCAGCCCAGGGCGCGACGATGTCCGTCCGGGTCACGCCGCTCGACGCGTACGGCAACCCGACCGAGGACCACGAGGGAACGACGCCGACGGTGACGAGCAGCGTCTCGTCGGACGAGGTCTCGTTCCCTTCCGACCCCTGGAACGCTCGCGTCGGGTTCCCGCACGCGTCGCCGCACACGATCACGGTCGCTCTCGACGGGGTGTCCACCTCGTTCGACGTGGACGTGCAGCCGGCGGCAGCGACCATCGGCACCACGACCCCGACAGTCGGCTCCGGGACCGGCACCCTCGCCTACACGGGCGCGGAGACGTCCGGCCCGCTCGCCTGGGCGCTCGGCCTGCTGGCCGCCGGCGGCGGCCTGCTCGTCCACCGGCTGCGTCGCCGACGCGCCTGACGCGGTGCAGCGCACCGGATGACGGACGGGAGGCCCGTGGCGGATCCGCCACGGGCCTCCCGTCCGACGCGGGTTCCCGCACGGACCCCCAACCATGGTCACATTCCGGTCACCGACCCCTGACCGGCCACGCAGCCGCACTACGATCCGAGCAGGCCGAAACTCTCGGCAGATTCTTACGATCCGGCCACCCAGCCGGACCTGAACATGGGGGGAACCCGTGCACCGCAGCACCTCCGCCGTCCGTCGCGCATGCGCCGTCGGCACCACCGTCGCACTCGTCGGTCTGACCACCGGTCTCGGCATCATGTCCGCGACCGCCGCCAGCGCCGTCGAGCCGGTCGACTCGACGCAGCCCGTCGTCTCCGAGGAGACCCCGGCACCCGTCGACGCGACGGAGACGCCCGCACCGACCGACGACCCGTCGGCCCCCGCAGACGAGACCCCGGCCCCTGCCCCCGCCGAGGAGACCCCGGCCCCGACCCCGAGCGACGACGCGACCGCCCCGGCCGACGAGCCGGCCGCTCCGGAGACGACGGCTCCGGCCGCCGAGACCCCGGCGCCGACCGCGAAGCCGACCCCGGACGTGACCACCAAGGCCGCCGACGCCACCGTCACCATCGACGGCGCGGCGAAGGTCGGCACGCTCCTGAGCGCCGTCGTCACCGGCTTCGACGAGGACTCCTCGTACAAGTACGTGTGGGCTGACCAGGACCGCAACGTCCTGTCGAAGACCGCGACCTACCGCATCGACCCCACCGACGTGCGCAAGACGATCACCGTCACCGTGACCGGCACGCTGCCCGGTGCCACGGACACCACCTCGGTGACCTCCGACGCGACGGCGCCCGTCAGCCAGACCCCCGCTTTCCTCGGCGAGGACGGCAAGCCGACGAAGGCCGGCGCCGACGTCGACCACCCGCTCGAGCTGAGCACCACCGCCGGTGACGCGTTCTCGTACACGTTCCGTGCGCAGGGCTTCCCGGAGCCGACGTACAAGCTCGCGTACTTCTTCGACGAGGATGCCGAGTTCAACGACTCCCCCGCCGACCAGCTGCCCGACGGCCTGACCTTCGACGCGTCGACCGGTGAGCTCAGCGGTGTCACGACCTGGAGCTCCGACTGGACCTTCGCCGTCACCGCGACCAGCGGCACCGAGACCGTCACGCAGTACGTGGACCTGACCGTCGAGGCAGCAGCACCGCTGGGCGTGGTGGTCTTCACGACGGACCGTGCCGGCGCGTTCGACTTCGACGACGACGACACGAGCACCCGGACCACCTGGGTCATCGACCCGGAGGGCAAGGTCTACACGATCACCATGAAGGGTGACGGCGAAGGTGGGTCCGTCGGGACCGAGGTCGACGGTGGTCGACCGACCATCAAGCAGGGCGGCACCCTGGTCGTCTCCGGCAACCTGGTCGACCGGTACGGCAACGAGATCCTCGACGAGAACGACGAGTCGATCGTCCCGACCGTCACGTCCGACGTCGCCAGCGACGTCATCGCTCCGGACCCCGACCTGGACTTCTTCGGTCTCGTGAACGTCACGTTCCCGCACGCGTCGATCCACAACCTGACCGTCGCCGCCGGCGAGTTCAGCACCTCGTTCGCGGTGGACGTCCAGCCGACCGCCGTCCCGGCCGTGCCCGGCGTCTCCACCCCGGTCGCACCGGTCCCCGCGGCCGCACCGGTCACCCCGACGAACCGTGGCGGCCAGCTGGCCTACACGGGTTCGGACGCCACCGGTGCCCTGCCCTGGGCCCTCGGCCTGCTCGTCGCCGGTGCCGGCCTGATCGGCGCCCGCACCCTGCGCCGTCGCCGCGCACAGCGCTGACGTACAACGAGCGCTGACGGCCCCCGTCGTCTCCCGTCCGTCACGTGCCCGCGTGACGGACGGGAGGCCCACCTCGGCCCCGCCTGACCCCGCACCGGGGCGGCGGGGCCGTTTCCGTGCCACCGTCGGTAGCGTGGGCACCATGCCCACGCTGCTGCACATCGACTCCTCGGCCGACCTCGCTCACTCCCGTTCGCGCGCGCTGACCGCCGCGTTCGCCGACGCCTGGCGCGCCCGCGGACCGGAGTACACGGTGGTCCGCCGCGACCTGCACGTCGACCAGCTCCCGCACCTCGAGACCTCGGCGCTGCACTGGGCGGCAGCGGACCGCACCGCGGACGAGACCGTCGCCCCCGAGGCCGAGGCGCTCCGCCAGGAGGTCATCGACGAACTCCTCGCCGCCGACGTCGTGGTGGTCGGTTCGCCGCTGTACAACTACACGGTGCCGTCGACGCTCAAGGCGTGGATCGACCGCATCCACGTCCCCGGCGTCCTGGCCGGCGACGTGCAGCCCCTGGCCGGCCGTCAGGTCGTGACCGTGGTCAGCCGCGGCGCGACGTACGACGCCGGCACCCCGACCGAGGACTGGGACCACGGCTCGCCGGTCCTGCACCTGATCCTCGGCACGGCGCTCGGCATGAAGCTCTACCCGATCACGGTCAGTGCGACCCTGGCCGACCGGCTGCCCGACCTCGCCCCGCTCGCCGAGCATGCGTCCGCCGAGCTCGCCGACGCAAAGACGACGATCGAGCGCTTGGCCACCACGCTCGGCTGAGCGATCAGGCGGGACGGATCTCGTCGGAACGTCCGAGCAGCTCCGCGTGGAACGCCGTCTGCGTCAGCGCACTCGCGAGCAGGAAACCGGTCATCGACTCGATCCCGCCGCTGAACGGCACCCGCGCGGCGACCTCGAACAGCGTGGGCCGATCGAGCACGTCGAGCGCCTCAGCGACGTGCCGTGACCGTTCCTCGCGGTGCCGCGTCAGCGTCCGTGCGCGGGCGACGACGTCGGTGAACCGGTACTCGTGGCCCGGGCAGACCTCGAGCCCGGCGTACACGTCGAGTCGGCCGAGCGACGCCAGGTAGTCGCCGAGCGGGTTCGTGGCGGTCCGACCGCCGAGGCCGATCCCGGAATTGATCCGCGGCAGCACGTGGTCGCCGGTGAACAACAGTCCGTCGGCCTCGTCGACGAAGCACACGTGCCCGGCGGTGTGCCCGGGCGTCCAGAGCGTCCGGATGGTGCGACCGGGGATCGGCAGCACGTCGCCGTCCGCCAGCAGCAGGTCGGCGTACGGCGCCTCGCTCCGCCCGAGCCCGATCCGTCGCCCGCTCCCCCAGGCCGCGACGACGCCGTCGTGCAGCTCGGGCGGCAGGCCCCACGTGGCGATGTCGGCGTCGTTCTGCACGGCGTCGGCGCGCTCGCGGTCCAGCGCCTCGACCTCGAGCCCGTGCATCGCGACCCGCGCACCGGTCGCTCGGCGGATCGCGGCGGCGGCACCGAGGTGGTCGGCGTGCAGGTGCGTGACGGCCACCAGGGACACGTCGTCGAGCGACCGGTCGATCGCCGACAGTGCGGCGCGGACCTCGTCGACCCCGCCGTCGGCCGACCACCCGGGGTCGATCAGCGCGAGCGAGCCGTCCACCCCTTCGACCGCGTAGACCAGGGTCGCGTCGGGCACACCGAACCGGAACGGCACCGCGAAGGTCCAGATCCCCGGCCGCACCTGTTCGACGGGCGGCAGGACGCCGTCGCGGAGCGCGGCGGCCTGCACGGGGCTGATCGGTTCCGGAGCCGGCGCTGCCGACGGGGGCACGGTCGTCACCCGCACCACACTACTGACGCGCGCCGAGCCGCCCAGGGCGAGCGGTGCCTCCCGGCCGCACTTCGTGAGCAGAAATGGTCGAGTCGTCGCGCCGGACCCGACCATTCCTGCTCACGAAGCGCACACCCCGCCCACGCAAGCCCAACCCGCGCCCGAGTAGACACGACGCATGGAGATCGCACCGATGCTGGCCAAGGCCGTCGCCGACGTCCCGGACCCCGACAGCGTGACCGGCGGCCTGCGGTACGAACCGAAGTGGGACGGCTTCCGCGGCATCGTGACGATCGACGGCGACGACGTCGAGATCGGCAGCCGCGGGGCGAAACCGCTCACCCGCTACTTCCCCGAACTCGTCGAGGCGTTCCGCGCCCAGTTCGGCGGCCGCGACCATCCCGTCGTGCTCGACGGCGAGGTGATCCTGCGCTCCGGCGAGCCCGGAGCCGAACGTCTCGACTGGGAGGCGCTGTCGCAACGCATCCACCCGGCGGCGTCACGGATCGCGAAGCTCAGCGCCGAGACGCCGGCCCAGTTCGTGGCGTTCGACCTGCTCGCGGCGGACGGCAACGAACTGGTCGACCTGCCGTTCGACGAGCGACGCGAACGCCTGGAGCAGCTCGCGAGCGGCATGTCCGACCCGCTGTTCGTCACGCGCACCACGCTCGACGTCGAACAGGCCCGCGAGTGGCTCACCACCTTCGAGGGCGCCGGACTCGACGGCGTCGTCGCCAAACGCCGGGCCAAGCCGTACGAGCCGGGCAAGCGGACGATGCTCAAGATCAAGCACCACCGGACGGCGGACGTCGTCGCGATCGGGTACCGCGTGCACAAGAGCGGTTCGGGGGTCGGGTCGCTGCTCGTCGGGTTGTACGGCGACGACGGCGAGCTCCGCCAGGTCGGCGGCGTCTCCGCCTTCTCCGACAAGCGCCGGCTCGCCCTGGTCGACGAGCTCGAGCCCGTCGTGCTCCGCGATGCGGACGGGAGGCCCGTCACCGGCGACGGGGAACGGTCGCGTTTCTCGTCGGGTCGCGACACGTCGTTCGTCCGGCTGGCGCCGGAGGTCGTGCTCGAGGTCCGGTACGACCAGATGGAGGGCGACCGGTTCCGGCACACGGTGCAGTTCGAACGGTGGCGCCCGGACCGCGACGCGGAGTCGTGCGGCTTCGACCAGCTCGAGGTGCCCTCGGCCTACGACCTGCGGGATGTCCTGTCCTGACGCATCGTTGTCCGTTTTTCGACGTGTTCGCGGCACCAGCAGGAAAGTAGTTAGGCAAACTAGCGACGCACTGCCAGCATGGTGATCAGCAGCACGAGGCGCCCATCCCGGGAGCCCCAGGATCGAAAGCGGATCGACATGAGCACCAGCACGCTTGTCCGCCACTCGCAGCGGAACCCCTTCACCGAGGTGCGCGAGGCACGCCGCCAGCGCACCCTCCAGCTCAGTGCGGTCATCAGCGCCATCGCCGGCGTGACCGCCACGGCGCTGGCCCTGGTCACGATCGGTCTGGGCTCGTGATCGTCGACGGCATCAGCGACGCGCACCGCGGCACCTGGTCGCGGCTGACCCGCCTGCACACGGCGAGCGTCGGGCTGCCCCTGCAGACGTCACGTGTCGACGACCCGGATCGTTCGACGGACACGCTGCCCGCCGTCTGACGGTTCGCGCTGGCCCCGGTCAGGGCTTCTTCGCTCGCGACGGCTGCACGCGCGGCGGTTCCCCGGGCATCTTCGGGAAGTCCGGCGGGAAGGGCAGCTCGCCTTCGCCGTTCTCCAGGTCGCGCTCCCACCACTCCAGCAGTGTGGCGATGCTCGCGTGCTCGTCGTGCATCGCCTGCCACGGATCACCGATCGTCGCCAGACGTTCCGGGACCGTTCGGATCGTGAACGTCGTCGGGTCGGCTGTCGGCAGTTCGTCCCAAGTGATCGGCGTCGACACCGAAGCGTGCGCCAGTGCCCGCGGACTGTAGGCACCGGCCATCGTGCGGTCGCGGTTCGCCTGGTTGAAGTCGACGAAGACCCGCTGGCCCCGCTCCTCCTTCCACCACGCCGTCGTGACCCGGTCGGGCATGCGCCGTTCGAGTTCGCGGGCGGCGGCGATCACGGCGTGCCGGACGTCGAGGAACTCGTGCTCGGGTGCGATCGGGGCGAACACGTGCAGACCGCGGTTGCCGCTCGTCTTGATCCACGCCGACAGGCCCGCTTCCGCCAGGACCTTCCGGAGCTCCTGCGCCACCGGCACCGTGTCCGAGAAGTCCGTGCCGGGCTGCGGGTCGAGGTCGATGCGGAGCTGGTCCGGGTGGTCGCTGTCCTCGGCGCGCGACGCCCAGGGGTGGAAGACCACGGTGTTCATCTGCGCGGCCCAAACCGCCACGGCCGGCTCGTCGACCACGAGCTGCGGGTGCTTCCGGCCGCTCGGGTACGTCACCGTGACCGATCGCACGTACTCCGGGGCGCCCTTCGGCGGGTTCTTCGAGAAGAACTGCTCGCCGTCGACGCCGCCGGGGAACCGCTGCAGCGAGATGGGCCGGTCGCCGTTGGCCCGGACGAAGGCGTCGCCCACGGTCACCAGGTACTCGGCGAGGTCGAGCTTCGTGATCCCGGCCTCCGGCCAGAGCACGCGCGATGGACTGCTGATCCGGACCTCGCGCTCCCCGTCGGGCCCGGGTACCCGCACCGTCGTCGCTTCGCTCGCCATGCAGCGGAAGGTACTCGGTGCACGATGGACGAGTGAGCGCGTACCTCGGAGTGGACCTGGCGTGGGGGCTCGGCACCGCGAGCCGCGCCCCGAACGAGACCGGACTGGTCGCGATGGAGTCCGACGGCACGATCACCGATGCCGGATGGGCCCGCGGGGTCGACGACGTGACCGACTGGATCGCGGCGCACCTCGGGCCGCGGTCGCTCATCGCGGTCGACGCCTCACTCGTGGTGACGAACCCGACGGGCATCCGCGAAGCGGAACGGCAGGTGGGGCAGCGGTACGGCCGGTGGAAGGTCGCGGCGAACCCGACGAACCAGGCTTCCGCGGCGAGCGCCGGCGCCCAGCTGCTCGACCGGCTCACCGAACTCGGCGTCGAGTACGTGTCCGACACCGCATCGATGCACGACAGGACCGGGCCGGCGGTGTTCGAGTGCTACCCCTACACGACGCTCGTCGGGGTGGAGGAGCTCGGGTACGACGTCGAGCGTCCCCGCTACAAGCGACTCGACCTCCGGATCCCCGCCGCCGAGGCACGTGCCCGTCGCGCCGAGGCGTTCGACGAGCTGGTCCGGCGTCTGCGAGTGACGCCGCTCGACCCGGCGCTGCTGCTCGACTCGCACCCGCTGACAGCGCGGCTCGCCGACCCGTCGGTGCTGCACGGTCCGACGCACAAGCACCGCGAGGACCTGCTCGACGGTGCCCTCTGCGCCTGGACGGCGGCGTTCTGGGAGCGACACGGCGACCAGCGCGTGCAGATCCTGGGAGGCGAGCCGAGCCTCCCCACCGATCCTGTGGACGAGGCGGGCCGCCGGCCCGTCGTGGTGGCGCCCGCGCGCCCGTCGCAGCGGAGACCGCGCGGCTAGGGTTGACCGGTGAGCACGACGAGCGAACCCCTGCACATCGGGCTGGTGTCGCTGCACACCTCCCCCGGAGACGAACCCGGGTCGGGTGAGGTCGGCGGCATGAACGTCGTCGTCCGACACCAGGCCGAGGCGTTGGCCGACCGTGGCCACCACGTCGACATCATCACGCGGCGATCGGCGCCGACGCAGCCGGACTCGGTGTCGCTCGTACCGGGTGTGTGCCTGCGGTTCCTGTCGGCGGGTCCGGCGGAGCCCGTGCCGAAGGGCGAGCACGACGCGTTCATCGGGCCGTTCCGGCGCGAGCTCGAGCAGCTCGGGCCGTTCGACGTCCTGCACTCGCACCACTGGTTCTCCGGTGCCGCTGCGCTGCCGGTCGCCCGTGAGCGCGGCATCCCGCACGTGCAGTCCTTCCACTCGATCGCGGCCGACCCCGAGACACCGCTGTCCGAGGGCGAGCGGCCCGAGTCGGCCGGGCGCATCGCGGGCGAGCAGCTGCTGGCCCGTGAGTCGGACGCGGTCGTCGTGGTGTCCGAAGCGGAGGCCTCGACGGTCCGGACGCGGCTCGGCGGTGCCGACGCGCGCATCTGGATCGTGCCGCCCGGGGTCGACGGGTCCGTCTTCCGCCCCGCCGCCGTCGGTGCGCGCCGAGCCGCCACCCCCTACGTCGTCGCAGCGGCTCGCGTCCAGCCGTTGAAGGGGCTCGACCTGGCCATCGAGGCGATCGCGGGCATCAGCCAGGAGGCCCGCCCCACGTTGGTCATCGCGGGCGATGCCTCGAGTGAGGCGGGTGACTACGTGGACGAACTGCGTCGGCTCGCCGCCGCGCGTGGCATCGCCGACCGCGTCACCTTCATCGGGCCGCAGTCGCGTGCCGACCTGGCGTTCCTGTTCCGTGGCGCGGCAGCCGTGCTCGTGCCGTCGCACTCCGAGACGTACGGTCTCGTGGCGCTGGAGGGCTCGGCGTCCGGCGTGCCGGTCGTGGCCGCTGCTGCCGGGGGTCTGCGCGAGGCCGTGGTCGACGGGGAGACGGGCGTCGTGCTCGAGTCCCGTGAGCCGTCGGTGTGGGCTGCCGAGATCGAGCGGATCCTGACGGACTCCGGGTACGCGGCGGGGCTGGCCTCGGCGGGCCGCGAGCACGCGGAGCGTCTGAGCTGGGAGCGGTCGGCTTCGGGCCTCGAGGACGTGTACCGCCGGGTGCTCGGCAGCGGGTCGCGGGTCGGATCGTGAGGTGACGGCGTTCGACGCGTTCTGGGCGGCGCTCGACGCCGTGCCGGTCGAGCCCGACGCCGAAGCGCTGTACGACCTCGGTTCGGCCGAGGGACGACTGCGCCGGTCGAACCTGCAGCGGTACCTGGAGCGCTTCGGGCCGGCGGCGGACACCCTGCTCGTGGCCGAGGCGCCCGGGTGGCGCGGCATGACGAACACCGGCATCCCGTTCACGAGCATGCGCGAGCTCGGACCCGGGTACTCCGCACCTCCTGAGCCGACGGCACCGTGGGAGGCTTCGTCGCGCGTCGTGCACGCCGCGCTGGAGGGCTGGCGCGGTGCGCTCCCGGTCGCGTGGGCGATCTTCCCGCACCACCCGTTCGTGGCACCGGACCGGCTGACGAACCGGACGCCGCGGCCCGCCGAGGTCCGCTCGGGAGCACCCGTCGCCCTCGCGCTGCTGGAGGCCCTCGGCGGCGTCGACCGGGTCCGGGTGGTCGCCGTGGGTCGGAAGGCCCAGGGTGCGCTCGCGCTGGCCGGCATCGAGGCGATCGCCGTCCGGCACCCGGCGCAGGGCGGCGCGACGCAGTTCACCGAGCAGCTACGGGCGCTGAACCGGTAGCCCGTGCCGGTTCCTCCGCTCAGGCCGAGCGGACCTCGACGCCCTTCGCGGCCAGGGCCTCGGCGACGTGGGCGGGCAGCGGTGCCGCGGCGTACACGGTGCGGAGTGCCGGCAGGTCGAGGACGTCGTCCCAGTTCTGCGGGTCGAAGCGGTCGTCGGAGCCCTCCCACCCGGGGTGCACGTCCTGGAGCACCTCGAGGTCGGTGTCGACGGTGAGCTCCGTGACGAGCGACAGGTGCGACGGCAGGAGTTCCAGGTCGTCGTAGTACTCGCGGGCGCGGTCGTCCTGGCCGTCCACGTCGAGGTCCTCGTCCGTCTCGTCGGCGGTCTCCGGGTCGTACGGGTCGAGGACGTCGAGGTCGTAGCAGAGGACGTCGAGCACGAGCAGCTTCGCGTTGAAGTCGGCGAACTCGACGGGCTCTTCGGTGGTGTTCGACTCGTGGTCCATGGCCCGGAGAGTATCCGTCGCCGTGCGACCGTGTTGCGATCGCGAGAAACCTTCCTGTGGGACTAGACAGCAAGGCGTCCCGCGCGCAAGGGTGACGCATGGCCACCACCAAGACGGACCGACCACAGCAGGAGCAGCCCGAGCTCCGCAGGGTCATCGGTCCCAAGCTCCTGCTGCTGTTCATCGTCGGCGACATCCTGGGGACGGGTGTCTACGCGCTCACCGGTCAGGTCGCGGCAGAGGTCGGAGGAGCAGCGTGGCTCCCCTTCCTCATCGCCTTCGCGGTCGCCCTGCTGACGGCGTTCTCGTACCTGGAACTCGTGACGAAGTACCCGCAGACCGCGGGCGCTGCGCTCTACGTGCACAAGGCGTTCGGCGTCCACTTCATCACCTTCATCGTGACCTTCATCGTGATGTGCTCCGGCATCACCTCGGCGTCGACGGCGTCGCGTGCGTTCGCCGCCAACCTCGGCGTCGGGTTCGGGCTCGAGTTGCCGAACGTCGTCGTGATGCTCATCGCCATGGGCTTCATGCTCGCGGTGATGGCGATCAACTTCCGCGGCGTCAGCGAGAGCGTGAAGACGAACGTCGTTCTCACCCTGGTCGAGCTGTCCGGTCTCGTCATGGTGATCCTCATCGGCTTCTGGGCCATCGCGGGCGGCAACGCGGACTTCTCGCGCGTGGTGATGTTCGAGACCCCCGAGGACAAGACCCTGCTCATGTCGATCTCCACGGCGACGTCGCTGGCGTTCTTCGCGATGGTCGGCTTCGAGGACTCGGTGAACATGGCGGAGGAGACGAAGGACCCCTCACGGATCTTCCCGAAGGTCATGCTCACCGGCCTCGGCATCACGGCCGTGATCTACACGCTCGTGTCCATCTGCGCCGTCGCCGTCGTCCCGATCGGTGAGCTCGCCGGCAACGAGACTCCGCTCGTCACCGTCGTGCAGACCGCGGCGCCGGACTTCCCGATCGCCGACCTGCTGCCGTTCATCTCGATGTTCGCCGTGGCCAACACCGCCCTGATCAACATGATGATGGCGTCGCGACTGCTGTACGGCATGAGCAAGCAGGGCGTGCTGCCGGGCTTCCTGGCCCGCATCTCCCCCGCCCGGCGCACCCCGTCGAACGCGATCGTCTTCACCACCGCGATCTCCCTGCTGCTCATCGGCTGGGTCTCGCTCGACCCGGACTCCCCGATCGTGGTCGTCCTCGGTGGCACGACCTCGCTCCTGTTGCTCACCGTGTTCGCCGTCGTGAACCTGACGGTGCTCGTGCTCCGCCGCGACAAGGTCGACCACAGGCACTTCCGTGCCGGCGTCATCATCCCCGTCATCGGCATCATCACCTGCCTGTGGCTCGTCCTGCCGTTCTCGTCCGGACGTGACCCCCAGCAGTACCAGATCGCCGGCGCACTGCTGGCCCTCGGCGTGGTGCTGTGGGCGGTGACGTGGTTCACGCACGGCCGCAAGCAGCCGGAGAAGGCACCGACCGGCCTGGTCACCGAACCGACGAAGGTGCAGCACCCGCCGCACGACCACCGCGACGTCTGATGGACGCGACCGCCGTCATCTGGACGATCGTCATCGCGGCCATCGCGCTCGTCTCGCTCTCCGCCGGCGGATGGGGTCGGAGCAGGTCACGCCGACGCCGCCGCTGACGTCGGGCCGAAGCTGACGTCGGGCCGAAGCTCGTGTTGCCGTTGACGGTCCTGGTTCCCGAACCCCGCGTTCGGCGCACCAGGACCGTCAGCACGTCACCGCGGCCCCCGATCGGGCGGGTGCGGTTCCCAGGCGGCGCCCGTACGCTCGTCGTGCTCCGCCTGCCCCGCCCCGTCCGTCGAGAGGTCCCGTCATGCGCCGTGTCGGCATCACGCTCGCGTCGGTGTTCGGCGCCGGCATCGTGGTCGTCGGCATCGGGGTCGTGGTGCTCGTCGTCATCGCGGTCAACTCGATCGCCGGGATCGCGAAGTCCAGCGCCGCCGACGCCACCCCCACGTGCCCGAAGGTCGCCTCGAAGACCGTCGGTGGCATGGTCGTCCCCGCCGGTCCCATCGCGGGATTCTGCCAGGACCGCCTGGTCAACGCTGCGTCGGTGATCCAGGCCGCGAAGGCGCTCGGCATCGGGCCGCACACCCAGGCCGTCGGGGTCATGACGGCGATCGGCGAGTCGAGTCTGGTGAACCTGGACCACGGCGACGCCGCCGGCCCGGACAGCCGCGGCCTGTTCCAGCAGCGCGACAACGGCGCCTGGGGCACGTACGAGCAGCGGATGGACCCGTACACGGCGGCGTCGATGTTCTACGCGAAGCTCGTCAAGGTGCCCGGTTGGAAGACGATGACGCCGACGCAGATGGCGCACGCGGTGCAGATCAACTCGGACCCCGAGCACTACGCGAAGTCCTGGCCCGCGGCCAAGGCCGTCGTCGAGGGGCTGACGGGCGAGACCGTGCCCGACACCGCGCCACAGGGCTGACCCGTCACGAGACCACCGGGCCCGACGGTCACGCCACTTCCTGGTCGTGCTCGTCGAGTTCGATCATCGCGGCACCGCCGTCGTGGACGATCACCTGGGCGCGCAGCCGGATCGCGTGCTCGTCGAGGGCGCAGGCGCACGCGTCGACCCACTCCCAGTCGACCGGGTGCACCCGGTCGACGCCAGGCCGCTCCCACGCGAGCACCACGTCGACCGCGCCGAGCTGCCCGACGATCTCGGAGATCAACGACGCGAAGTCGTTGACGTGCTCGTCCGGCTGGTACGGCAGGTCGGCGATGGGCAGCAGGAACGGGATCGACATCCCGAGTTCGTCGAGGAACACCACCCAGCACTGCCGGCGCACCGGGCGGTCGACCAAGGCGGCGACGAGTTGGACGACGTCGTCGTCGGTACGGACAGGGGTTCGGATCAGGCGGTCGAGGGTGTCGGTGTCAGGCATGCCTCCAGCGTCGCGAACACCACCCGCTCACCGACGACCATCGCGTGTATCTGTGGACAACCTCGCCGCCGCAGCCACCTGTGGAGGACGACCTTGAGGCCGCGAGCCGACCGACTTCGACCAGCGCGATAACGACGTTGGACGAGCCTTCAGTCCGGACCTGACCGGCTCGGCGAGGTTCCACGACATGCTGCACGCTGATCGCCGAGGTTCCAGATCTCGACAAATGGGACGCCGACATGCCGAGATTTTGGAACCTCGGGACGACTCGGGACGACTCGGAACCTCGGGACGGCAGCGCCGTTCAGATGCCGTGCGTCACCGAGCTCTCGATGAGGAGCAACGCCGCGAAGAAGACGGCCACCACCGCAGCCATCCCCACGAGCACCACCGGCCACGCCAGCCGACGCCGCACCAGCCGCAGGATGCACACCACGATCGACGCGACCAGCACCAGCGCGATCAGGATCGGCCCGACGGTCACGACCGAGTCGCCCAGCCCCACGTTGCAGGTGTTCCCCGGGGCCGCGCACGACACGAACGCCAACGACATGAGCTTGATGCCCCACCCCGCTGCCAACGCTTCGAGCGTCAGCACGACGAGCAGGGCGATGGAGGCGACCATGTCCGCGACGCGGCGGCGTCCTGCCAACGGGTGGCGGGCCTCCCGTCCGAACCGTGCCGGAGCCGACCCGAGCGGATCGAGAGCCGAACCAGGAACCGACCCTCGGACCGACTCCGGACTCGACCCGGGAACCGGGCCGACGTCGGCCGGACCGGACGACCGAGCGGGCGCGTCCATCAGGACCGCCGGCCGCGCGTGGACCAGAGGGCAGCAGCGATGAGGAGCGGCTGACCGAACAGGCGCGCGACCCGCTTCTCGTCGCTGTCGAGACCGAAGGCGTCGCGGCGGTTCACCCACTGCGACAGGTTGCCCGGGAAGATCACCGTGAAGAACAGTGCAGCGACGGAACCGACGAAGCGCCGAGCCGGCTTCGGTGCGAGGACGAGCGCCGAACCGAGGGTGATCTCCGCGACACCCGACGCCAGCACGGTCGTGTCCTCCGACAACGGCACGAACTCGGGCACCTGGGCCGTGAACTCCTTGCGCGCAAAGGTGAGGTGACTCGTGCCGGCGAACACGAGCGCCAGGCCGAGCAGGACGCGGAGGAAGGAACGCATGCCTCCATGGTGCCCGCTCCCGGACGACGGCGCTCGGGCGTGTACGGAACGCGGCCCGCTCGGTAGATTCAGACGCATGGGAGCACCCGCTCGGGACCACGAACCGCCAGCAGCCCCCGCGACCGTCGCGGTGCTGCTCGGCCCGGTCGCGTTCTACCTCGGCATCATCGTGCCGGCGCAGGGCACGGTCCGGCACGTCCTGCTCGGCGCCGCGTTCGGCATCATCTGCGTGCTGAGCGGCTGGCGCGCGATCACGATCGCCGGCCGCCGTCGCCGGGCGGTGCAGGTCTGGGCGTGGATCGGCATCGTCATCGGTGCGGCCGGGCTGATCATGATCGTCTGGCAGCTGCTGGTCATCGCGACCGCCGGCGCGTTCCCGCCGCCGTTCTGGTCGCCCTACGCGAACCGCTGACGCGGGTCACCAGCCGAGCGTGCCCGGCGCCCCCTTGAACGGGCCGACGACGTCCGACGTGATCCAGCCGCCGTAGAAGTCGCCGTCCTGCGACTGCACGATCTCGCCGCCGACCTCGCACGAGTCCATCGCCGACGGGTAGATCGCGACGCGGTCCCGGAGCGACTCGTAGCCGGGCTCGGGCGTCGGGTAGTTCCACGCGGCGCGGCTCGCGACGGTACCGTCCCCGCCGACCACGTCGAAGTACCGTGCACGGCCCTTGAACTCGCACATGCTCGACCCCTGGGCGGGCCGGAGGTCGAGGTCCGCCATCGGCAGGTAGTACACCGGCGGGTGCGAGGTCTCCAGGACCCGCACCGCATCGGTCGTGTCGGCCACGACGGCGCCGCCGAACCGGACGACGACGCGGGCGGTGACGGGCTCGACGGCGGGCGGGCGGGGGTAGTCCCAGACCGATTCCTGTCCGGGGCCGGGTTCGATCCGTTTCGGGTGGCGCATGGGGTCATGTGTACGCCGCGCGGCTGCGGTCGGCCTGCGCGGTGCGGGCCTGAGACTCGGCCCGCCGACCGCCCGCGCGCGGAGCCGCCGCAGGGTGCACCATGGGCGGGTGACGACGACGACACGCACGCTCTTCCGACGGAAGCCCATCGAGACGATCGATGACGACACCGGAGCCGAGGGTGGCCTGAAACGGCACCTCGGCCTCTGGCAGCTCACCGCGATCGGCATCGGCGGCATCATCGGCGCGGGGATCTTCACCCTCGCCGGCACCGTGGCCAACGGCGTCGCCGGTCCCGCGGTCCTCATCAGCTTCCTGGTGGCCGGCGTCTCGAGTGCCGCGGCAGCGCTGTCGTACGCCGAGTTCGCCGGCCTGATCCCGAAGGCCGGCAGTGCGTACACGTACGGCTACGCGGTCCTCGGCGAGATCGTCGGGTGGTTCATCGGCTGGGACCTGCTGCTCGAGTACACCGCGATCGTGGCGGTGGTCGCGATCGGCATCTCCGGGTACGTCGGCTTCCTGGTGGGCCAGTTCGGCATCGACCTGCCCGCGTGGATGCTCGGCGCGCCCGGCACCGGCGACGGCCACGTGATCGACGTCTTCGCGATCATCCTGTGCCTCGTCACCGCGTTCGTGCTCACCCGCGGCATCCGCAGCGCCGCCCGGTTCGAGTTCGTGGCCGTCGGCATCAAGGTGGCGCTCGTCGTGCTCATCGTCGTGCTCGGCGTGTTCCACATCAACAGCGCGAACTACTCCCCCTACTTCCCGTTCGGCTTCGGCGGCGTGATGACCGGTGCCGCGACGGTGTTCTTCGCGGTGTTCGGCTACGACGCCATGTCCACCGCGGCCGAGGAGTCGACCGACGCCCGCAAGCACATGCCGAAGGCGATCCTGCTGTCGCTCGGCATCTCGATGGTCCTGTACGTGCTGGCCACCCTTGTGCTGACCGGCATGCAGAAGTACACCGACATCGACCCGGCCTCGGGCTTCTCGTCGGCGTTCGCCTCGGTCGGGCTCGGCGGGGTCGCGAACGTCATCGCGATCGGAGCCATCGTCGGCATCGTCACGGTGCTCGTCACCTTCATGCTCGGTGCCAGCCGCGTCTGGTTCTCGATGAGCCGCGACGGCCTCATGCCGAAGTGGTTCGCGAAGACCGACCCGAAACGCCACGTCCCGACCCGCGTGACCTGGATCCTCGGCATCGCGTCGGCGATCCTCGCGGGCGTCCTGCCGATCGGCGTCGTGGCCGAGCTCACGAACATCGGCATCCTGCTCGCGTTCGTGGTGGTCTGCTCCGCCGTGATCGTGCTCCGCTACCGGCAGCCCGACCTCGACCGCCAGTTCAAGCTGCCGTTCATGCCGGTCATCCCGATCATCGGCGTCATCGCGTCGCTGTGGCTCGTGACGTTCCTGCAGTGGGAGACGTGGGTGCGGTTCGCGATCTGGTTCGCGATCGGCCTGGGCGTGTACTTCGGGTACTCGCGGAAGCACAGCAAGCTCGCGCAACAGCCGCAACAGCCGCAACAGCCGCAGCAGGACTGATCCCGCTCAGCGCCGCAGCGTCTCCCGCGGGTACTCCCCGAACCGGGCCGCGTACGCCGCAGCGAACCGGCCCAGGTGCGCGAAGCCCCACCGCCGCGCGACGTCGGCCACCGAGGTCGTCGACGGGTCGAGCGTGCGCAGCTCCTCGCGCACGCGCCCCAGCCGGACCTCGCGCAGGTAGGTCATCGGTGAGCGCTCGAACGCCCGCTGGAACGACTCCTGGGTCCCCCGGACACTCAGGCCGGCGGCCTGGGCGACGTCGGAGACCGTCAGGGGTTCGTGCGCGTGTGCCTGGACGTACTCGACCGCGGCGCGCAGACGTCCGTCGCTCCGTGTGCTGTAGCCCGCGGGGAACCGCTCGGCCTGCAGCGGGTACATCCGGAGCAGTGCCCGCGCGACGTCGCGCTGCGCCTCGTGCCAGGCGAGCGAGCCGTCGCCGTGCTCACGGAGGGCTCGCAGGGCCCCGGCGACCGAGGTCCGCCACTGCGCGACCGCCTCGGCGCCGGGTTCGGTCAAGCGGTCGAAGGTCATGGAGCCGTCGACCAGGTGGCGTTCGGCGGCGACGTCGAGCACCAGGTCGCGGCGCAGGTGCACCAGGCGCTGGTCCCAGTCCTGGTACTCCATCTCGAACCGGCGCTCGACGGGGAACAGGGTCGGCACACCGGGGCGCATCCGGACCTCGTCGCCGCCGACGTCGACCCGGGCTTCGCCGCGCTCGAGCCACTGCACGACGACCTCGCCCTCGGTGGCGACGTCACCGCGCAGGTACCCGTGCATCTGCGAGCGCCGGATGCTCAGGTGCTCGTCACCGACGCCGACGTACTTGAACCAGTAGTCCTGGTCGAGCGCTCGCGAGTACCAGGCCTTCCCCGCGTACATGCCGGCGAGGGAGGCGATGGCGGAGTCGGTGTCCCGTCCGCCGAGCGCGACGAGCGAGCGTGCCGCGCCGGGCGTGCTCGGGCCGGGCGTGCTCGGAGTGGGCGTCGACGTCTCGGTGTCGGTCATGCGGGCGCCTCCTCCACGGAACAGCACCGCGGGCATCAGCGGTGCCCCTACACGCTACGGACCAGCGGGCCGGCGAGTGCGTTCGTTGCGCTCCGCGGCCTAGCGTCCGCTCCAGCGTACCCAGCCCTGCACCTGCGCCGCGGCGCTCTCGAGCGACGAGTGCGCCCCAGCGATCGAGTTGTCGGGCGAACCGACGGTGAACTGGTCCGTCCGGGTGACGTCGCAGACGACCTCGGAGCCCAGCCACACGTTCCAGTGGTCTGCAGAATCGTGCACCCACCGCAAGCGGTCCGGCATGAGCGTGTCCAATCGAGTGGAGAGCGGCGAGCAGTCGTCGCCCGTCCACGCAGACGGTAGCCCCGTCCGATGTGTGTCGTTCGGGTCCGCTACGACAGGGGCTCGTAGTCCATGACCTGGCCGTCGTCGGTGCACACGGTCGAGGTCGCGCCGGAGTCGTCGATGACGGTGTACTTCGGCGACCACCAGGTCGGGGTGAGTGCGTCGTCCTTCGGGAACGTCCCGACGATCGTGTCCCCCGAAGTCTCGGGTTCACCGTCGATCGGGTCGACGGCGTTCGATCCCTGCGGCATGACGCCGTACGTGGTGCCGGTGACGGTGTCGTACTGGATGTACAGGTCGACGCCGCCCTGCATCTCGTCGTTGCCGAGCTGCACCTCGTAGGTGGTGCGGTTGTCGTCCGGGTCGACGGGGACACCCGTCCACTCGATGCGGTAGGCGTCGGCGGTCTCCTCGAGCGTCACGCTGCCGCGGCCGGTGACGAGGTCGCAGGCTGCGGTCCCCGGCGTCGTCGCCGCGGTGGTCTCGGTCGGTGTCGGTCCCGCGTCACCGGACCCGTCCGTCCCTCCGGATGCGCACCCCGCGAGCGCAGTGGTCACGAGCGCCGCTCCCGCGAGCAGCATGCCGATCCGTCGGTTCATCCCCATGGTGTTCCCCCTGTCGTGGTGCGCCGCTCCGGCGCGGTTCCACCGTAGCAACGGACGTCGGTGGCACCTGGCACGATTGACCCGTGCCAGCAGCCCCGATGATCGACGCCGTCGACGTCATCCGCTTCGTCGGGCCGCAGACCTTCGGTCGCGCGCGCGACGTCGTCCGCGCGGGCCTGGTCGACGACGCCGTCTGGGACCCCGACGACGGCACCGTCACGGCGACCGTCTCCGGCACCGCCGACGACCCCTACGAGTGCCGCATCGACATGACCGTGGCCCGCGGCGACTTCATCCGGCCGGTCCGCAGCACGTGCAGCTGTCCCCTCGGCGGCGACTGCAAGCACGTCGCCGCTGCGCTGCTCACCATCAACGCGCGTGCCCTGGCCGCGAACGCCGGCCCGCGTCCGGAGGCGCCGGCTCCGCCGCCCTCGGACTGGAGGCACGACCTCGCCCGCCTCGCCGGTGACGACGCGCAGGCGGTCACCCCGCAGAGCACCCGCATGGGTCTGCAGTTCGAGTTGCGTGACGCGGTCCCCGCTGCGCTCGCGGCGCGAGCCCGGGCCGCCGGGCGCGCGCTGCCGGCGCCGTCCCGCAGCGTGCGGCTCGGGGTCCGGCCGGTGACCCGGAGCGACGCCGGCAACTGGGTGCGCGGGCAGCTGACCTGGGGCACGCTCCCCTACTCGCAGAACCGCCTGGGCCTCGGCGCCGAGCAGCACGGGTGGTTCATGCAGCTCGCGGCCCTGCACCGCGCCGGTCAGCTCGCGGGGCTGCCCGGCGAGAGCGACTGGCTCCACCTCGACGACTTCCGCAGTCCGCTGCTGTGGCCGTTGCTCCGGCAGGCGTCGGGGCTCGGCATCGCCTTCGTGACCGGCAAGCGCGAGGGCGGGGCGATCCTCGGCGAGCAGGCCCAGGTGCTGCTCGACGTCGCCCGGCACGACGACGCCGTGGTGATCGGTGCGAGCGCGGTGCTCGACGGCCGCCCGGTCGTCCACGGTGCAGCGCGGATGGTCGGCGACCACGGTGTGTACGTGTTCCGCGAGAGCCCCGAGTTCACGGTCGGACTCGCACCGACCCCGGCGCCCGTGCCCGAGGACCAACGCCGCATGCTCCTCGAGGGCACCCGCATCACGGTGCCGACGGCAGAGGTCGACGAGTTCCTGGCCGACTGGTCCCCCCGACTGCGCGGTGCCCTCGGACTCGTCAGTTCCGACGGGTCGGTCGAGCTGCCCGAGCGCACGCCGCCCGAACTCGTGCTCACGGCGACGTTCGAGCCGGCCCGCGCGCCCCGCACCGACGACCGGGTGCACCTGCACTGGCGCTGGCACGTCGACGGCCGCAAGGACCCGGTCTCGCTGCACGGCCCACTCCCCGACCTGTCCGGGCTGCGCGCCGCGGACGATCCCGCCAGCACCGACGATCCTGCGGACGCGGCGGACGCGGCCAAAGCCCTGGACCCGGCCACGTCGACGGCGCTGGCCGACGACGCGACGGCAGCCGAGCCTCCCGTCCGCCCTGCCGGCCCCGGTGGCGGACTGGACTGGTTCCAGGACGGCACCATCGACGGAGCCGACGTCGCGGTGTTCGCGAACGAGTTCCTGCCCGAGCTGCCGGCACTCGGCGTCCGGACCGTCGTGCAGGGCGAGCGGCTCGACTACGAGCGACTGAGCGGGCGGCCGCACATCCGCGTCACGACGATGCCGTCGGACAAGCACGACTGGTTCGACCTCGGGATCATCGTCAGTGTCAACGGCAAGCAGATCCCGTTCACGCCGCTGCTCACCGCACTCGCGGGTCGGCAGCGGCGGCTCAAGCTCGTCGACAACTCCTACCTGTCACTGGCCGACCCCGCGTTCGACCGGCTCAAGGAACTCATCGACGAGGCCCGCGACCTCGACGAGTGGGAGCCCGACCAGCCGATCCAGGTGACGCCGCTGCAGGCCGGGCTGTGGACCGAGTTCGACCTGCTCGCCGACGAGACCTCGCACGACGAACGCTGGCAGGAGATCACCGCGGGGCTGATGGGGGCGACTCCCCCGGGCGACGTCCCCGTGCCGGACACCGTGCACGCCGAACTGCGGCCGTACCAGCACGCCGGGTACGCGTGGCTGTCGTTCCTGGCGTCGCACGGCATCGGCGGGGTACTCGCCGACGACATGGGCCTCGGCAAGACCCTGCAGGTGCTCGCGATGGTCGCCGCCCGCCGTGCAGCAGACCCCGAGGCGCCGCCGTTCCTCGTCGTCGCCCCCACCTCGGTCGTCGGCAACTGGGTGGCCGAGGCCGCGAAGTTCACGCCGTCACTGCGGGTGGCCGCCGTCACCTCGACCTCGCTGAAGGACCCCGGGCTCGTCGCCCGCACCGCGTCGCAGGCCGACGTCGTCGTCACCTCGTACGCGCTGCTCCGGCTCGACTCCCCGGCGTGGACCGACCTGCCGTGGTCGGCGCTCGTGCTCGACGAGGCGCAGTTCGTGAAGAACCCGCAGTCGCAGACCCACCGGGTGGCGTCCGACCTGCGGGCTCCGGTGAAGTTCGCGATCACCGGCACCCCGCTCGAGAACGGGCTGACCGACCTGTGGGCGCTGTTCCACATCGTCGCGCCCGGACTGCTGTCCACCTGGACCCGGTTCGGCGACGACTACGTCAAGCCGCTCGCCTCCCCCGACCTGCGGGGCGAGGCCCGTCAGCAACTGACCGCGAAGCTCCGGCGTCGGATCCGGCCGCTCATGCTCCGCCGGACGAAGCAGGCCGTCGCCGCCGACCTGCCACCGAAGCAGGAGCAGGTCGTCCGCGTCACGCTCGACCCCGCCCACCGCGAACTGTACGAGCGCACGCTCAACCGCGAGCGGCTGAAGGTCCTCGACCTCATCGACGACCTGTCGAAGAACCGGATGATCGTGTTCCGGTCGCTGACGCTCCTGCGGATGCTCGCGCTGTCGCCCGCGCTGGTCTCGAGCGGTTCGGGCACGGCGGATCCGGACGTCACGTCTCCGTCGACGCCGATCCCCTCCGCCAAGCTCGACCTGCTGCTCGACGAGCTCGAACAGCTCGCCGCCGAGGGCCGCCGCGCCCTGGTGTTCAGCCAGTTCACGTCGTTCCTGCGGATGGTGTCCGACGCCCTCGACGAGCGGGGTGTCGGCTACGAGTACCTCGACGGGTCGACCCGCAAGCGCCCGGAGGTCATCGAGCGCTTCCGGCAGGGCACCGCGCCGGCGTTCCTCATCTCACTCAAAGCCGGCGGCTTCGGGCTCACCCTGACCGAGGCGGACACCGTGTTCGTCCTCGACCCGTGGTGGAACCCCGCCGCCGAGTCGCAGGCCGTCGACCGCACCCACCGCATCGGGCAGACCCGGTCGGTCAGCGTGCAGCGCTTCATCGCCGAGGACACCATCGAGGAGAAGGTCCTCGCCCTCGCCGCGCGCAAGGCCGAACTGTTCGCCACGATGATCGACGACGACGCACTGTTCGCCGAGGACCTGACGGCCGACGACATCCGCTCGCTGCTCGCCTGACGCGCCGGAGCGATCAGGCGAGCGCGAGCGTCAGCGCGGGCGCGGGCGCGGGCGCGGGCGTCAGCGTGCGAGCGCGTCGATCGCCGTGACCTCGTCCGCCGAGAGCTCGATGCGGGCGCCGGCGGCGTTCGACCGGATGCGCTCCGGGTTCGACGACTTCGGGATGACGACGAAGCCGTGCGCGACGTGCCACGCGACGATGACCTGGGCGCTGTCGGCGTCGTGTGCGGTCGCGATGTCGAGCAGCGTCGGGTCCTGCAGGTTGCTCGCCTTGAAGGGGCTGTAGCCCTCGAGGACGACCCCGCGTTCGGCCAGCCCGTCCGCGATCGTCCGGTCGTACTCGACCGGGCTCCACTTGATCTGGTTCACGGCGGGGGTGGTGCCGGTCGCGGTGACGAGTTCGTCGATCTGGTCGAGCGAGTAGTTGCTCACGCCCACGGCCCGGGTCAGTCCGTCGGACTGGGCCTGGACGACCTGCTCCCACACGTCCGGGCGGGCCTCGCCGTTCGGCGGCCAGTGCACGAGCCAGAGGTCCAGGTGGTCGAGGCCCAGCTGGTCGAGGCTCTCCTCGATGGTCTCGCGCACGCGGTCGGCGTTGTCCGGCGGCAGCTTCGTCGTCACGAACACGTCGTCGCGGGCCAGGCCGGACTCGGCGAGGGCCGTGCCGACGCCGCGCTGGTTGCTGTAGCCGGTGGCGGTGTCGATGTGGCGGTACCCGGCCGCCAGTGCTTCGCCGACGGCGGCGGGGGCCTCGCCGTCGGGGATCTGCCAGGTGCCGAAGCCCAGGAGCGGCATCGACCCACCGGTGACGGACACGGACGGATTCGCGTAATCGGTCATGCCCCCGTGTCTACGCCGTCGGCGTCCGCCCGTTCGGAGCGTGGCCTCCGCGGCGGTGTCCGAGGTCTCCGGCATGATCGTCGAGGCCACCCGGCCCGCACCACCGCACCACCGCACCACGCAGGAGCCCCACCCGCATGACGTCCCGCCGACGCCGCCGTACCCGCATCAGCCTCACCTCCGTCCTCGTCGTCCTCGCCCTCGCGGTCGGTGGCTACGCGCTCGACGCCACCGGCGTCCTCGGTCCGGACGCCGACGCGGCTGCCGGGCCCACGGCAGTCGCCACGGCCACCGTCGGCACGGACAGCGGCGCACCGGAGCCGAGCCGCGCCTCCAGTCCGACCGTCAGCTCGTCGACCGACACCGACGCTGCGGACGCCCGCGCGCTCCTCGCCACGCTGCCCGTCAAGGGCAAGGCCGCCGGCACCGGGTACGACCGCACCGGTGCGTTCGGCAGCGCGTGGATCGACGTCGACCACAACGGCTGCGACACCCGGAACGACGTGCTCGCGCGCGATCTCAGGAGCATCGTTCGCCAGGGTCCGTGCAAGGTGATGACCGGCACGCTCGTGTCGCCGTACACCGGGGCGACGATCGACTTCGTGCGCGGGAACACGACCTCGACCCTCGTGCAGATCGACCACGTCGTCGCACTCGAGAACGCCTGGCGCACCGGCGCGCAGCAGCTCAGCCAGTCGGAGCGGGAGGCCCTGGCGAACGACCCGTCGAACCTGTTCGCCGTCGACGGCCGGTCCAACTCGCAGAAGGGCTCCGGCGACGCAGCGACCTGGCTGCCCGCCGACAAGGCGTTCCGCTGCACGTACATCGAGCACCAGGTCACGGTGAAGGCGAAGTACCACCTGTGGGTGGCCCCGGCAGAGCGGGACGCGATGGTGCGGGTGCTCGACGCCTGCTGACGTCGAGCGGTCAGCCGCTGCTGGGCGTCAGCCTGGAGGCCCGGCACACCTCCGCCACGCATGGCAGGCTGCGGACATGGCTGAGCAACTCACGGTCCCGCAGGCGTTCGCGCTCCTCCAGATCGAGCCCGATGGCCGGAAGTCCCTCGACGGGCAGACGTTGGACACCGGTCTCGCGGGCGCGGTCCTCGCCGACCTCGCGCTCCGCGGTGCGGTCTCGCTGCAGAACGGCCTGGTCACCGTCGTCGACGGCGCTGCCACTGGCGACCCGGTGCTCGACGGCGTCGTCGGCTCGATCGCGGCGTCCGGTGTGCCGCGCAAGGCGAAGTGGTGGGTGAGCCGGCTCGGGAAGCAGCGACTCCGCGACGACGTCGTCGCCGGACTCGTCGAGCGAGGGACCATCAGCGTCGAGCAGAGCAAGGTCCTCGGGCTCTTCCCCACCACGAAGCACCCGGAGCGCGACGGAGCCCCGGAGGCACTGCTGCGATCCGGCATCGCGGACGTCCTGGCTCGGCGGGCGGAACCGACGCCGTTCTCCGCCGCGGTCATCGGGCTGCTCGACGCCACGAACACGCTGCGCAAGCAGTTCGGCGCCGTCGACAAGGACCTGGTCAAGGAGATCACCTCGGGCACCTGGGCCAGCCCCGCGGTGAAGGCCGTGCTCGAGGAGATCCAAGCGGCGGCGATGATCGCCATTATGGCGGCGACCACCGCGACGACGACCACGATCGTCACGAGCTGAGGTCGGTCGCGCGACGGGCCCTGGTCGCGATTTAAAACAACAGGTGTAGTCTAGACGTCTCGATGCAGATGCATCGATCGGACTCGCTGCCCCACCGCGGACCCCGAGCCCTTCACCGTCGAAGACCTCAGGAGGCCTCCCCCATGCCCGAAACCAACTCCGTCACGTCCCGCTTCGCCGACCGCGTCGTCCTCATCACCGGCGGCGGCTCCGGCCTCGGCCGTGCGACCGCCGTCCGCCTGGCCGCCGAGGGCGCCGCGCTCTCCCTCGTCGACGTCTCCGAGCAGGGACTCGACGCCACGAAGGCCGCCGTGCTCGAGGCCACCCCGGACGCACAGGTCCTGACGACCGTCGCCGACGTGTCCGACGAGGCCCAGGTCGACGCGTACGTCACCGCCACCACCGAGCGCTTCGGCCGCATCGACGGCTTCTTCAACAACGCCGGCATCGAGGGCAAGCAGAACCCCACGGAGTCCTTCACCGCCGCCGAGTTCGACAAGGTCGTGTCGATCAACCTGCGTGGCGTGTTCCTCGGCCTCGAGAAGGTCCTCAAGGTCATGCGTGAGCAGGGCTCCGGCATGGTCGTGAACACCGCGAGCGTCGGCGGCATCCGCGGCATCGGCAACCAGTCCGGGTACGCCGCCGCCAAGCACGGCGTCGTCGGCCTGACCCGCAACTCCGCCGTCGAGTACGGCCGCTACGGCATCCGCATCAACGCCATCGCCCCCGGCGCCATCTGGACCCCCATGGTCGAGAACTCGATGAAGCAGCTCGACGCGGAGAACCCCCGCAAGGCCGCCGAGGAGTTCATCCAGGTCAACCCCACCAAGCGCTACGGCGAAGCCCCCGAGATCGCTGCCGTCGTCGCCTTCCTGCTGTCCGACGACGCGTCCTACGTCAACGCGACGGTCGTCCCGATCGACGGTGGGCAGTCGGCCGCGTACTGAGCCGCTCCGTGACAGCATGGCTGGCGTGAGTACCGATCAGACCAACGGATCAGCCTTCGGCCGAGGCGTCGACAAAGCCCCGCCGACCGCGGCCGCCGAACTCCGCCGCCGGATGGCAGCCTCGCCAGCGGGCTTCCTGCGGAGCGCGGCGTGGGTCCCCTGGAAGCCGGCGGGCGCTCCGGAGGCCGGCAGCGTCGCCCACGTCATGATCCGTGACAAGCCGTTCGTGCCCGTCTTCGCCGACCCGGACGAACTCGCCGCTGGTCTGCCCGACGCCGAGGGCCGTCCGGTGCCGATGTCCGAACTCGTGTCCGCGCTCCCCGAGGAGTTCGGCATCGTGGTCGACCCCACCAGCGCGGCCGAGGCGAACTTCCTGCACGCGGACGTCCTCGCCGAGATGCGGGCGCAGATGCAGAGCGGCGTCCCGACCAGCGACGACTGACCCGCTCCGTCTGACCCCCCGCTCCGGGGCGAGTGCGGGGCATTTCCGCTGGGTGACGGTTCTGGTTCGCGATCCTCGGGTTTCGTGAACCGAAACCGTCAAGCGGGCGTCAGGAACCCGACGCCGCCCCAATCACCGCAAGCGTCAGTGCGATCGCGATCGCTACCGCCGCAGCCGTCCCGAGCGCGACGAGCCACCCGAGCGGCCGCTTCCGACGGACCTTCGCCGCGAGCACTCCGCCCGCCGTGCACACGAAGACCAGGAAGATCGCCTCGACCACTGCGGTCTGCATGCCCATGGACCGGTTGCACACGCGTGTCGAGGACTCCCAGTCACACCCGTACTGCGACATCGTGCCGAGGACCCAGCCGAACAGCACCGCGAAGCCGCTGAGCATCGCGATGACCACGAACAGGGCGACGGTGACGACCAGGTCAACCGTCCGAGCCACGTTCGGCTTCGGTGCCGCGACCGTGTCCGGCGCTGGTCCCCCGGCCGGCAGTGATCCTTGCGATCCTGCAGACATCGTCCCCCGCTCCCCTGGCCCCCTCGGCCATCTGCAGCCTAGAGGACTCGGCGCGTCGACTCGGTCAGCGAGCCGGTTCGACGAGCTCGACGAAGCGGGACAGCAGCGAGAGTCCCGCGATCGACGGCGGCAACCCGGTGGTCAGCGCCGGCGAATGCACGAGGTAGGCCGCCCACTTCGCCCGCGAGATCGCCACGTTCAACCGGTTCGGCATGAGCAGGAAGTCGAGGCCGCGCGGGATGTCGGCCGCACTCGATGCCGCCAGGGACACGATCGACACCACGGCCTCGCGGCCCTGGAACAGGTCGACCGTGCCGACCTGGGTGCCGGTGAAGCCAGCGCGGTCGAGCTCCTGCCGGATCAGTGCCCCCTGCGCGTTGTACGGGGCGACCACGATGACGTCCTCGTCGGTCAGAGAGCGGGTCTCGGAACCGTCGGTCCACGTGCGGTCGACGATGTCGGCGACGAGTGCGACGACCCGTGCAGCCTCTTCAGCAGAGGACGTCGTGTTGCCCGCGTGCACGACCGGCACGGGGTGCACGCCCGCGTCGATGCCGTCGAGGTGCCGACCGGAGACCATCGACGCGAGCTGCCCGTCGTAGGACAACGCCGAGACGGACTCGGTGAGCGCCGGCTCCATGCGCCGGGTGCGGGCCAGGAAGTAGCCGAACTCCGGCGGCAGGACGTGCTCGCCGTCCGCCAGCCAGCCCAGCGCCGACTCGTCGACGGGCTCCGGGTGCGAGCCCTGGGAGACCTGCGGGAGCTGCTGCGGGTCCCCGAGCAGCAGGAGTCGGGTCGCGGCGACCGACGACGCGATGGTCGGAGCGAGGGAGAACTGCCCGGCCTCGTCGACGACGAGCAGGTCGAGGGACCGGCGCTCGATCGTCGACGCGTTCGCGAACGTCCACGCGGTCCCGCCGACCACGCCGCCGGTGCCAGACGCCTCGCACGATGACAGGAACGCGGCGACGGCGGCACCGTTCTTCACGGGCGTCCACGCGGCGACGTCGAGCTCGTCCTCGGTCGCACCGGACTTCGGCACCTTCACGACCCGGTCCGCGGGCACGCCGGCGCTCACGACCGAGGACAGGAAGTTCTCCGACGTCGCGTGGGACTGGCCGACGACGCCGACCCGCCAGCCGTGCTCGCCGACGAGCCGTGCGACGACGTTCGACCCGACGTAGGTCTTGCCCGTGCCGGGAGGCCCCTGGATCGCCAGGTACGAGTGGTCGAGGCCGAGCAGCGTCGACACCACGGCGGACACCGTGTCGTCGCCCTGTACGGGCACGATCGCACCGCGCGGCGGCACCCGGCGCAGCAGGTCGAAGGCCGGGTCCGCCACCATCGAGGGCAGCTCGTCGAGGACCTGCTGCCCCCACTCGGCGATCGCCTCGGGCTGCGGCTTCGCGCGGGGCGGTGCGGACGGCGCGAGCGCGACCGGGAACTCGTGGTGCGGCTCCGCTCCGACGGGCAGCCCTTCCTTCACCAGCACCTCGACCGCATCGCCGTCGTCCCACACGTCCACGATCACGGCGCGAGATGACGTGCCCTTCGACCCGGGGCCCGGAGACACGACCGACGGCGGGAGTGGGTCGTCGTAGACGAGGTGGGGCGTGCCTCCCGGCCGGAGCCGCGAACCGGGCGCGAGCGTCCCCGACAACCGGAGTTCCCGCGACTGCGAGCGGGCACGCGGCAGCGTGTCCCAGTCCCGCTCGACGGACGCACGCTCCACGACGAGCACATCGCGGGTGTCGGCCCAGTCGTCGACAGGGTTGCGCAGGCGGTCGAAGTGGTCCTGCCAAAAGGTCTTCGCCTCGCGCCGGTGGTAGTCGATCGCCGCTGCGGCGAGCGCCAATGCGGTCTCGTCCGGCGTGCGATCGAGGGCGTCGACACCCTCGAGGTGCGACGCGAGTGCGACGTACACCGGGTTCGGCTCGCGCTCGACGGGGATCGGCGGGAGCTCGAGTTCGAGCGCGGGGTCGGCTGCGTCCGGGTCGTCGGTGCGCAGCGACCGGAGCCAATCGCGCAGGCGCAGGGTCGAGCGGCAGTCGTAGGCGTTGTAGTCGGCGACCTCGTCGAGCATGTGCTGGCCGGCGGCGGGGTCGCCGTTCCGGAGCTCCTCGATCGCGTCGACGTAGGCGGTGATGCTGTCGGCGGCGTTCGTGACGTCGCTCTCGCGCAGGTCGTCGCCCATGTAGAGCGGCTCGAGCTTCTTGATCGAGTAGCTGTGGCTCCCCACGACCAGGGCCTTGCGGACGATCGGGTACAGGTCGACCAGGACCCCGGCGCGCAGCAGGTCGTCGACGGCCTCTTCACCGACGCCGTGCCGCGCGGCGAGCGACAGCAGGTGCGTCCGCTCGTAGGCCGCGTAGTGGTAGATGTGCATGCCCGGGTACTGCTGCCGCCGGGCTTCGATGAACGCGAGGAACTGCTCCAGCGCAACTCGCTCGTCGCGGATCGTGTGCGCCCAGAACGCGGTGAACGCCGCGCGGTCGTCGACCAGGCCGAACAGGTAGTCGAGGCCCCAGTGCACGCCGTCCTCGGTGTGCAGCGGGTCGCCCTCGAAGTCGAAGAACACGTCGCCCGGGTCTGGTGCCGGGATCGCGTCGAGCGCGCGAGCATCGAGGACCTCGAAGCGCGGCTTCGCGGGCTGGTCCGGCCGGTCGGTGCCGTTCCGTCGGGCGGTCTCCGTCTCGATCTGGAGGCTCGCCTGGCGCACCAGCCGATCCTGCGTCGCGCGGGACAAGCCCGGCACTGCCCGGGTGCGGACCGCCAGTTCGTCGATCGTCCGCACCTCGTGCTTGATGAGCTTCGCCCGCTGATCCAGGCGCATTCCCGCGACGAGGACGAGGTCGCGGTGCTCGGCAACCTGGGTCGAGCAGACGTCGCAGCGGCCACACGAGGAGTAGCGCGGGTCGCCCCACTGCAGTGGCTCGTCGGCGGTGATGCGCTCGGCGATCACCCGCTGCAGTTCGGCGCGCTGCGTGCGGTACACCGGCGCGATGTCGGCGAGGTCGTGCGTGGTCGTCGTACGGTCGCCGAGCACCAGGTGCACCTGCTGCCCGGTGGGGATGCCGTGCGCCTGCATCTGCTCGGCGTAGGCGGCGAGCTGCAGCAGGGCGCTGATCTTGGCGTGCCGGGCGAGCTTGGTGTCGTAGACCTCGTACTCGCCCTGGTCGTTGCGGATGATGAAGTCCGCGAACCCGATGAACCCTGGGCTGTCCGTCGAGGGCGCCGCGTGGAACGTCGGCTGGTACAGGACGTCGGCGCCGTCGGCGAAGGCCTGTCGCGCTTCGGCTGCGGCGCGTGCGTAGTCCGGCGGGGCGGGGCGGTCGAACTCGACGACGTTCCGGGTCTGCTTGAGGATGTCGAGATAGTCGAGCTCGTGCTGGTCCCCCAGGCGGGCGGTGCGCTCGAGCATGTCGTCGTGCGCCTCGGGCAGGGCTTCCCCGCGGCCGAGCTTGACGTCGAGGCGGCGCAGGAACGCCCACTCGCAGGCCGACCACGTGCTGAGGTCGCTCGGGCTGAGCAGCACGTGCCCGTCGACGCCGATCTGCATGCGTTCCCCCGTCTCTCTGGTGCCCTGCGAGCCTAGGGCCGCCCGCCGACACCGGCGCCGCGCGCGGTCAGACGGCCGCGGCCGGCGTCAGCGCACCTCCGCGGAGTCCCAAAGGCGGCGCACCAGCCGACCGGCCTCGAGGACGGCAGGCCAAACGACCACGGCGAGCAGACAGCCGTCCGTGAGGGCGCGTGTCAGCGGAACGAGCAGCAACGGCACCTGCGTCCAACTCGCGAGCATCCAGCAGCCCGCGGCGATCCCGATGATGCACCCGAGACGGCACAGTGCCGTGGAACCGGCCCGACGGGCGATCACCACGCCGATGGCGAGCGCGAGGACCGGCCCGAGCATGTGCGCAACCGACACCGACCAGTACACGGCCATCGGTTCCACATCGACAGCCATGCGACCAACCACCTGAACAGCCAGGGCACCGAGCGTCCAGCACACGATCCGGTCTCCACGCCAGCTGAGCACGCCCCCGATCAGCAGCAGCACGATGCTCGCACCCGCCAACACGGCGGACGAGCCGGCCATCGGACTCTCGAAGAAGATGCGGGTGAAGTCATCGGCTGCCTGGATAGTCACTCCGAGAGCCCCGAGCGTCCCGGCGCTTCGTCCGATCGACACAACGCGCATCAGTCCTCCGCTCCAGACCGGAGCAGGTCGTCGTGCCGTGACATGGCTGTTCGACACACCTGTTTCCACGCGGGGCCGCGCTCGGACAGAATCGATGGCCATCGCGCCTCGTCGTCCTCCGCACGGAGGAGCGCCAGATCACGCTGGTCCAACGACGCTCGCACGGCTTCGCCGACGCCAGAGAACGCCCGGTCGTAGTACGCGCCGTCCGTCTCCGTCACCCGCTCACCGCGGATCGCACGGACGGCCTCGTCGAACGTGTACTGGGAGCAGTTGGTCAGGAACTCCTGCTGCGCCGTCGGGGCAGGGGCGGATGTCGACGACGACCGCACCTCGGGATCCTCGCGAGGCGGATCGACCTGGGAGATCAGATCGCGCGGTCCGACGACGAACCAGTTCACGCCGCGCCGGACTCCGCGTCCGTCCACGAGAGCGTCAGCCCATGACGGGAGGATCTGGTCGACGGACCGGCTGCTGCCGTACACACGAACGGAGACCGTGTCGGCCGCGTCCACGCAGTCGTAGCCACGCATCGAGTCCCAGAACGTCACGTCGTCCTGGTAGTCGTCCCGGTCCTCACATGGGAGCCCCGCAATGAGCACATCGGCAAGACGCTGCTGCGAAACGGTCTCGATGATCCGGGCGCTTTCCGTCGCCGGGCGGACGGTTGTGGTGGTCCGGGGCGTTCGGGTCGTCGTCGGGTCGGGAGCACCGCACCCGGTCGCGGCGACCGCGACGGCGCAAGCGCCCGCCCAGATGAGCGAGCGCCTGCGCCGACGTGTCGCGATCAGCCCCACTGCACGCCCGCGACGCCCGAAGCAGTCATTCCCCGGATCTGCTTCGATGCCGCAACGATGCCCCAGTTGATGACCACGCCACGGCGACCGGTCCCGCATCCCGACGCGGTCCACGTCGTCTGCGCACGAGCGTTGAAGCCCTTGCTCCACACGCAGACCCCGACCCGGCCTTGGTCGCGGTACCAGCTGTACGTGACCTTCGTCTTCGTGCTCGACCCGATGATGCTGCACCCCGACACGGACGTGAGCATCTTCGGGATCGCCGCGAACGCGCGGTCATGGCAGGGAGTCTTCCGGCTGATCGAGTTCCCGTCCTCGTCGACCCGGGTCGCGTTCGCGGGGTCGAAGGTCGGGTCGACGACCACGTTGTCGGGAACGGCCGACGATGGGTCAGGTTCGGCCGCGACCGCCGGGCCAGCTGCCAGCAACGGTGAGACCACCGCGGCGACCGCGGCGACGACCAGCATTTGCTTCATGGTGTGCTGCACTGCACACCCCCCTCTCAGTCAGACAACCGCTCTGGTTGCCGCTGCCAGGTATATCAATGTGGTCGATGATATGACAAATCCAGCTGGTCCGCGCTCGGTGCCGGCACGAACCGCGGCCCGTCGTACCCGTCACGGGTCACGTGCGCCGTGAAGTCCGCGAGCGTGCGGACCCAGTGCCCCCGCTCGCCGTACAGCGCCTGGTAGACGACGACCGGTTCCTCGGTCTCGACGTCACGGGCAACGAGCAGCACCTCGTAGTCGTTGCCCTTGAAGTGGCGGTACCGGCCAGAAGTCACGTCGTCGCTCACACCCGCGATGCTAGGGCCGGCTGGCAGAGCGCTCCTACACTCGGGCCATGACCGAGCACGCTCGAACGGACCGCGGCCTCGACCGACTCGTCAACTTCTCGGACGCCACCGTCGCCATCGCGATCACGCTCCTGATCCTGCCGCTGGTCGACATCGCCAGTGACCTGCGCGACGGCGAGGGCGCGGGCGACCTGCTCAGAGCGCACTGGCCCGCCCTGCTCGAGTTCCTCATCACGTTCTGGTTGATCTCGCGGTTCTGGATCCTCCACCACCAGGTGTTCGAGCACGTCCGCTCCTACAACGCCCGGGTCATGCAGTTGAACTTCGTGTGGCTCATCAGCATCGTGTTCCTGCCCTTCGCCGCCAACCTGCTCAACAGCGGCGAGAACGACGACCGGGTGGCCCACGCGCTGTACCTCGGCAGCATGGTCGTGACGAGCCTGGCGCTCACCGGCATCGAACTCGTGCTGCGCCGGAACCCGGAGTTGCTCGCCACACCGCTGGGCGACTCGGCGCGGGGGCTCATCGCCGCCGGACTGCTGTCGCTCGCCCTGGTCCTGTCGGTGGTGTTCCCGAGCATCGGCCTGCTCTGGGCCCTGCTCCTCGTGCTGCAGGGCACGGTCGCTCGGCTGCTCCGCCGAATCTGATCGCGGTACGGTCAGCGCATGGGCCTGGGCGACGCGGAGACCGTACTGGCACGCAAGAACGCGAACTTCGTCATCGACGACGCGGCAGCGGAGGCCGGCCTCGTCCGTTCGATCGCAGCACCCGGCCGGTTCGGGATGCGCCGCCACGAAGCCGCGGGAGGCCGACTCACCCTCACCCCCGCGGTCCTCTGGTTCCGCGCGCACCCGTTCAACTTCGTCCGGCCGACGTTCGGCATCCCGCTCGACTCCATCGCGGAGCTCCACGACACCTCACGCAACGTCTCGCGGCAGATGCAGGTCGTGCTGCAGGACGGGCAACGCTTGACCTTCGTCATCTGGGGCGTTCGAGCGTTCATCAAGCGGATCGACCAGGCGCGCGCCGCGCTCTGACGACACGCGAGCCCACCCGCGTCACGTCGCCGGCCCACCGCGTCCGGCGACCGCCGAGCGCCGCCCTGGGCGGCGGTCCAGGTGTTGGTCCCGGTCCCGGTCCCGGTCCCGGTCCCGGTCCCGGTCCCGGTCCCTTGAATAGTATGCCTATTCTAGGCGCCGGCGACCGGCCGCCCGGTCTGACCTCCGGACGCGAGCCCCTCCACGATCGTCCGACCCCACCGAGACCGTCACGTTCGGTCACGTTCGGTCACGGACGCACCCGAACGACGTACCGTCACGGCATGACCGTCATCGTGGCCGTCGCCGTCCTGGTGGGAGTCCTCGCACTCGCCACCGTGATCGGCCTGCTCCTGCGCGCGAGGACGGGCCGAGCCGTTCCCCAGACCGGCAGCGCGCTCAACACGCCAGCCAGCCTCAACAGCAGCGTCGCCGACATCGCTCCCCCGACCGCCTTCGGCACCCGCGCCACCCTCGTCCAGTTCTCCACGCCGACCTGCGCCCGCTGCCCGGCGACGGCCCGCCAGCTCGACGCGCTCGCAGCGCAGCACGCCGGCGTCGAACGGCTCGAAATCGACCTCGCCGAGCACCCGCACCTCGCCACCCGCTTCAACGTCCTGCAGACCCCCACGGTCCTGCTCGTCGACGGCGCCCGTGCCGTCCGCACCCGCTTCGGAGGGCCACCCCGCCCGCCGGAGCTCGCCGCAGCCCTCGACACCGTCCTCACCGGCCCACAGGAGTCCCGATGACCACCGCCCCCGCCAAAGCAGGCATCGACCCGCGCTCCCCGCGCTTCGGCGCCGCGATCACCACGGTCCTGCTCGCGCTGACGATCGTCCTGACGCTGATCCCCGCGACGTGGGTCGTCGGCATCGTCCTGCTCGCGGTCATCGTCGTGCTCTTCGCCATCGGCGGCATCGCCGGCATCCGCCGCCACCCCTACGGCGCGATCTTCCGTCGCTTCGTCCGGCCGCGGCTCGCCCCGCCTGCCGAGCTCGAGGCCCCCGAACCCCCGACCTTCGCCCAGCAGGTCGGCGTGTTCGTGACCGCGGTTGCGCTGCTCCTCGCCGTGCTCGGCGTCCCGTACGCGGCCCCGATCGGAGCCGCCGTCGCCCTGATCGCAGCCTTCCTCAACGCCGTCTTCGACGTCTGCATCGGGTGCTTGCTCTACGTGTGGCTGGTCCGCGCAGGCGTCTTCCGTCCGCGACGCGGCATCGCCTGACGGCGGTCGACCGGGAGGCCCGGCTCACCTCCGCCTCGCCCGGCGGCGGAGGCTCCCCCCACGGCAGCCTCCGACGCCGGGTCGGTCAGACGGCGAGCGCCTGCTCACTGAGCGCGACGAGGTCGTCCGCGCGCAGGTTCGGCCAGCCGTGCAGCAGCTCCCGCCACTGGGCCGGCAACGACGACGCCCCGTACAGCGCACCTGCAAGGCCACCGGCGATCGCGGCGACCGTGTCGGTGTCGTTGCCGGTGCGCACTGCGCGGACCAGGGCGTCCTCGAGCGAGGAGCTCTGCTTGACCGCGGCGTAGGCGGCCTGCAGCGCGGACACCACCCACCCGTTCGACTCCGTGAAGTCCACCGGCTCCGAGTGCTCGGCCGTGACGATCCGGTCCACCCACACTCGGCGCCGGTCGAGGTCGAGCAGGTCGACCCCACGCAGGACGTCGAGCTCGCCGGTCAGCACCGCGTGCCGGATCGCCACGCACCAGAGCACGCACGCGTCCCCCGCGTCCGATTCGAAGTGCGTCAGGTCGCTGATCGCGCGAGCCGCCGAGGCGAGCCGCTCCTCTTCGCCGGCGTCACCGCGGAGGTAGGCGAGCACCAGCGGTGCGGTCCGCATCAGCGACCCGTTGCCGGCGGAGCGGCCCGTGAACTCGTGCTCCTGCCGGGCCGCAGCCCGCGCGACGGAGGCGATCCGCGCCTCCAGACCGGTCAACACGTTGCGCGTCTGGATGCCGACGTCGGGCGCGTTGACCGACCACGCTGCCCAGGCGGCCACCAGGCCGTCGAGGGCTGCCTCCGACGCCGGGTCGCCGCCGCGGGCGACCGTGCGGAGGATCGGAACGGCCATGCTCGTGTCGTCCGTCCACTCCCCCGGCGCCCACCCGAGGGAGCCGCCGCCGGTCATCGTGATCGGGGTCGGCGCGGGTACTGCCGGTCGGAACTCGTACCCGGCACCGAGGGCGTCGCCGGCGGCGGAGCCGAGGACGGCACCGACTGCTCGGTCGTGGATCTGCGGGGTGGTCATGTGGGACCTCCGGATCGGGTTTGCGCGGAATCGCGTAAAACCGATCCTGCACCACCCGCCGCGTTTACGCAAGTGTGCGTAAAATCGCGAGCATGACCGAGGAGTACCGCGACGCGAGCGGCCGACGACTGACGGACTACCCGCGACCGTCCGTCGCCGTGGACACCGCCGTGCTGACCGTCCCCGTGGGCGGGCCACTGTCCGTCGTGCAGGTGCGCGATGCATCTGAGGGCGACTGGCGACTCCCCGGGACGTTCGTGCACGAGGGCGAGCGGCTGGCGGACGCGGTGCTGCGGTCGCTCTCCACGAAGGCGGGCGTGACGGGGCTCGCACCGCAGCAGCTGCACGTGTTCGACGACCCCTCGCGGGATGACCGTGGGTGGGTGCTGTCAGTGGCGCACCTCGACGTGGTGCCGGCTCATGCTCTGGACCTGGACGAACCCCAGGTGCGACTCGCGCCGGTGACCGAGGCGCGCGGGATGGTGCACGGGCACGACGACATCCTCGAGTTCGCGGTCGCTCGGCTCCGGTCCGTCTCCATCGACGCACCGGATCCACACGGGTTGCTCGAGGAGCCGTTCACGATGTCGGAGTTGCGGCAGCTGCACGAGGCAGTCCTCGGCGAGCGCCTGCTGCCGGACTCGTTCCGGCGAGCGATGCTGCCGAAGCTGGTCGCGACGGACACGAAGCGGGCGGACGGGCCGGGGAAGCCGGCGACGCGGTACCGGCGGGGGTGACGGAGCCGGTCGCTCGCCGAGGGTGCGCGCGAACGCCGAACTCACCTACTGGCTGTTCGTCGCGCCGATCGTCATCGTCGCGACCGTCGTCACCGTCGGGCGATCCGCTCGTAGGGTGGGGGCATGGGGGAACTCGAACTGACAGCACGGCGCGCCTGGCGACGGACGACCCTGCTCGCACTGATCGGAGCCGTCGTCGGCGCCGTCATCGGCGGGCTGCTGGCCACGACCGAGTCGGGCGCCGTCGCAGTCCTCACCGTCGTCGGTTTCGGCGCGTCCGTCGGTGGCCTGACCGGTACCTTCTCGATCCTCGTCACGACGATCGGGATGTCGACCGCGATGCTGGCCACCACGGCGGGGCTCTCCCCTGCCGGCAAGCGCCTGGTGACGCAAGCGATCAGGACCGGCAGCCCGATCCAGCCGCCCGAGTCCGACCTCGCCCTCCGGGCACGCGAGCATGCACGACTGCTCTCCACCTACCAGCCGCTCGCCCTCGCCCAGTTCCTCCTGCTCTACCTCGGCATCGCTGGCGCCCAGTTCCCGATGTTCGCTGACGACGACGTCTCCGGCTCGGCGTTCCCCCGGTTCCTCTGCGCAGCACTGCTCATCACCGCACTGATCATGACGCCGATCCTGCTGCGCGCCGTACGTCGATCGCGGCGGTACCTGCGGGCGGCGACTGTCGTGGCATCCCCGTCCCCGCAGGCCTGACGAGCGCGACCGCCCAGGTTCGCGTCCGCCGCTCATCGAGTGAGCAGAAAACGTCGAGTCCGCTGCGGCGACTCGACCTTTTCTGCTCACTGAACGCGCGAGCCCCCGCCACGCAGCCACCGCACCACCCGTAACACGCAATTTACTTTCACCACTGGCACTCGCGCACGAAAGACGCTTTCATAGCGGGATGACGATCACCGAGCGAGCCGATCGGGTCGAGCGCGCCGACGCCTTCGCCCTCGTCCGCACCCAGTCGGCCACGATGCCGTCGAGCATGCGCGCCATCGCCGACGCCGTGCTCGAGGACCCGGCAGCCGCCGCCACCACGAACGCCGCCGAGCTCGCCGGCCGCGCGGGCGTCTCCCCCGCCACCGTCTCCCGCTTCGCCCAGCACCTCGGCTTCGCGAACTTCGCCGGCCTGCAGCGCAGCATGACCCGGGCCGTGGAGCGCGGCATCCACGAGCGCGAACACACCGAGATCCACGCCGGCGTCGCTGTCGACGACGACGTCGCCACCGTGATCGCGAAGGTCACCGAGGACGTCCGCGCCGTGATGGCCGACACTCGTGCCGCGCTCGACCCGCACGCCCTCGAAGCAGCGGCCGCAGCCGTGAGCGAAGCCCGCCGCGTCGTCCTGTACGGCGTCGGCGCGAGCGGCATCGTCGCGCGGGACCTGCACCTCAAGCTCGAACGCATCGGCATCGTGAGCTCGATCGCCGACGACCCGCACAACGCCCTGACCCTCGCGAGCGTCATCGGCGAGCACGACGTCCTGGTGCTCGTCAGCCACTCGGGCTCCACCACCGAGACCCTCGAGGTCGCCCACGCCGCCGCAGCCCAGCGGTCGACGATCGTCGCCATCACCGGCCACGCCAACGCCCCGCTCGCCACCACGGCCCACCACGTCCTGCTCGGTGTCGCCGGTGCAGAGAGCGCCCTCCGACCCGCCGCCATGGGCAGCCGGATGAGCCAACTCGCCATCGTCGACGCCCTGTTCATCGTCGTCGCGCAGCGCACCGACGAGCGGTCCCAGCCGCTCCTCGCCCGCAGCCGCGATGCCGTCCGCACCCACCACCGGAACTGAGCACCACCATGACCCACACCCACGACGCCCTCCGCGACGAACTCGCGGCCCTCACCACCGAGGCGACCGACCACTCGCTGGACGACATCGACACGATCTCCACGCTGGAAGCTGCCCAGCGCATGAATGCCGGAGACCGCAGCGTGCCTGCGGCACTGGAGCCGTGCCTCCCGGCCATCGCCCTGGCGGCAGACTCGATCGCCGCAGCGTTCGCGCGCGGCGGCAGACTCGTCTACGTCGGTGCTGGCACGCCGGGCCGGCTCGGCGTCCTCGACGCCAGCGAGTGCCCGCCCACCTTCGGCACCGACCCCTCGCAGGTGGTGGGGCTCATCGCCGGCGGCGACGTCGCCCTGACCACCGCCGTCGAGGGTGCGGAGGACGACGAAGCAGCGGCCGTCCGCGAACTCGACGCACTCGGCCTGACGGCCGACGATGTAGTCGTCGGGATCAGCGCGTCCGGCAGGACGCCCTACGTCATCGCAGCCATCCTGGAGGCCCGGCGCCGCTCCGCCCTGTCGGTCTCCGTCGCGTGCAACCCCGACTCGGCCGCGGGACGGGAGGCGGACATCGCCATCGACGTCGTCGTCGGCCCCGAGTTCATCGCCGGCTCGACCCGCCTGAAGGCGGGCACCGCGCAGAAGCTCGTGCTGAACATGCTCACCACGCTCGCGATGGTGCGCAGCCACAAGACGTACGGCAACCGCATGGTCGACGTGCGGGCGACGAACGCGAAGCTCGTCGCCCGGGCGTTCTCGCTCGTGCAGGACGTCACCGGCGCTGCTTCCGCCGAAGTCCAGGCGGCGCTCGATGCCTCGGACGGCGAGGTGAAGACCGCCATCGCCGTGATCCTGACCGGCGCCTCGGCTGCTTCGGCCCGTGAGCGCCTCGTCGCTGCTTCCGGCTCGTTGCGCGCCGTGCTGTAGATCCCGTTCCCCTTTTTCGTTTCCTTTCCCCCGAGGAGCACCCCATGCCCGATGCACAGCAACTCGCCCAGCAGATCCTCGACTCCGTCGGAGGCTCCGCGAACATCGCCGACGTCGAGAACTGCATGACCCGACTCCGGGTCGAGGTTTCGTCTCCCGCGTCGGTCGACCTGCCGGCTCTCCAGGCCACCGACGGCGTCATGGCCGCCATCGCGGCCGGCTCGAACCTGCAGATCGTGCTCGGCCCGGGTCTCGTCGACCGCGTGGCCGTCGACCTGGAGGCCCTCCGCGCGGCCGCCCCGGCGGCTGCGGCTGGTGGGGCTGGCGCGTCCAGTGCCGCAGGTGCGTCTGGTGCGTCGCCTGAGGAGCTCGCCGCTCGCGGCGCGTCGATCAAGGCGTCAGCGCGGTCCCGCTCCGACGGCCGAACCATGCGCGCGATCCGGAAGATCTCCGCGATCTTCATCCCGCTCATCCCCGCGCTGATCGCCTGCGGGCTCATCGCCGGGATCAACGGCATCCTGACGAACCTGGGGTGGGTGCCCGGAGTGACGCCGTTCCTCGGGGTGCTCTCGTCCGGCTTCCTCTCGCTGCTCGCCGTGTTCGTCGGGATGAACGCCGCGAAGGAGTTCGGCGGCACGCCCATCCTCGGCGGTGCGGTCGGCGGCATCATCGTCGCGGCCGGCGTCGCGAACGTCACAGTGTTCGGCGAGACCCTGGCTCCAGGGCAGGGCGGTGTGCTCGGTGCGCTGGCCGGCGGCATCCTCGCCGCCTACGTCGAGCGCTTCATGCGCCGGATCACGCCCGACGTCATCGCGCTCATCGTCGTGCCGACCGTCACCGTCCTGGTCGCCGGCTCGATCACCCTCGGCGTCCTGATGTCCGTCGCCGGTGTCGTCTCGGTCGCGATCGGGACCGCTGCCACCTGGCTGCTCGCGAACGGTGGGGCCTTCGCCGGCTTCGTGCTCGGAGGACTCTTCCTGCCGCTCGTCATGACCGGCATGCACCAGGGGCTCATCCCGATCCACACCACCCTGATCGACCAGACCGGGTGGACCGTGCTGCTGCCCGTGCTGGCGATGGGTGGTGCCGGGCAGATCGGTGCGTGCATCGCGCTGTGGGTGCGGTTCCGATCGAATGCCTCGCTGGTGCGGACCATCCGCGGTGCGCTTCCGGCCGGGTTCCTCGGTGTCGGCGAGCCCCTGATCTACGGTGTGACGCTCCCCCTCGGTCGGCCGTTCATCACCGCGTGCATCGGTGGGGCGTTCGGCGGCGGTGTCGTCGGACTGTTCGACCAGCTCGGGCACTCCGTCGGGGCGATCGCCATCGGGGCCTCGGACCTGTCGCTCATCCCGCTGCTGAACGGCTCCTCCGGGTTCGGCTGGGCGCTGCTCGGGTACGGGTCCGGGCTCATCGTGGCGTACGTCGTCGGGTTCGTGGCGACCCTGCTGTTCGGGGTCTCCGACTCGGTGCGAGCTGACCTCGAAGCGCAATCGTCTGCGCCGTCCGGCGACCCCGTCGCTCCGGAAGCCCCGCTCGACGTGCAGGTCACGCCGGCTCACTCCGTGGGAGCTGCACGCTGATGCGGTTGGGCGCGAGCGCGTACCTGGCGCACGGTCCGCTGGCTGGTCCGACCTTCGAGGCCGCCGCGGCCGCGGGTGCGACGCTCGCGTTCACCTCGTTGCACATCCCGGAGAACTCCCCTTCGGGTGCCCGGGCTGCTGCAACCGCGATCGTGTCGGCTGCTCTTTTGCGCGAACACGGAGTCGCCATGTCCGGGATGTACCCGCCAACCGGTCGGAAACTGTACCTCGGACGACGCGGGCGCGGGCGCGGGACGGCCTGCGGGTTGGCCGGACGCGATATAGCACGTGATGGGTACCCCGTCACCGGTGGCATTCGAACCCATCGCCGTCCGGTCACTCGGGCGCACCCGCGCGTCCGATCGCTACAACTCAGGCGATGTAGCCAACCGCTCGAGCCAGGCGAAGCCGTCCCTACCAAGTCGGGTCGCACCACCATGCACCACAGCACCGACTTCTTGGGTCAACTGAAGCGAGTTCGACCGTCAGCGGGTTGGGACAACCTTGGCTGTTCATAGCACCGTCCCCCACGAGGTGACGGCTTAGTCGAAGTTGTCTGCTTGTTTGGCGGCCACGAGGCTGCGTCGAGGTTGATGCTGAGAATCACGGGTGACCCGCGTTCGGCAGCTGCGCGCTTCGGAGCCCTCGACCGTCCCTTCGCTCAACATCTCGAAGCACCTAACTACGGGAGCGGCTGATCCGTGCGGGGTCGTCCAACCATTACCCTGAGAGCGCCGCACATCTTCCTTCCAGCGGCGAGAAGGAGCCTCAACCTTGGACACCTATTCGCCTGCGCAGGGCCGCGTGTCCGAACGGCCAGCAAACGAGGCGACTCACTTCGACCGACTCCTCGACGAGCTGCGCAGGCTGGCCGACAGCGAGCGGATGAAGGGCAACTACCTCGAGCAGCTAGCGAAGCACTTTCTCACGATCGAACCGCTATGGGCCGATCAACTCGGCAGCGTGTGGCTGTGGAAGGACTGGCCGGCACGTGCGGGCCGCCCCGACACCGGCATCGATCTAGTCGCTGAGATTCAGGGCGGCGGTTTGCTGGCCGTCCAGGTGAAGTTCTTCAAGGAGAACCACCGCATCGACAAGAAGGACCTCGACTCGTTCTTCGAGGCCATGGGCAAGGAGCCCTTCACAGAGGGCCTGGTCATCGACACGACCGCTGGTCCCTGGTCGGCGCACGCGGAAGAGGCGCTACGTAACCGAACGAAGCCAGTGCGGCGCGCGAGTCTTGATGAGCTGCGGCACTGTGCCATCGACTGGTCCAGCTACGAGCTGAAGTACCCGGCGAAGGCGCCAACACGCCATACCCGGAAAACCGAACGCGCCCATCAGCGCGCAGCAATCTCCGCCGTCATCAACGGCTTCAGCGGAACCGGAGAGGGAGCCGGCGTCGATCGCGGCAAAATGATCATGGCCTGCGGAACGGGCAAGACTTTCACCTCGCTCAAGCTCGCCGAAAGGTGGACACGCGAGTACTCGGCCGGCACCTCGTCGATCCTCTTCATGGTTCCCTCTCTCGCCCTCCTGCAGCAATCGCTGACGGAGTGGAGCGCCGAACGCGACCCGGAGTTGGGGTTCCAGGCCTTCGCAGTAGGCAGCGACCTCAACATCGGACGCACCAAAAACGACGACCTCACCAGCGTCAGGCTGGAAGATCTTGGTGCGCCAGCCACCACCGACGGGCGGCGTCTGGCCGAGCTGCTGGACGAACACGATGGCATGGACGGTATGACCGTCGTTTTCTCGACCTATCAGTCAGTCGACGCAATCGCTAGTGCCCAACAGCTGGGCGCTCCGGTCTTCGATCTGATCATCTGCGACGAAGCTCATCGCACCACCGGCGCGACCCTGCCCGGCGAGGACGAATCACACTTCGTGCGGATTCACGACGACACGTACGTGGCCGGCATCAAGCGCATCTACATGACGGCTACTCCTCGTATCTTCGCGCCGGAGGTGAAGAACCTGGCGCGGCAGAAAGACGCCGAGCTCATCTCCATGGACGACGAGTCCCTGTTCGGGCCGGAGCTGTACCGCATCGGCTTCGACGAGGCCGTGCGCGCCCAATTGCTTACCGACTACAAAGTCATCGTGCTCGGCGTCAGCGAGGACCAGATCGTCGAAGGCTTCCAGCGAGAACTCGCCGACGATGGTCACGAGCTGCAAATCGGCGACGTCGCCAAGCTCATCGGCTGTTACAACGCCTTAGCCAAGCGGAATGCAGGACAGCTTGCAGACGGGTTTGGAACGGACCTTGAACCGATGCGAAGGGCTGTCGCATTCGCAAAGGACATCAAGACCTCCAAAGGCATCGCCAATGACTTCGAGACGCTGGTCGACGGGCACCTGTCAAACATTCTCAACGACGACCCCACGGACGACTTGACAGTCCAGGCGCGACACATTGACGGCACCATGAATGCCACCGAACGCGGCGTACTGCTGGACTGGCTGAAGTCCGAGAACGTCACCGACCGCTTCGACAGGTCGGTTGCGCGGGTTCTCACGAACGCCCGCTGCCTCAGCGAAGGCGTCGACGTGCCGAGCCTGGACGCAGTGCTCTTTCTGCACCCGCGCAAAAGCCAGGTCGACGTCGTCCAGGCGGTCGGGCGGGTCATGCGCCGCGCCGAAGGGAAGCGATTCGGATACATCGTGCTTCCGATTGCGATTCCCGCCGGCCTGGAGCCGGAGGAAGCCCTGAACGACAATGACCGCTACCGGGTGGTTTGGCAGGTGCTGCAGGCGCTGCGCGCCCACGACGAACGCCTGGATACCGCGATCAACCAGGCGGCGCTGACAGGCGTCCCGCCGGAACAAATCACCGTTCTACGACTCGACCTCACCACGAAGAAGGTGTCCGACAGCCACGGGATCGGCGACGGGGGCGGACATGACGACACCCTCGAAGGAGGAAGCGGCACCCAATCGGCGGCCTTGACCGCACAGACCCCACTGTTCGCTCTGGCGGATGCCGGAAAATGGAAAGACGCCGTCTTCGCGAAGCTCGTCGCGAAAGTCGGCGACAGAATGTATTGGGACGATTGGGCTGGAGGGATCGCCGACATCGCTCAGCGCTTCATCGCCCTGATTCGCGCGCATCTGGACGCCCCCGGAACCGACAAAGATCCGTTCGACACCTTCCTCGCCGCACTGCTGGCCACCGTCAATCCGGATGTGGGTGAGGAAGAGGCTATCGAGATGTTGGCCCAGCACCTTATCACCAAGCCGGTCTTCGAAGCGATGTTCCCAGACAGCAGCTTCTCTCAGGACAACCCGGTTTCTCTTGCGCTCGAAGCGGTCCTGGACACGTTCCAGGACAACTCTGCTTTCGAGCGCGAACGCGAGCCCCTAGACCTGTTCTACGCACGAGTAACCGACCGCATCCGACGCCTGCCCACCGTGCGCGCGAAGCAGGAGCTTCTGCGAACCCTTTACGACAAGTTCTTCACGAAGGCCTTCCCGCTCCTGGCGGAAAAGATGGGCATCGTGTTCACCCCTGTCGAATTGGTCGATTACATCCTTCGCTCGGCCGACGAGCTCTCGAGGACCCACTTTGGGAAGGGGGTTGGCGCCCCCGGCGTGAACATCATCGACCCGTTCGTCGGAACGGGAACCTTCATGACCCGCCTCTTGCAGATCGGCCTTGTCCAGCCGGCAGACCTATCCCGCAAGTACAGCCGGGAGATGTTCGCAAATGAGATCGTGTTGCTGAGCTATTACATTGCCGCCGTCAACATTGAAAGCGTCTACCGCGAGATATGTGCCGACCACGGAATCGAGCCCGAGGCCAGCGGCTTCCAGGGGATCAGCCTCACGGACACCTTCGCGATGGACGAGCGTGACAATGAACTTGCCGGCGGCGTGTTCCCTGAGAACGCAGCGCGCCTGGAAAAGCAACGGTCGATGCCCATCAACGTAGTCGTCATGAATCCGCCATATCGCGCCGGTCAGTCGAGCGCGAACGACGACAGCAAGAACGCAAAATACCCGACGATTGACGAACAGATTAAGCGCTCCTACGTTGCGCTCTCGTCTGGCACCCGCAAGGCCGATTTGTACGACTCGTATTATCGGGCCATTCGTTGGGCGACCGACCGCATCGGCGGAGCTGGGATCATCGCCTTCGTCTCGAACTCTGGCTTTCTCGAAGGGGCGACTGCTCAGGGAGTGCGCCTGAGTTGGGTGACAGAGTTCAGCCAGGTCATCGTCTACAACTTGCGCGGGAACCAGCGCAAGAAGGAGTGGAGGGCCGAGGGCGGCAAGGTCTTCGGCGAGGGCAGCCAGACCGGTGTGGCGATCACATTTCTGATTAAGGAACCGGATCACCAGGGGCCGGCCCACGTTCACTACCGCGACATCGGCGACTCCCTCAGCCGCGAAGAAAAGCTCGAACGGCTTGTGATGGAGGTTTCGGTCGAGGGCACCGAGTTCACAACGGTGACCCCCAATGAGTCCGGAGACTGGATCAATCATCGCGACGAGCGCTTCGGGACGTTCCAGCCGATTGGCGACAAAGCCACTAAGGGCAAAGTGGGCACCCCGGGCGTTTTCGCCACCTTTGCGCTTGGCACATCGACGAACCGTGACGCATGGGTGTACAACTTCAGCCGAGCCTCCCTGCGCAATCATATTGGGCGGCTCATCGACGAGTTCGCTGAGCATGTCGACGACCCGCAACGCAAGATCGACGGTGCCCGCATCGGATGGTCGAGCAAATTCGATACGCTCCGGCGGCGTGGGAAGAAGCTGAACCTCGAAGACGGCTCTGTGCGCCGCGTCAATTATCGTCCCTTCTTGCCGATCAATCTCTGGTACGACACAGCGATGATCGACAGGCCCGGAATCTCTGAGAAACTCTCACCCACGGAAGGGCACCATAACCTTTCGATCGCGGTCACCACCGATTCCCGCAAGCCGTCTCCCCCGCTGATCGTGCGAGGCTTAGTTGATCTCAACCTGAACTGGTCGACGCAGGTCTTCCCGCGATACATCTGGGAACCGACAGCCCTCCCTGACGGTGGGATCAACCTGGATGCGCTGGAGGGCAAGAACGAGACAAACGCTGGCTATCGCCGCATCGATAACATAACCGACGCAACTCTCGTTCGATACAGAGAGTCCTTCGGAGCCTCCGTCTCGAAGGATGACATTTTCTACGGCGTCTACGCGCTGCTCCATCACCCCTCGTATCGGGAGCAATACGCGGCTGATCTTACAAAAATGCTTCCGCGAATCCCGCTAGTGAAGAATTTCCCGAGATACTCCGAAATCGGGCGCGAGCTTGCGGAGCTGCACCTCAACTACGAGGACGCGCCGCCTCACCCCGATGTTCGCGAGGAGTGGAAACCGACAGCGCCGGACGAGGCGACTGCGCGACTTTCCATCACAAAGCCAGCGTGGGCTTCACGGAAGGACCACACTATGTTGCGCTACAACGAGCACTTGACCTTGACCGGCATTCCGGAGGCGGAGGCGTTTTACAAAGTCGGAGGGAGGAGCCCGTTAGAGTGGGTTATTGATCGCTACTACATCAAGGCCGACGCGGCCAGCGGCATCGTCAACGACCCAAATGATTGGCTCCGTGAGCAGGGCAATCCCCGTTACCTCGTCGACCTCATGCGGTCGCTCGTTACCGTGAGCCTGGAAACTCAGCGCCTACTCACCCAGCTTCCCGACTTCGTGGTGACCGAGTCTTAGGTTGGGGGGGTAAATCCCACAAGTATTCGTTATGAATTTATTGGTCCGGCCCTCCCTGCTCCTCAGCTTCCCCTCCCGCGATCGGATTGATCTGAGGTCGGATATCGGCGGCCCGCTCGAAGGTGCTCACTACAGCATTACCCGCCGGACCTGCGATGCCCGCTTCGCAATGCCGCTACCGGTGCCCAGAAGTTCATTCCAGGGAGCCTCCGAGAACAGCGCGACCCGCCGAATAAGCGGGCCTTCGATCACATCAACACGGCACGCGGCGCCGTCACCCGCCGCGTACACCAACCGCCCCTCGCCTAACCCGTACTTCCTGCAGTACGCCGCCATCTGGTACAGATCAGCGTTCGGGTACTGACCGTGCTTCTCGACCTTGTACTTCACATCGATGCACGCCCGTACCTCTCCGTCGACGAGCCACACGAGGTCAGGCGCGATCTTCACCGTCCCTTCGACGTCGAGCGTCGACTGGTATTGCGACACCAGCACTCCCCCTTACGGCTTGAATGCCTCACGCAGGGCAGCCAATACGAAGTCCTTGGAGACCGACCACATGTCGACCAAGAAACCGGGCGCGACAACCTCCCAGCGCGTTGTTCGACCGACGACCCCGCCAGCACGAGCGATGCCAACGCCAGCACCGACGTGTACCGCGCGTTCTGTCGATCCGGCCGGAAGACCGGCACCGGCGCCCCGACGGGGATCACCGACACTCCGTCGAGCACTCGCACGATCAGTCGCAGCGCCCCGAGCACATCGGCTGGCACACCCGGCGGTCGCAACAACCGCGTCGTTGCGGAGAGCCGCACCTGGTTCTCCGCGATGTCCTCGACGTAGTCGTCGAACGATACCTCGACCGGCAGCGGCTGCCCACCCCGCCGCGTCAGCTGGTCCCCGATCCGCCACCGACCACGCACGAGCGGCAGCGCATCCTCGCGCGTGACGTATCCACGGAGCGGGCCACCGGCCAGCGCCCGCGAGGCCTGCCGCACGAACGCGTGCGCCAACGCCGGCACGAGGTCCTCGTCCTCCTCGAACCCGAAGTCGTCCTCGGTTCAGATCGCACTCCCCGCCCGCGCGTACTCGAGCATCGCGAAAAGCCGCCGCACCGGCGTCTTCGGCTTCAGCCACACCGTGTGCCCGGCGATCCGCACGACGCCGACCTTCCGCACACCGCTCATGCGGTACTCGTCGTCGCCGAGCGTCGGCGCGACCGTCGCGATGTTCGCCGACGCAAGCCCGACCGCCACCGCCCGCGGCAGCCGGTGCACCACCGGCTGGTCTGCTTCCCGCAGCTCAATCGTCGACGGAAGCACCCTCAGCCCCGTCCGCAGAGGAGGACGTTGCTTGGCGACGCAACGTTGCCAGGCCGTACCTCGCCTCCAGGTCGCCCCCTCCGCCTTAGTGGTGCTCCGCCAGGAGCGGCAAGATCTCGTACCGCCACACGTCCTGCAGACCGGTTCCGGCGAGATCGCGCATCAGGAACGACGGCCCGACCTTGGCATCGTGGTCCTGGATCTGTGCGTTGACTCGCGTCAGCAGGTCGACGCCGCTATGTGGATCAGCTTCGAACTGAGCGCAATCCGTCATCTGAAGCGGCGGCCTCGAGCAGGCTGACCGCCGGGATCTCCTCCGCAGGCAGGTTCATGAAACTGGCGATCAGCTCCCCGAAGCCTGCCGCGGATCGGCGCGCTGCACCCGTCTTCGCCCACGCGGGGAAGCGGAGGGTTACGTCCGCGTCCTTGGTGATGATCTCGACGACGGGTGGCCGCTCCGGAGCGTCCGAACGACGGACGTACCGGATGTTCGCGAGGCTCAACTCGGAGTCGATCGCACCAACCCGTCGCAACGAGTCCTGCTTGGTCAGGAGCAGACGTCGGTCGGTAACGGCAACCCAACCGTCGCTCAATCGGGGAAGGGTGATCCGGTCGAACGAGACGTCCGCCAGGGCGAGCACCTGCTCCCCCGGCTGGAGGCGGAACGGGAGGATCCGAACGAGCTCCTCCGGAACGTCGTCCTCGAAGACCAGCAACGACGGAAGCTCGAGGGACTCTCGGTCGCGGGCCGCCTCGAGGCCTCGGATGTGCCCGAGGGCGTCCTGGAGCTCGCGCACCATGAGGTGCGACTCCTTCGCCGCTCGTGCGGTACCCCCGATCTTGAACGTCCGCTTGCCCGGCAGTTCGGCGATGATCGCGAACTCTCGAGCGAGTTGGTCCAGCAGCTCGTCTGTCTGGGCAAGCGACTGCTCGTGCAGATCGCGCGCGTCGGTCACCAATCCGTCGAGCAGCTTGGCGTCTGCCTCGTTCGTCTTCGCACTCCGCAACAGGTGGCCTGCGCGGAGGGATTGGTAGACGAACCAGGATGTCTGCGAGAGCAGCAGCGCCTGGACATCGGCGATGATCGCCTGCCCGTTGTCGGCGAGGTACTGCTGGCGGTCCTTGTGCCCGATCTTCTTCTCGAGCTCGTCGACGTATCGCTGGACTGCGTGCTTGTTCGCATCCCACTGCGACGTGAGCTCACCCTGGTAGCCACGCACCTCAGCGAAGACGGCGTCGGTTACTTCCCCGATCCGTCGGGCGTGCCGCAGTTCGCGGATGAGGGTCTCGTAGTGTCCGGTCACCGCGGACCACTGGCCCTGGCGCACGACCTGCAGCACCTTCGAGGTCAGTTCCAGATTGTGCTGGGCAACGGCAGCGATCTGGTTCAGCTGGAACTGGATGACCATCAACGTGATCGCGGGCCCCATCGAGGCGAGGACCGAGGCAGTCGTCGCTGCAGTGGCGGGGAGCCAGCGGACCGACGCTGTGAACGAACCGCCGCCGCTCGCGAGGGTCCCGAGGTTCCAGCCGTCCTTGACTATCGGTGTCGCCGTCTTGAGCGCCTCGAGAGTCTGAGGTGCCAGTCGCACGAGTCCCTGGGCCTGCATCGCTGCGTTGACGCCCTGCGCGCCGACGCTTCCAAGGCCGACGGCGTTCCCGACGGCCGTCGAGACTGCGCGCAGCGTTGGCTCGTCGATGAACGAGAACGGAACGACCTCGAGTCCATCCGGGACATCGGTGCCGAAGAAGATGGCGAGACCGTCCTCGAACTCGACCAGCCCCGACGAGGGTGCCTCGTCGTTCTGTGACTCATCCTCGTGCACTTCGTCGTGGAGCTCATCGCTCATCGGTGTCTCCTTCAGCGTTCTGTGTGTTGGGATTGAGCTGGTCGACAAACCACCGCAGCGCGTCAACGACCTGCTCGCGGGCAGCGGTCGCGTTGAGCACATCGATCGCGAACGACGGCCGCTTGTCGATCCTGCTGGCGGCGAGGTCGATCCCCGGCACGGCATTGAGTCGGCTACGGAACTCTTGCCGCAGCGCGAGGTCATCGAACGGCGGGCGGACTCGTAGGTGCTGGAACACCACCTCGACGCTCCCGGAGATCGGGTAGATCGCGAAGGGCCAGTGCGACGGCCCCTCCTCGGAGCGACGCGGTGCCGTCATGAACGCGCTGCTCTCCCGGTTCGACCCGAACTCGACAGTGCCGCCGAGTTCCTTCCATGCGGCGAAGAGCTCGGAGACGGCGTGGAACGTCGTCGGCGGGTTCGCGCTGGAGAGTTGGCCCATGAAGGTGCCATCCGACACGGCGTCCGTGCCGTTGACTCCGTCAGTGACGAGGCCGACGCGCTCGGCGAGCGCCGCCGTTGAGAGACGGGCGGCCTCGTCGGCGGCGCCGTTCGTCCAGAACCGCAGGCCCTCCTCTTTCAGAACCGCACGGGGGTCTCGATCATCTGACGGGTCCGGCCAACGGAACCCAGGCGAGATCGTGCCGCCGCCCTGCAGCACCCGGTGTGCTCCGATGACCTCGTGGCTCGCTAGATGAACGCCGAGCGGGACCGGGTGCGTGCCGACGAGAGCAGCGACGTCACCGTACGACGACCAGTGGCCGGCGGGGATGGCCATGATCGCTTGGTGTACGAGCGACCAGTCGCGGCCGGTGTCGGATGACTGCAGCCGTTCGTTCGGGCCGGCCCACTGCTCGACGATCCGTTCGGCGAACCAATCACCACGAGCAAGGATCTCGGCGCGCCCCCACGTCGAGGCTTCAAGGACAAGCCGGTTCAGACCGCTGAAGCTGCTCTTTCGGAAATCTTCCTGCTTCGAGGGGAAGGGCCGGTTGCTGAGCTCGGAGTTGTACCCGGTCAGCGTCAGGTTGCCGAGCGAGTGCACGAGCTGCTCGTGCACGAGGTCGGCCGTCTCGTCGTCGGCGAGATTGACATCGAGTGCTGCACGCCATTCTGGGGTCAGCGTCTGCGGCAAGATGTGCTCGATCGTCGACTTCTCGACGTCGACCGGTTCCTTCGCGTTGAGTTCCTCCTGCACCCACTTCAGGATCAGCTTCTGCTGGGTCCGCAGACCACGTAGGTAGAACGGCTGGGTGCGGACCGCGTCGCGGATCTGGTCGTCGGTCGAGAAGTACTTTCGCCCGGTCGAGAAGTAGTCGACGAGAACCCGGTCGACCGGTCGATCATCAAGGACGCCGCACGCCTGCAGGATGGTGCGGTTGAGGCCCTGGCCCGAGCGCCCACCGATGGTCCGGCGAACGATGTAGGACTCGACTGCTGCGAGCGCGCCCGCGACCTGCTCCGTGCTGCTGGCGCCGGCGGCGCGCCGTGCGAGGAGCCGAAGGGTGAGCGGCACGGTGGTCGTCGACCCCCACTCCGCCAGGTGCTGCAGGTGCTTGCGAACACCGGGGTCAGGCTCGCGGGAAGGCTCCCGGATCACCTCGAGCTGCTCGGACAAACGGCTGAAGCGTTCGATCTCTGCGAGGATCTGCTCGTCGTCCATCTTGGCAAGCCGCGCCTGCTGGTAGCTGTAGATGTCGCCCTGCTTGAGCAGCGGTTCGTCTGCGACGGCGTCGAGCCAGAAGATCAGCTCGAGGTCGTTGACGCTGAGCCGGCGCTGCATCGGGAGCCACCACGACGTGTACACCGACTCCCCACGGGACACGAGTCGCATGAACAGGTAGTTGCGGACGAGGTCACCCTGCGTCAGTCGGAGACCCGTGTTGTTGAGCGACTCGAAGATCCGGTAGACGTTGTCTTCGTCGCGAGCGGTGATGGACACGAAGCTCAGACCGCCGAGGACGGCCTCGCGGATCCGTTCGATGTCGTGGGGATCGTCCGGGTCGTCGGCGAGCTCGAGCTCGCGACGGAAGAACGAGTAGGCGTCGCCCACCCCGGAAGTGGAATCGGCGCCGACTGCGCCGTCGACGACGGCTCGGAAAGAGTCGCGATCCGCCTGCGTGGGCAGGAGCTTCAGTCGGGCGTCGCCGGGCTTGAAGCGGTCCGCGATGTACTGCTCGTGGATGCTCTCGGCAAGCATCGGCGCGTCGGTCTGGTGCACCCGGAGGTAGTCCCGGAGCGCGCAGAGCAGGATCGACAACGTTGTCAGTCGCTGCTGGCCATCGACGACGAGGAACTCCATGCCGGTCGGCACGATTGCGCCGGTCGAGAGCACGAGTGAGCCCATGAAGTGCGTCGCGCTCGGGTTCGTCCGGCGGGTCTCGGCGAGTTCGAGGATGTCGCTCCACAGGCGCCTCCGCTGACGCACCTCCCACGCGTAGGGCCGCTGGTAGAGCGGCACCAGGTACTGCTTGGGTCCGCCGAGCAGTTCCTGCAGGGTGGTTTCACGTACGTCCATGTATCGTCCTCCGTCATCGAGATCCTAGAGACAGAACCGAGTCCTTCTCGACACTGCCCATTGGGCATCGGAAGTAATCCCGGAAATCCGGCGGAAACCCGCATTGCCAGTCCTATTGATGTGTAACGTATCAACGGGAGTTTGGGTCAGCAGCACCCCAGAACAGGTGCTCCCGAGGCGGCGTCACATCCACGAGGATGAATCAGCACCGCGCGCTACGGGGACGGCGAACGGTCGAGACGAACAGATCCACCGAGGGGCAACACCATGACGATGGCCGGAGAATCCGCAGGGGTCGAGGCACACCGCCAGCGCAGCCATGCACGCGAACTCCGCCGCCAGGCAGACGACGCCGAGCAACGCGCTGCCCGCTTCGAGATCGCCCACCGCACCGAGAGCGAGACCGCGCGGATCCTCGCCCCCCTCGCCGGCATCGGCTACCACCTGCTCGCGGACCGCAGCTGGCCAGGCAGCCGCACAGCGCAGGTCGACATGGTCGTCGTCGGCCGCGCCGGCGTCTTCATCGTCGACACGAAGGCCTGGCGCGAGGTCGCGGTCCACGGCGACCGGATCACCCGCGGCCAAGAGGACGTCACCGACGACATCGCCCGACTCGCCGATCTCGCGTACAGCACCGAGGCAACACTGGCGGACACGGGCCTGGCGCCCGGCGAGGTGCATGCGGTCGCCGCACTCGCAGGCCAGAAGCGCATGCACGCTCGCGTCGCCTCGGTCGATGTCATCGGGGCGCACGACCTCGTCGGCTACATCACGAAGCGTGGAGCCCGATTGTCCGCGTCCCGCGTCGACGAGGTCCTCGCCGCGATGCTGCACCACTTCCCCGTGATCGGCGACGGCGGAGCAACACCGCCACAGGTCGTCGTCCCGGCACCGGTGCTCCCCCGCGAACCCGACGTCCTCGTCCCGAGGGTCGACACCGCGGACGACGAGCTGACCGACCAGCTCCTCGACGGCGTGCTCGAAGCGCCGATCGAGGACTGGATGGCGTTCCTCGACCCGGCACAGGCCAAGCTCGTCCGCCGCAGCTTCAACGGCCCGGCACGCATCCGCGGCGCTGCCGGCACCGGCAAGACCGTCGTCGGCCTGCACCGGGCCGCGTACCTCGCACGCGCGACCGGCGGTCGCGTGCTGTTCACGACGTACATCAGCACCCTGCCGAAGGTCCTCGAGTCCCTCCTCGAACGCCTCGCGCCCGACATGGTCGGTCGCGTCGACTTCATGGGCGTCCACGCGTTCGCCACGCGCCTGCTGAAGGAACGCGGCATCGCGTTCCGCACTCCTGGACGGGAGGCCCAGCTTGCGTTCGACGACGCGTGGAACGCGATCCGCGCCTCCAGTCCGTTGCGGTCGTCGCGATTCTCGCGCTCGTACTGGGAAGACGAGATCAGCCACGTCATCAAGGGCCGCGGCCTGACGCGGTTCGACGAGTACGCGGACCTGGCTCGCGTCGGGCGCAAGCACGCGCTCCCGCTGGAGACGCGGCAAGCCGTCTGGGACCTGTACGAGGCGTACGCGCGCGGGCTGCGTGAGCGACGGGCGCACGACTGGCAGGACATCGTCCTGCTCGCACGCGATGCGGTCCGCGCGGTACCGCTCGAGCGGTACGACGCGGTCATCGTGGACGAGGCGCAGGACCTGTCCTGCGCGATGGTCGCGCTGGTGCACCAGCTCGTGGGTGACCGGACCGACGGCCTGACACTCATCGGTGACGGACAGCAGACGATCTACCCCGGCGGGTACACGCTCGGCGAGGTCGGCATCAATCTTTCGGGCCGAGGCGTGGTGCTCGACGTCAACCACCGGAACACCGCTGAGATCCTCGAGTTCGCGAAGGAGATGGTGGCGGACGACCAGTTCGTGGACATCGAGGGCGTTGATGGGGTCGGTGACGCGGTGTCCGACGTCTCGCGCTCCGGTGCTGCTCCGACGATGACGCGGTTCGCGAGTCGTGCCGACCACGACCGGGCGATGCTCGACCGGCTGACCGAGGTCCTCCGGCTGGTCGGGACCGGTCACGGTGACGTCGGCATCCTCACGGCGACGAACCGGCAGGCGGACGACGTCATCGAAGCATTGGGGCGAGCCGGCGTCCCGACCGTCTCGCTGCAGCAGTACGCGGGACGGAGCTCCGATGCGGTCCGCGTGGGGACGGTGAAGCGTGCGAAGGGCCTCGAGTTCAAGCAGGTGCTGCTCGCGCACGGCGATCCCCGGCTGCTCGATGCTGCCTCGGCCGATCCGTCGGAGACCGAACGGGAGCGGCGGGAGCGAGGCCGCCGGGAGCTCTACGTTGGGATGACACGAGCACGAGATGGTCTGTGGGTGGGCGTCCGGAGCGGAACGTCACGCGGTCGCTGAGTCGATGGCGAATGCGAGTGCAGATCGTCAGCGCGAGTCCGACATCTGATATTGTCACCGCCGGAGGGGCAACATTGGGGAATCTCATGGTCGATCTCGCAGCGATGAACGCAGCGAGCACGACCATCACGAGGATCAGCGCAGCGCTGAACGAGGCAGCTGGCGCTGCTGGCATCGCGGCGGACTTCGGGAGCGACGCGGTCGCAGCAGCCCACAGCGAGGCCTCGACGTCACACGAGCGATCCGTGCGGGCAATCGCAGAGATGACTGACACCATCGGCGGGTGGGTGCGAACTGCAGCTGAAGAATTCAGCCGCCGCGACGCTGACCTCGCGGGCGACGCCGAATGACGGCTGATCCGACCCGCGGCGCTCCGGCTTCGATCAGGGTCACCGCGCGGCGGCATGAGGCACGTGCCCAAGCGCTCCGCGACGAGCAGACCCGTCTGGAACGCGCAGCGGGAGGCCTGAGCGCCGGTGAGTGGTCCGGCTCAGCCAAACGGCAATTCACGTCGGCGGCTGGGACCCTCGGACCGTCCTACTCACGGACGGCATCCCTCATCGAGCACGTCGCACAGACGCTGTCGCGGTACGCCGACGAAGTCGAGCGCATCCAGGATGAAGCCGCCCGCATCCGCTCCGCACAGGACAGCGCTGCGGCCGATCGGGATCGGCTCGTCACGGACCGCTCCCGGCTCAATGAGGCTGTCGACTCCGGGACGGATGTGGAAGCCGATCACGTCATGCTCCGCCGGGTCGCTGACGCGCTGACACAGCAAGACACTCTGGACTCTCAACTGTCCACGCGATGGGCCGAGCTCGTCGCTGAGCGGACACGACTGGACGACTCGACGGCCGCGGAGCTCTCCGACGTCGACTCCGTCGGCGTCGTTGCAGTTCAAGCACACTCAGTGGGCCGGATGTCGGATCGTCAGCTCCTGACCTGGTTGGGTTCGTTGACACCTGACCAGCTCCTTGCACTGCGCGACGATCCCGCGATCGCCGACCGGCTTGGTTCGGTTTCCGACCCTGAGTTGATCGCTGACTGGTGGTCCTCGGCCGGCGGGTCACACGAGCGGGGAAGCAACGACGGGCACTCTTCCGAGCAGGACGCCTTGATCGCAGCGTTCCCCCGCCGTGATCGGCAACCTGAACGGCGTTGCGTACTGGGCAAGGGACAGGGCGAACCGCAGCCAACTCAAGACGCTCATCGGGTCTGCGTCAGGCGAGGACCTCGCCGCGTACAAGAACATCCGCGCGTCCCTCGGGAAGTACAAGGGGGTCCAGCTGACCTCGCTCGTCCCACACCACCCGCCACTCGCCGCTGTCTCGATCGGTGATCTCGACAGAGCTCACGATGTCACGTACCTCGTCCCCGGGATGGACTCGGACACGAGGAACATGACAGTCGTGGAGCGAGCCGCTTACAACCTCCGGGTCCGCCAACAGGACTACGTCGGAGACGCAGCAGTCGTCGCATGGATCAACTACGAGACCCCGACGCCGAAGACGGTTCTGCACGGCGATCTCGCTCGGGCAGGCAGCGAACGACTCGGGCAGGACCTCGCGGGGTTCAATGCTGCCCGCGGCTCGACCAAGGGAACGCTCAACGTGGTCGGGCACTCCTACGGGTCAACGACGTCCTCGCTCACCCTCGCTGACGGTGATTACGGGGTCGACTCGTACGTGACGGTCGGATCGGCCGGACTGGAACGCGAGATCAAGACCGCCGACGACATCCACTCCGATCAGGTCTTCGCCGCGCAGGCTCCGCGTTCGATCCCTGGCCTGCCGGGCGACAACTGGTCGTGGATCGGGCAGGCTTTCAGCATGACTCGCCGAGATCCAGCTAGCCCGTCGTTCGGCGCCACATACCTGCCGACAGCTGGTCTCCCGCACGACCCGACGATGAACGGCGTGAATCGCCACGATCCGATCTGGAACAACGCGACTGACCACGCCGGCCAGTACGGGTACTTCGACAAGAACACCGAGTCACTCGACAACATCGCCCGCGCGACCACCGGGAAGGTCAGCGACCGATGAGCACACGCACTACGACAGTGATCCTGAGCTTGGTCCGCACTTCGGTGCTGCTCGCCGGATGTGCGCAACAACCGAAAGGCAGCGAGATGGACGCCGAACAGGCTCGAGACGGCATGGTCAGCCTGGTCAAGCAGACGATGGATGCTGCCGGTGGGGACTGGACGTCGCTCTCGGACACACCTGCATCGTCGGAGTGCTCGACGGCCAACGTCGCGGGTGTCACGTTCTCGTGGGACCAGGAGCGCGCTGGCTCCGAGAACCCGGAATCCCTCGTTCGCGCGGTCGCGAAGACGTGGAAGCAGCACGACTACGACGTGACGATTCGGCAGGACACGATCGACGACGGACGGCCGCTCTGGTCCGCGGTCACCACCGGCCAGGCTGTGGAATCGATCTCGGTCAACGCCAGTCCTCGACGGGTATCGATCGAGGTGCAGTCGGCTTGCGGCACTGGTGACATCGCAGACTACGAGTGACCGACGACGTAGCACTCCAGCGGAAGGACTGAGCAGATGGTGACGGCAGGCGCTCGCGCTTCGGTGCTGGACCGGGTGCTCATCGAAGCTGGACTGATACGGGCTACCGCACGACCGCGACCACCGCGACTCGCGGACCTTTCCGGGCCGCTGCGGAGCGAGGTCCTCGGCCTCTACCGCCAGCTCGGAGGCAAACTCGATGAACCACTCCTTCGACCGGGCGCTTGGGATCTGCCGTACTCGGACGTAATCGTCGAACTTGATGAAGACATGCACTTCAACCGGTATCGAAGACGCTGCAAGCGCCGTTCGCAGCAGTACTTCCGTGGGCGGCGGCGTACCGTCAGCACGCTGGAGCCCACGAAGGCCGCGCAGGGACCGGTGGCAGACGATGGACCAGTCCCCCGGCCGAGCGCATGTTCGGGCCAGCCGACGAGAAGTGGGTGTTCGACCACGGCGGGGCTCCGCGATGGAAGCAACGAGCGCTGTACGACGCGATCAAGGATGCTGCGGCCGCAACTGGACTTGTCCAGCTGGCGCGCATCTCAATCTACGACGCTGTGGACGGAATCTGTATCGAGGAAGCTCTTCGTGGTCGCGAGACGATCGCGCCGGACTCGCTCCGACGGTTCGTTGAGTCGCGTTCATTTACTCAGGCATGAGGGCCGAAAGACAGAAGAGGCACGATGCCAACCAGCACCGCGCCTCCCGTCCATCACCGCGTCGTCAACTCACCAAGTGAGCACAAACCGCCCCCGCGTTCCCCCGGCCTCCAACCGCTCATGCGCCTCCACAGCCCGCGCAGCCGGCAGCGCCTCGGCAACCCGCGGCGTCAACGTCCCACTCTCCACCGCGTGCCGCAGCTGCTCGAGCTTGTCGAACGACCGGTACTCCGAGAACACCATCACCTGCACGAACTCGATCCCCCGAGCCCCGTTCCCCTGCCACCCACGCACGTCGAAGAACACTCCGCCGTCGCGGACCGCATCCACGACCGAGGACCGCTGCACCGCAGCATCGGCGAGCGCATCGGCCCCGTCCGGCACGAGCTCGCGCACCGCGGCAGCAAACCCATCACCGCGAGGCACGATGTGGTCCGGCCCGAGCGACCGAACCAGCGCCTCGTCCTTGTCAGCAGCATCCGCGATCACGGTCAGCCCGGCGGCCTTCGCCAGCTGCACCACGTAGTTCCCGAGCAGCCCGGCAGCACCGGTCACGGCGAGTGTGTCCCCACGCGACAGCCCGGCGAGCGACAGGATCTGCAGCGCGGTCAGCCCGTTCATCGGCACCGTGGACGCGGCCTCGAGCGACGTCCCCCGCGGGATCCGCGTGAACGACCCCACCGGCGCCACGAGCTCCTGCACGTACGCCCCGCCGTGCGTGCTGAGCGGCAACGCGATCGCCATGACCTCGTCGCCGACCTGCCATCCGGTGACGTCGGGCCCGACCTCGTCGATGACGCCGGCGGCGTCCATCCCTGGCACGTACGGCGGTGAGGCTTGCGAGCTGTCCCGCTCCCCGGCACGCACCCCCGTGTCGGTCGGGTTCACGGCGAACGCCTGCACCCGGATCCGCACGGACCCCGCACCGGCGTGCGGCTCCGGCACCTCGTGGACGGCGAGGGCCTCCGGCCCTCCGAACTGTTCGACTCCGACGACCTGCATCCTCCCGGTCTACGCGCACCCTCCGCAGCACAACCAGTGAACGTTCTGAATTTGGGGCGAACCGACAACGGGCCTACGGTTGATCCGGATTTCAACTGTTCCACATCGGGCGCAAGTGCAAAGCTCGTTGGCCCTTTGATCCCTGGTCGCTGGCCCGATGCGCGTCGTTCCTGGGGAGTCAAACGCTTCAGCACTGTCTTGAGCGCAGCCGACGTCCGATCGAACGGACGACAGGCGAGCCGTATTTTCACTGCGTACAGTCGTCTCTGTAGCGCGAAGCCGCTCTGGTAAGCCGCAACTTGCAGCCGGTTCGATCGAACACGACTAGCGCCGACAGAAGGGCCTCTCCCGCCTCGTGCTCGATAGGCTCTCGGTCATGTCGGATTACAGCCTCGCTCCCAGACCTGGCAGCCAAACCACGATCGTCTTCACGATCTTGGAACCAGGCGGGCTCACGCTTCCCACGCTGAAAACCAACCTCGACGATTTTGCAAGGCTGACTAGCTTCTCTACGCTACTCAACGTCGACGAGTATCGGTACTGGTCCCGTACCTCTCAACCGGACCTTCGAGTCGACAGGTTGCGCTACGGAAGTCCTTTTGAAATCGTTGGCCAGCTTCCGGAAGTAGCAAACGCCTTGGCCCCACATCTCGTGTGGCCTTCCGTTGGCTTCGGAGTGATCCTCGCAAATCAGGTTCTCAAGCAGGTGAGGGGCTTATTCAGAGACTGGACGGGCGGATGGCGAGAACTGAGCGAGTCAGCCAAAATGCGAGCGGAAGCAGATCTAGCTCGCGCACAGGCCGAGGAGAGTCGGGCTCGATCGAGCCGCGAGAGGTGGGAGCTTGAAGCCCGACGCCAGCGTGAAGCAATTGAAGTGCCGGAAGCCGAAGCCCTAACACGACTGATGATGCCCGACTTCCTGGCAGATGCGGCAGCAATCGCAGACCTGCCTCAGGAGGCTCGGGATAATCTCCTGAATATGCTCAGGGAACTCGACCGGCAGGATAAGACTGCATTGCACTGGAACGCAACCAGCGTTCCCGTGACCTCGAGACCTTCGAAGGAGAGGGACATGGTCCGAATGTTCAGCCGCTTGGTATTCAAAGAAGAAGCCGAAATTCGACCAAATGGAGACCCGCGCCCCTGACAGCTTATCGTCGATGGGTCACATCTACCAGGTTTCTGGAATGTCTCGCTCGTTGTCTCGTAATGGATCATTCAATCACACAGTTCAGCGAAGCCATGCTTGCCGCGGTTTTGCGGAACGCCGAGCCGGACGGCCGTGCGGCGCGCACGCTTCGACGTGCCGACGGCATGGATTCGCCCGCGGTGACGGACTGGATCCGCCCGCAGTACTGAGACGGTGACGGTTTCGGTTCACGATCCCCGACGATCGCGAACCAGAACCGTCACCGGCCGGAAGCCGAACCACCTTTCCCGGCCGCACCATCCCCCGATCGGACGATGCCGAGACCACCGCCCCCACCGATCCCCCGCGGCGCCCCACCGGCCAGGCTGGACCCATGCCCGAGTCCCCCGCCATCGAGGTCCAGCACCTCAGCAAGCAGTACGCCACCGGCAAGGTCGCCGTCGACGACGTCAGCTTCGACATCCAGCCCGGCGAGACCTTCGCCCTCCTCGGCCCGAACGGCGCCGGCAAGTCCACCACGGTCGAGATCCTCGAGGGGTACCGCTCCCGCACGGCCGGCGAGGTCCGCGTCCTCGGCCACGACCCCGCACGGACGAGCCGCAGCCACAACGCACGCATCGGCATCGTCCTGCAGACCAGCGCCGAGTCCCCGAACGTCACCGTCGCCGAGCAGCTGCACCACTTCGCGACGCTCTACCCGAAGCACCGCAGCGTCGACGACCTCATCGCGGCCGTCGGGCTCACCGCCCAGCGCAACACCCGCATCGCCCGACTCTCCGGTGGCCAGCGCCGCCGCGTGGACGTCGCCCTCGGCATCATCGGCCGCCCCGAGGTCCTGTTCCTCGACGAACCGACCACGGGCTTCGACCCCGAGGCCCGCCGCCAGTTCTGGGAGCTCCTGCGCCAGGTGCAGGCCGAGGGCACGACGATCCTGCTCACCACGCACTACCTCGACGAAGCAGCCCAGCTCGCCGACCGTGCAGCGGTGATCGCGGACGGGAAGCTGCTCGACATCGCCCCGATCGACGAGATCGGCGGCGCCGCAGCCCGCACACCACGGGTCCGCTGGCGCGACGATGCCGGCGAACACCACGACGAACGCACGACCGACCCGACCGCACTCGTCCGCAGCAGCACCACGGCCATGCACGACCTCGAAGTCATCCGCCCGTCCCTCGAGGACGTCTACCTCGGAATGGTGGGCCAGCAGTGAACACCGCGACCAGCCGCATCTCGTACGAGATCCGCTCCTACTTCCGCGCCCCCGACGCCGTCTTCTTCACGTTCCTCTTCCCGATCATCATGTTGGCGCTCTTCTCGGTCGCTTTCGCGGACGCCGACCCGATCCGCGCCGTCGCCAGCAACGGGCGGCCGATCAGCGTCGACTACGCCACCTACTACCTGCCGGGTCTGGTCGCGACGGGCATCCTGCTCTCCGGCACCCAGTCCCTCGGCGTCGACATCGCGACCGAACGCAGTGACGGCACGTTGAAGCGCCTCGGCGGCACACCGCTGCCGGTCCTGAGCTACTTCGTCGGCAAGATCGGCATGGTCCTCGTCACGACCATCGTGCAGACGGCGTTGCTGCTCGGGATCGCGAGCCTGGTGTTCGGCGTCGACCTACCGACCGCGGCGAGCAACTGGGGCGTCTTCGCGGGTGTGATGGTCCTCGGTATCGCGACCAGCTGCGTCCTTGGCATCGCGATCTCGGCGCTCCCCCGCGAGGGCCGCCGCGCCACCGCCACGATCGTCCCCATCGTCCTGGTGTTGCAGTTCATCTCCGGCGTCTACCTGCCCTTCACGCAACTGCCCGATTGGCTGCAGAACGTCGCGTCCGTCTTCCCCCTGCGCTGGATGGCGTCCGGCATGCGGTCCGTCTTCCTGCCCGACGCGTTCGCGTCCGCCGAGCCGGGAGGCGCGTGGCACCTCGCCCTCGGAACGCTCGTCCTGGTCGCGTGGCTGGTCGGGGGCACGGTGGCCTGCGCCCTCACCTTCCGCTGGAACCGCAAGGACGCCTGATGGGGCCTGTGGAGAACCGCTCCGCGGTCCTGCATCGATGGGATGCTGTGGTCATGAGCGGCGAGACGTGGGTGCGCAACCGGTGGTTGCACGTGTTCTTCGCGGGCACGATGCTCCTCACCGCCGTGATCACCGCGCTCGGCTGGTCCCCGTGGTCGACCCGCTGGCCGGCGTACCTGGCGGTCGTGGTCCTCGTCGTGGCGTACCTCGCGTACGGGCACCGCGGCTACGACAGCCCCCGAGCCGCCGCCGCGTTCCTGCCGCTCGTCGTCGTCGCCGCCCTGGTGCTGCCGGCCGTCGTGCCGAGCACCGCCTTCGTGCAGTGCATCGTGTTCCCGCTCGTCTGGGTGCAGTCCGAGCGGGTCCGCACCGCGGTCCTGTTGTCCATCGCGGTCGGCGTCGCGAGCGGCATCGGTCTGCAGGTCTCCGAGGGCCCGGACGCCCTCGTCAGCACCCTGCTCATCGAGGGCATCAGCGTCATCGGCGCCTGCGCGATGGGCGTGTGGATCTCGAGCGTCGCCGGCCTGTCCGAGGAGCGCCGCCAGCTCGTCGAGGAACTCCGCGCCACCCAGCAGTCCCTCGCCGACGCGAACCGCACGGCGGGCATCGCGAGCGAACGGGAGCGCCTGGCCCGCGAGATCCACGACACCGTCGCGCAGAACCTCGCCGGGATCGTCATGCTCACCGAACGGGCTCGCGGGGACCTGGCGAACGACCGCTCCGACGCGCTCGAGGAACGACTCACCGTCCTCGAGGAATCCGCACGCGCCGCCCTCGAGGAATCCCGCACCCTCGTCGCAGCCGGGGCAGCCGGCATGACCCACGACAGCCTCGCCGGCGCCCTCCACCGTCTCGCCGAACGGCACACCCGCGAGACCGGAGCAGTCGTCACCGTCGACGCGTCCGACTGCGTGCTGGATCGCGATGCGCAGGTGGTCCTGCTGCGGGTCGCGCAAGAGGCCCTCTCCAACGTCCGCGCGCACGCCGGCTCCGCCTCCGTGCAGGTCGGTCTGTTCCGCGACGAAGAGCAGACCGTGCTGCGGGTCACCGACGACGGCGCCGGGTTCGACCCCGAGCAGCCCACCGCCGGGCACGGCCTGCGCGGACTCCGCGAGCGCCTCGCCCTCGCCGGCGGGACCTGCACGATCACGAGCGCCCTGGGCCGGGGCACCGTCGTCGAGGCGATCCTGCCCACCGGAGCCGCACCGGGCCACCCGTCCGCCGTTCGTCACCCCGTGGCGGAGGTGACCCGGTGATCCGCGTCGTGGTCGCCGACGACCACCCGATCGTCCGCTCCGGCATCGTCGCGCTGCTGCAGGACGCCGACGACATCGACGTGGTGGGCCAGGCCAGCGACGGCCGTGCCGCGGTGTCCGTCGTGCTGGCGGAGCGCCCCGACGTCGTGCTGATGGACCTGCGGATGCCCGAGCTCGACGGTGATGCTGCGACGGCGGAGATCCTCGCGGCGGAGCCGGCCGTCCGCGTCCTGATCCTGACGACGTACGAGTCCGACGACCAGATCCTCGCGGCCATCGAGGCCGGGGCCACCGGCTACCTGCTCAAGGCAGCCCCGGAGTCCGAGATCCTCGCCGGGGTTCGGGCGACGGCGCGGGGCGAGACGGCACTGGCTCCCTCGGCCGCGGCGGCGCTCGTCAGGCGGGCCACCGGTGGGATCCCGACGGGCCCGTCCCTGACCCCGCGCGAACTCGAGGTCCTGCAGCTCGTCGCCCAGGGCAACTCGAACCCGGCGATCGGCCGCGCCCTGTTCCTCAGCGAGACGACGGTGAAGACGCACCTCGGGCACGTGTTCGAGAAGCTCGGCGTCAACGACCGCACCCGTGCCGTGACCCGTGCGATGGAGCTCCGACTCCTCCCCTGACCCCCGCGCTTCCCGACGCGCGCTCGGTGAGCAGAAATGGTCGGGTGCGTCACCGCGACCCGACCATTCCTGCTCACCATGTGACGCGCCCCGCTGCCATCGAGGCGCGCCCCACCCGGTGTCACCACCGCTCAGTGCTCCGCGCCCGCCTCCTCCGGTCGGATGCGGAACACCCGTGCCGTCGGGGTGGCGCCACCGTGACCGACGTGGAGCACGCCCGCCGATGCCTCCCACGAGACGGACCACGATCCGAGCACCGTCGGGAACAGCGGCTCGACGACCACCGCCTGCCCGGCGAACGCCGGCAGCGGCACCGACACCGACGCCGACGCCGACGCACCGGGCAGCGACCACACCGACAGGTACAGGTCGCCCGTGGTGGCGCACAGGCCGAGCGCGATCCAGGGGTCCTCCCAGGCGGGCAGCCCGAGCGGCCACTCCGGCACCGACGACTCGATCACCTCGAGCACGGCCCGGTGTGCCTCGATCGCAGAACGCACGACCGCCCGCTGCGATGTGCTCATCGCGTTCAGGTAGCCGGACAGGTACATCCGCCCGAGCACCCCGTTCACGAGCGACAGCGCGAACAGGTCGGGCGACATCGACGGCGCCGGGTACGCCCAGTTCCCCGCCTGCTCGGGCAGCATCGCGGCGGGGGCAGCAGCCGCGATCGACGCGGACAGCACCGGGTCCTGCTGGTCCGAGGTCGACTGCATGTGCAACCGGGACAGCATCGCGGAGTCGGCGCGCATCGCTCCCGAGGCGCAATTCTCGATGAGCAGCGACGGGTACCGGGCCTGCACGGCGTCGAGCCAGTCGAGCAGCGCCCGCTGGTGGTCGAGCATCCCGGTGAACGGCCCCGTCATGGTGTTGTTGTCCATCTTGAAGAACGTCACCCCGAGCTCCCCGACCAACCGGTCGACGACCGCGTCCAGGTGCGCCCGAGCCTCCGGCGAACGGAGGTCGAGCAGGTGCCGTCCGTGCTCGGCGACCCGCACACCGTCGTGGTGCACGAAGGCCGGCGACGGCAGCGACACCGCCAGCGGCGAGTGGATGCCGATGACCTCGGGCTCGAGCCACAGCCCGGCCTGCATGCCCCGCGACCGGATGTGGTCGATGACGGACCCGAGCCCGGTCGGGAACCGCGACGCAGCTTCCTCCCACGGTCCGACGGTCTCCCACCAGTGCCCCTCGGCGTACCAGCCGGCGTCGATGCAGAACAGGTCCGCTCCGGCGTCGGCAGCGGCGTCGATCAACGGCAGCAGCTTCTCGGTGGTCGGGTCGCCCATGAGCGTGTTCATGTAGTCGTTGAACACGAGCGGCAGGGCTCGATCGGCCTCGCGCACGTGCCGGAACGCCCGACGCTGCGCCGTGAGCACCTCGAACGCGCCACCCACCGAACCGGCGATCCCCACCGACACCGGAACGGACACGAACGGCTGCCCCGGAGCGACGACGGCCGTCCACTGGTGTTCCTGGTCGGTCGGTCCGCTCAGCAGCACGTACGCGTGCCGCCGGGTCTCGCCGAGTTCGTACAGCCACGGCCCGTTGTGCTCGATCTGCCACACAAGCGCGTACGGAGTCGGCACAGCGCTGTCCGCCTGCAGCACCCCGATCGGCAGGGCCTCTCCCGTCGACCACGATCCCCGGTTCTGCACGACGGCACGGCTTCGGGGCGGGTGGTGCTGCGCCTCGCGGTCGATGCGCGCCAGCCCGATCGACCGCAGCGGATCGGTCCGCCACCGGCTCTCGGCCGCCCAGTCGTTGTCCGCGTGCACGAGGGCCAGGTCGTCGACGCCGACACCGGAGTCCGTCAGGAACGCCCCGGTCGCGAACGACGACACGAAGTCCACGACGTGCTCGCCGTCGTCGGCGGAAACCTCGGTCCACGTCTGGAACGCCGCGACGTGGGCGCGCGCCCGGAACACCGACTCGACCTGGAGGCCCGTGGCCGCGTCCGTCTGCACGATCCGGAACCACGGATCGGTCGCGTCGTCGGACCCACGCCAGGAAACGGGTCGCAGTCGCGCCCCGATCGTGGAGTCCACGTGCCGGAACCCGCCCGGGAACCGCCCGTGTCCGATCGTGGTCAGCTCGACCAACGGCTGCGGGTCGTCGGGTCCGTCGGCGAGCGCTCCACCGGCCGGCACGAAGGACACGAGTGCGGCGGGCTGGTCGTCGCCGATCCGGAAGCGTGCCGAGAACCCGGGCGTGACCCAGTCGGCGAAGGCTCCGCTCACCGTGCGCCGACCGGCGCGGGCGAACTCGTCACCCAGTCACCGACGCCGTGGTCGTAGCAGGTGGTGTTGTCGATCTTCGCGCGGTCGAGGGCGCTGCCCGAGGTCACCTTGCGGTCGATCCGCTCGGGGTCGGGGGCGGCCTCGGCGAGCAGCCGGGTGTAGTCGTGCTGCGGGTTGAGGATCACGGCGTCGGAGGGTCCGCGTTCGACGACCCGGCCGCGGTAGAGCACCAGGATCTCGTCGGAGAAGTGGCGTGCGGTCGCCAGGTCGTGCGTGATGTACAGCACGGCGAGGTGGTCCTCGCGCTGCAGGCGTCCCATCAGGTTGAGCACGCTGAGCCGGATCGACACGTCGAGCATCGACACCGGTTCGTCGGCGATGAGCACCTGGGCGCCCGGGGCGAGTGCGCGGGCGATGGCGACGCGCTGCCGCTGCCCGCCGGAGAGCTCGTGCGGTCGGCGGCTCGCGAAGTCCTCGTCGAGGTTGACGCGGCCGAGCAGTTCCCGCACCTTCTCGGCGGTCTCGTCGGCACCTCGGGCTCGGTGGTGCAGCTGCAGCGGCCGGGCGATGTGGTGCTCGATCGAGTGGAACGGGTTGAGCGACGCGAAGGGGTCCTGGAACACCATCTGCACGTGCCGTCGGTACATGCTGCCGACGACGGGCGTGCCGTCCTCGAGCCGCACGTCGATGGAGCCGCGGGTGGTGCTCTCGAGCTTGGCGAGCATCCGCGCGATGGTCGACTTGCCCGAGCCGGACTCCCCCACGAGCGCGACGGTCCGGCCCGGCAACAGGTCGAACGACACGTCGTCGACGGCGCGCAGGGTGGTCCGCTTCAGGCCCTTGCGGGTGTGGAAGTCCTTGCCGAGGTGGCTGACGGTCACACTGGTCATCGGATCTCCTCGTGGACTGCGGCCGCGTGGTCGTCGACGCCGGAGCGGATGAACGCGCCGCGCTCCCCCGACAGGCTCGGGAACGACTGCAGCAGCTTCTGCGTGTACGGGTGCTTCGGATCGTGCTGGATGACGGAGGCGCGGTCGCACTCGACGACCTCGCCGCGCAGCATGATCGCGATCCGGTCGCTGATCTCGAGCAGCAGCGGCAGGTCGTGCGTGATGAACACGACGGCGAACCCGAGCTCGTCGCGCAGTCGGACGATCTCGCGCAGGATCTCGCGCTGCACCACGACGTCGAGCGCGGTGGTGGGCTCGTCCATGATCATGATCTGCGGTTCGAGCAGCATCGCCATCGCGATCATCACGCGCTGCCGCATGCCGCCGGACAGCTCGTGCGGGTACGCGGTGATGCGGGACGGGTCGACGCCGACGCGGCTCAGCGCGTCCTCGGCGATCGCCCGCCGTTCCTTGCGGGACAGGTCGCGCCGGTGTTCCTTCAGGGCGTCGTCGAGCTGTGCCCGGATGGTGGTGACCGGGTTGAGGGCGTTCATCGCGCCCTGGAACACCATCGACAGCTTCGACCAGCGCACGGCCCGCAGCTGTTCGTGCGGCAGCCCGAGCAGGTCGATGTCGGTGCCGTCGCGGTCGTGGAACGTGATGCTGCCCGAGGCGACCTTCGCCGGCGGTCGGTGCAGCCGGGTGATGGCGTAGGCCAGGGTCGTCTTGCCGCAGCCGGACTCCCCCGCCAGCCCGAGGATCTCGCCGGGGGCCAGGGTGAGCGACACGTCCTTGACGGCGTGCACGGGGTGTTCGGTCTCGTAGACGACGTCGAGGTGGTCGATCGTCAGCACGGCTTCGGCACTCATCGGACGAACTCCTTCGTGGTGCGTGCGGAACGCGTGGCGCGGGCGGCGCGCTTCGCACGACGGTCGCGCCGTCGCTGCGCCCGCACGTTGGCGAGCCGCGGGTTGATGACCTCGTCGATCGAGAAGTTCACCAGGGACAGGCCCATGCCGAGCAGCGCGATGAGCAGGCCGGGTGGTACGAACCACCACCAGGCACCGTTCGCCAGCGCGAAGCCGTTCTGGGCGTAGAAGAGCATGGTGCCGAGCGTCGACGAGTTCGACGCCCCGAGCCCGAGGAACGACAGTCCCGCTTCCCCGAGGATCGCGGCGATCACCGCGAACACGAACTGCGACGCCAGGACGGGCAGCAGGTTCGGCAGGATCTCGACGGCGATGACCCGCCAGGGCCGCTCGCCGGCGACGCGGGCGGCGGAGACGTAGTCGCGGTTGCGGATCGACATCGTCTGCGCACGCAGCACCCGGGCGGACCCGGCCCACGAGGTGATCGCGAGGACGACGGCGATGGTCCAGAGCCCACGGGCCTCGCGCGGCACCAGGCCGGAGATCACGATGACGAGCGGCAGGCCGGGGATGACGAGGAACACGTTCGAGAACAGCGAGAACGCCTCGTCCATGATCCCGCCCAGGTAGGCGCCGAGGATCCCGAAGAACGCGGACAGCACCGTGGCGAGCACGCCGACGATCAGGCCGATCTGCAGGCTGCCGCGGGTGGCGTAGGCGAGCTGGGCGAGGACGTCCTGCCCGGTCTGGGTCGTGCCCAGGACGTTCGAGCCGCTCGGCCCCTGCAGTCCGGAGTCGCGGATGGTGGTCGGGTCGCCGACGAGCAGCGGCCCGACGACGCCGAACAGCGTGACGCCGGCGACGAGCGCGATGCCCGTGACGAGCCACGGGGTCAGGGTCGGCAGGAAACGGCGGATGCCGCCCTTGGTCTGCCGCCGGGTGGCGATGGACGTGGTGGTGTCGGCCTCTTCGGCGAGTGCGCCGATGGTGGGTTCGGTGTCCTGCTGGATGTTGGTCATGGCGTGTCCTCCCTAGCTCCGCGCCCGCGTCCGCGGGTCGATGAGCCCGTACAGCAGGTCGACGACGAGGTTCGCGCCGAGGACCGCCAGGGTGATGAACAGGAAGATCCCCTGCATGAGCGCGTAGTCGTTGTTCGTCACGGCGGACAGCAGCTTCGACCCGATGCCCGGGTACGAGAACACCTGCTCGGTGACGACGGAGCCGGACACGATGAACCCGAGGGAGATCGCGAAGCCGGCGACCGAGGGCAGGACGGCGTTCCGGGCGGCGTAGTTCCGCAGGATCTTGCCGTCGGAGAGCCCCTTGGCCTGGGCGGTGGTGATGTAGTCCTCGGACAGCGTCGACACCATCATGTTGCGCATGCCGAGCAGCCAGCCGCCCAGGGACGCGAGCACGATCGTCACGGCGGGCAGCACCCCGTACTGGACCGCCGAGGCGATGAAGTCCCAGTTGAACCCGGGGGTCAGGATGACGTCGTAGCCGCCCTGCGCCGGGAACAGGTGGATGCCGGTGGCGAAGAAGTACACCAGGATCAGCGCGAGCCAGAAGTACGGCACCGCGGCGAGCAGGGTGGTGGCGGGCACGAACGAGTCGAGCCAGGTGCCCGGACGCCAGCCGACGAAGGCACCGAGGCCGACGCCGATGATCGCGGCGAGGATCGTCGCGATCCCGACCAGGGCGATCGTCCACGGCAGCGAGCTCGCGATGACCTCGGTGACGGGCGCCGGGAAGTAGCTGACGGACACCCCCAGGTCACCGCGGAACACGTTGACCAGGTAGTGGCCGTACTGGGAGATCAACGGTTCCGAGGAATCGCCACCGAGGAGCAGCTCGTACGCCTGCCGTGTCGCCGGGGTCACCTGCCCGCCGCGCTGCTGGAGCTTGGCGAGCAGGATGTCCACCGGGTTCCCGGGCAGCAGCCGCGGGATGATGAAGTTCAGCGTCAGTGCCGCCCACAGCGCGACGATGTAGAAGCCGATCTTGCGCAGGAAGTAGGTCATCGTCGAGTGCTCCTCGGTCGCGATCCCATCGTGGTCAGCCCTTCGCCGGCTTCAGTGCCTTGAAGATCTCGGCGTTGTCCGGGCTCGCCCAGACCGCCGGGAAGGCGTAGAGGTCGTCCTTCGTGGGCCAGCCGGTGAACTTCGCCGCGTGGAACTCGCTCGTCGTGCCGCCGGTCATGACGGGGATGTACGGCAGGTCCTCGACGATGTGCTGCTGGATGGTGTCGAGCTCCGGCTGTGTGGCGGCGGTGTCCTCGGGGTCGATCGTGGCGAGCTTCGCGATGGCCTTGTCGACGTCGGGGTTGCTGTACCGCGAGATGTTCATCGGGGCCGCTTCACCGACCTTCGCGGTGTTCGCCGTCGTGAAGTAGTTGTTGTACAGGTAGTACGGGTTCGCCGTCGGGCCCTGGCCGAGCGAGTCGATCGCGAGCTCGAAGTTGCCCTTGGTCTTCTTGTCGGTCCACTCGTTCCACGACGACTGCTGCGCCTTGAGCTCGATGCCCGCGGCCTTGAGCTGCTGCGTCATCGTGTCGATCGCGGTGATGTAGTCGGTCCAGCCGGTGACGACCTCGACGGTCAGGGACAGCTTCTTGCCGTCCTTGGCGTAGATGCCGTCAGCGCCCTTCTTCCACCCGGCGTCCTCGAGCGTCGACGCGGCGGCGGCCTTGTCGGCGGTCTCCGGCATCACGGCGGGCTCGATGTCCTTCGAGATGGTGTCCTTCTGCGTCGTGGTGAGCGCGAAGGTCGGCGAGATCTCGCTCGCGGTGTTCTCGAACGCCAGCGAGTTGAGCTGCTTGCGGTTGATGGCGTCGGCGATGGCGTGGCGGACGGCCGGGTCGGTCTGCGGGCCGGCGCAGCCGAGGTCCGTGTTCGCGCAGGTGAGCAGCGCCATCTGGTTCTGGCCCACGGTGATGCCGTCGTAGCCGTTGTAGTTGCCGGCGATGTCGTCCATGTTCGGCACCGGGCCGGTCTGCCAGTCGATCGAGCCCTGCTTGAGCGCGTCGGCGCCGGCGGTGTTGCCGGAGAGCGACAGGTAGCGGATGGTCTTCACGGCCGGGGCGCCGTCCCAGTACTTCTTGTTCGCCTCGAGGGTGAAGGCCTGCGCCTTGAAGGTGCCGAGCGTGTACGGGCCGGTGCCGACGGGCTCGCGCACGACGTCGGTGGTCGGGTCGATGTCCTTCCACAGGTGCTCCGGCACGATCCAGGTCTTGCCGAGCAGGTTCGGGCCGAGCACGAACGACGGCTTGTCGAACGTCACGACGACCTTGTCGTCGCCGTCGGCCTTCGCGGTGCCGTCGTAGCCGATCGAGTTCAGGGCCTTCTGCTTCGTGAGCATGTCGAGCGTGAACACGACGTCCTTCGAGGTGAACGGCTCGCCGTCGCTCCAGGTCGCCCCGTCGCGCAGCGTGATGGTGAGCTGGGTGCCGTCCGTGTTCCACTCGTAGGACTTGCCGAGCAGCGGCTTCGGGTCCTTCGTGTTGACGTTGGTGATGAAGAACAGCGACTCGTAGATCGTGCCGACGCCACCGATGTTGGACGGCGACCACGGGTTGAAGTTGATCTGGTAGTCGCCGGACTGTCCGGTGTAGGCGACCAGGGTCGAGGCTGCGTCGCCCTTCGTGCTGGCGTTGCCGCTCGCGCTGCAGCCGCTCAGCGCGAGGCCGGCGGCGAGGAGTACGGCGGCGCCGATGGCGAGCCGTGAACGGGTTGGGTTGAACATCGTTGTCCTCTCGGTCTGCGTCGTCGCAGGATCCACGTTGTGAGCGTGATTGTTACACGCGTAAACTAAGGCGGTCAAGGGGTCGTGTCACGGCCCCGTAACGATGAGGAGACGCAATGGAGCGGACCACCCTGGACGGCACGTGGACGGTCGAGGCGGTGCACGGACCGGCACAGGCCGATGCGCACCGGGAGCCGGTCGCCGCGATCGTCCCCGGCTGCGTGCACACCGACCTGCTGCGGGCGGGCCGGATCCCCGACCCGTTCGACGGCGACAACGAGGCCGCGACCCAGTGGATCGGCGACACGGTCTGGCGGTACCGCCGCACCTTCGAGTGGTCGGGCACGGGCACGCACGACCGCCACGACCTGGTCGCCGACGGTCTCGACACCCTCGCGACGATCGAGCTGAACGGCGTCGTCGTCGCGACCACCGCGAACCAGCACCGCGCGTACCGGTTCCCCGTCGGGCACCTGCTGCGCCCCGGCGCGAACGAGCTCGTCGTCACCTTCGACGCCCCGGTCCCCGCGGCCGAGCGGTTGTCCGCCCTGCACGGCGGCGAACTCCCCCACGTCAACCACCACCCGTACAACGCGCTGCGCAAGAACGCGTCGAACTTCGGCTGGGACTGGGGCATCGACGTCGCCACGAGCGGCATCTGGAAGTCGATCGGCATCGAGTCGTGGAGCGGCGCCCGCATCGCGGCCGTCCGCCCGCTCGTCGACGTCGACGGCACCACCGGCGTGCTCACCGCGCACGTGGACGTCGAGTTCGCCGGCTCCTCCGGCGCCTTCTCGCAGGCCATCGGCAGCGCGCCCGTCGCGTCCGCGGGCGGTGACGCCGGTGCCGGACTGGAGGCCCGGATCACCCTGGCCCCGCACCACGCGTCCGCAGCGCACCCCGGTGCCGACACCGTGCCTCCCGTCCGCCCCGCCGACCACGCGGACACCGCCGGCCGGGTCGTCGGCGCGCGCCCCGTCGTGACCGGTCCGGACCGCACGGCCGGGTCCGCCGTCGTGCGGCTCGAGGTGCCCGAGGTCGCCGTCTGGTGGCCGCGCGGCGAGGGCGACCAGCCGTTGTACGACGTCCGGGTCGAGGTCGGCGACGACGTCTGGACCGGCCGCGTCGGGTTCCGCACCGTCACGCTCGACACCGCGGCCGACGCCGGTGGAGCGCCGTTCCTGCTCCGGGTGAACGACCGGCCCGTGATCGTGCGCGGCGCGAACTGGATCCCCGACCACGCGTACCTGACCGAGATGACGCCCGAGCGCTACGCCGACCGGATCGACGACGCGATCGACGCGAACGTCAACCTGCTCCGCGTCTGGGGCGGCGGAATCTACGAGTCCGACGACCTGTACGACCGGTGCGACGAACTCGGCGTGCTCGTCTGGCAGGACTTCCTGTTCGCCTGCGCCGCCTACGCCGAGGAACCCTGGCTCGCCGACGAGGTCGAGCCCGAGGTCCGCGAAGCCGTCACCCGGCTCAGCCCGCACCCGTCGCTCGTGGTGTGGAACGGCAACAACGAGAACCTCGTCGCGTACGCCGAGTGGGGGTGGCGGCCGTCGCTCGTCGGCCGGACCTGGGGCAACGGCTACTACCGTTCGCTGCTGCCGTCGATCGTCGCCGAGCTCGACCCGACCCGTCCGTACACGCCGGGCAGCCCGTTCTCGTTCGACGAGTACCTGACGCCGAACGACGAGCGGAACGGCAGCGTGCACATCTGGGACGTCTGGAACCGGCTCGACTACCGCGCCTACGCCGACTGGAACCCGCGGTTCGTGGCGGAGTTCGGGTTCCAGGGGCCGCCCGCGTGGTCGACCCTGACCGCGGTGGTCCACGACGAGCCGCTCGACCCCGACGGTCACGAGATGCTCGTGCACCAGAAGGCCGACCAGGGCAACCAGAAGCTCGCCGACGGCGTGCGCGGGCACCTGCCCGCACCGACGAGCATCGAGGACTGGCACTTCGCCGCGCAGCTCAACCAGGCGCACGCGATCCGCTTCGGCATGGAGTGGTTCCGGTCCCGCACGCCCGACAACACCGGCATGATCGTCTGGCAGCTCAACGACGACTGGCCCGTGGTGTCCTGGGCACTCGTCGACCACGCGGGCATCCGGAAGCCGGTCTGGTACGCGGTGCGGCAGGCATACCAGCCGGTCCTGCTCACCGTGCAGCCCGCTGCGTCCGGTGCTGCGGGTGCTGCGGGTGGGCTCGACGTCGTGCTCGTGAACGCGTCCGGGGCACCGGTCGCCGAGGAGGTCACGGTCTCCCGCGTCGCGTTCGACGGCACCGTGCTCGAGTCGTCCTCGTTCCCGCTCACCGCCGGGCCCGCCGACGCCGACCGGGTCACGCTGCCGGCTGCGCTCGCAGTGCCCGGAGATACCGGCTCCGAGGTGCTGGTCGTCACCGGGGCAGGGACCCGCACGGTGTTCGACTTCGCCGAGGTCGTCGATCAGGTCCTCGCCCGGTCGCCGCTCTCGACGTCGGTCACGGCGACCGACGACGGGGCGGTCGTGACGGTGACGGCGACGTCCTACGCGCGGGACGTCTCGCTGTTCCCGGACCGCGTGGACCCGGCCGCTCGGGTCGACGACGGCCTGGTGTCCCTGCTCGCCGGCGAGTCGGTGACGTTCACGGTGACGGGTGCGCCGGGCATCGACCCCGAGGCGCTCGTCGGGCCGCTCGTCCTGCGCCACGCGGGCTCGCTGCTCCCCTGACGCGGGCGGGGCGGGTCAGTCGAGGGCGGTCAGTTCGAACACGATCGCGGTCGCGGGGGCCAGCAACGGCAGCCGCGCCCCGACGTCCTCGAGCACCGCACCCGACAGCTCCAGGTGCCCGCGCACGAGCCACGCCGGCGGCACCATGTCGAGCCCGTGCGGCACCCGCAGCCCCGCGACCGGGGCCAGCCGGTAGCGCCGAGCCCGGTCGAGCCCCCGCATCCGCAACGGCACCGGCAGCGACTGCGGCCCGGTCTCGGTCCGTGCGACCCGCACCAGCGCCCGCGACCGGTCGACGGCCACCACCGAGGTCGCCACGAGCCCGGGGTCGCCGAGCTCCAGGTGCCGCAGCCGCCCGGTGTGCAGCAGCCCGCGCTCCCGCTTGTACAGCGTCGTCCACGCCCGCAACCGGTCGAGCTCCGACGGTGACAGCCGGGTGACGTCGGTCTCGATGCCGGCCGAGCCGAACAACGACACCGCCATCCGGAAGTCCAGGTCCAGGTGCCGTCCGGTGGTGTGCGAGACCTCGGGGCCGACGTGCGAACCGATCAGCTCGAGGGGCAGCAGCGCCTCGGTCCACCGCTGGATCGGCAGCCGTTCGAAGGCGTCGTTCGAGTCCGACGGCCACACCCGGTCGGTGCGCTCCAGCACGCCGAGGTCCACTCGGGCGCCCCCGCTCGCGCACGCCTCGATCTCGAGCCACGGGTGCCGGGCGCGCAGGGCGTCCATCAGCGCCCAGACCCCGCGGGTGTGCGCGTCGATGCCGGCGCGTCCGGCGTGCACCGCGTGCACGATGTCGCGGTTCTGGTCCCACTTCACGAAGTCGACGTGGTGCGCCGCGATCACGGCGGACATCGCCTCGAGCACGTACGCCCGCGCGAGCGGGTTCGCCATGTCGAGCACGTACTGGTTCCGCCAGGTGCGGACGTCGTCCTCGGGGCGCTGCAGCAGCCACTCGGGGTGCGCCGCCGCGAGTTCGGACACCGGGCTCACCATCTCGGGCTCGAACCACAGCCCGAACTCCATGCCGAGTCCGCGGACCCGGTCGACCAGCGGCCCGAGGCCGTCGGGCCACACCGTCGGGTCGACGCGCCAGTCGCCGAGCGACGTCGAGTCCGAACGCCGTCCGAGGAACCAGCCGTCGTCGAGCACGAACCGCTCGACGCCGATGTCCGCCGCGGTCTCGGCCAGGGCCACCAGGGGCGCGAGCTCCTGCCGGAAGTAGACGGCCTCCCAGGTGTTGAGCACCACGGGCCTCGGACGCTTCGGGTGGCCGGGGCGGCTGCGGAGCGAGTCGTGCAGCCGGTCGGACAGGCCGTCCAGCCCGGCGTCGCTCCAGACGAAGACGGCGTCGGGCGCGGCGAAGGACTCCCCCTGCCCGAGGACGACCTCGCCGGCGCGCAGGAGTTCCCCGGCGCCGAGCAGCGGTCGCGCTTCGGCGAGCACGTCGTACCGGTGCACCGAGTCGGCGCTCCAGGCCAGGTGCACGCCCCAGACCGCACCGGAAGCGTCCGAGAACCCGGGCGTCCCGAGCACGAGCAGCGTCGGGGCGTCGTGGCCCGTGCGACCACGACGGCTCTCCCGCGCGTGGCTCCCGGCGGTCAGGGCTCGACGCTGCGGGGTCCGCTCCCGGGTCCAGCGTCCGGCCAGGTCGAGCACCTCGCCGACCCGTTCGTCGACCGGCAGCGTCGCCTCGAGCGCCTGCAGGTGCACGGGCGCTGCAGCTGCGTTCGTCACGGTGTGCCCCACGCGCAGCACCCCCGCGCCGTCGAGCCGGAAGGCACTCCGCAGCAGCAGTTCGTCGGACACCGCGGTGACGAGCAGAGCGCCCGGCTCTGCGGTCACCTCGACGTCGCGCCACCGCGGCACGAGCGGCAGCCCGTCGACGTGCCCCGCGATCCCCGGTCGGCCCTCCCACCCGTCGCGTTCGGTCGGCAGCACGGTCAGCGGCCAGGCCGCGTCGAGGGCGCTCGGTCCGAGCGGCCGTCCGACCGCGAGCCGCAGGTCGTCGCCGTCGCTCTCCGCGACGGATCCGACGTCGCGGCCCCAGTGCAGCACCTCGGGCAGTCCCTCGTCGGCGGTCGCGAGCACGAGCGACACCCCTCCGTCGCGCAGGACGTGCACCCGCCGGCCGTCCAGCGCGTGCGCCGGCGCCGGGTCGCGGTCCACGACGGTCACGACGCACGCTCCTCGCGCAGGACGCGGACGCGTCCCGCGGGGACGACGGTCTCCGGCCCGTGGCCGGAACCGTCGAGCAGGTCCGTACCGGACGCGGTGACCGTGACGTCGTCAGCGCGGTGGTTGACGAGGAACAGGAACACGGAACCGTCGTCGTGGACGCGGCGCACCGCCTCCAGGCCGGGAGGCGCGGTGACCGTCCGCGGGAGCGCGCGCTCCTCGATGACCCGGTCCACGAGCCGCTGGGTGCTCTGGGCAGGCAGCATCGCGGACACGTACCAGGCGCCGCCGCCGACAGCGCGGCGGGTGACCGCTGCGCGGTCCGCGAGCGGGCCACCCGTGTACCGGAGCACGACGTCGGCGTCGTCGACCACCACGGCCTCGGCCCAGTCGGTGACGGTCCCGCCGTCGTCGAGCGTGCGGGTCTCGTCACGCTGCAGCGGGGTGAACTCCTCGCTCCAGGCGCCGAGCACCTGCCGGAACGCGCCCGGGTAGCCGCCGGCGCGGATGCGGGCGGTCTCGTCGGCCACGCCGGACAGGTAGGTGACGATCATGGTCGCACCACGGTCGACCACCGCGGCGATCCGCGCGGCGGTGGCGTCGTCGACGACGAGCATCGTCGGGACGACGACCACGTCGTACCCGTCGAGGTCGGCGTCCGAGGGCACGACGTCGGTGAGCACCTGCCGGTCGTGGAACGCGGCGTACCAGGCACGGAGCTCCCGCGAGTACCGCAGGGCTCGGTGCGGCTTCAGCCCGGACTGCAGTGCCCAGCCGGACGGCTCGTCGACGACGATCGCGACCCGCGCCGGTTCGACGCGACTGCCCTGCACCGGGGCGAGGTCACGGAGTGCACGCCCGAGCGCGACGACCTCCCGCCAGATGCGCGTGCGGGTGCCGGCGTGCGGGACCATCGCGGAGTGGAACTGCTCGGCCCCCGCGGTCGACGCCCGCCACTGGAAGAACAGCGCGCCGTCGGATCCGCGGGCGACGTGCACGAGCGAGTTCCGCAGGATCTCCCCCGGCTCCTTCGCCCGGTTGCGCTGCTGCCAGCTCGGCCCGCCCGTCGAGTGCTCCATGAGCAGCCAGGGGGTCCGGCCGGCGGTGATGCCGCGCATCCGGTCGGCGGCGAGGGCGAGGTCCTGCTCGCGGTGCGGGTCGTCGACGAGCGTGTAGTGGTCGTTGGCCGGGATCGCGACGTGCTTCGCCCACTCGGCGTAGTCGACGACCTGCGATCCCGCACCGACCATGAAGTTCGTCGTGACGGGGACGTCCGAGTGCTGCTCGATGACGGCCTTCTCGGCGTCGAAGTGCCGGAGCAGGGCGTCGGAGGAGTACCGCTCGAAGTCCAGCGCGAGGCCGGGGTTCGGTGCGCCGCCGACGCCTCGAGGGGGCGAGACCTCGTCGAAGGACGTGTAGGTGTGCCCCCAGAACGCCGTCCCCCACGCGGCGTTCGCGGCGTCGACGTCCCCGTACCGCTCGGCGAGCCAGCGTCGGAAGTCCGCTGCCGACTCCTCGCAGTAGCAGCGACCGTTCCCGCCGCCGAGCTCGTTGCTCACGTGCCAGAGCCGCACCGCCGGGTGGTGTCCGTAGCGTTCGGCCAGGGCACCGACGATCCGCAGGGCGTGCTCGCGGAAGACCGTCGAGGCGGAGCACCACCCGAGGCGTCCACCCGGACGCTCGCGGCGCTCCGTGGCGTCCACCGGCAGGACCTCCGGGTGGGCGGTCAGCAGCCAGTTCGGCGGGGCGGCGGTCGGCGTCGCGAGGTCCACCTCGATGCCGTTCTCGTGCAGCAGGGCGATGACGTCGTCGAGCCAGTCGAAGGTGTACTCCCCCGGCGACCGCTCGAGCAGCGCCCACGAGAAGACCCCGATCGTGACCAGGTTCACCCCGGCCTCGCGCATCAGGCGGACGTCCTCGAGCCAGACCGCACGGGGCCATTGTTCCGGGCTGTAGTCGCCGCCGAACGACAGGCCGTCGGTCGGCCACGGGACGGTGGGGGCAGCGGTCACGGCATCTCCTTCGATGGGTGGACCGCACCAGCCTCCCGTCTCAGGCGACGTTTGTCAACGTGTGTAACTAAGGCGTTGGGAGTGCTGCGGCATCAGGTCTCGAGCAGCTGCCGGATCGCGACGACCGCACCCGCGCGCGCCCACTCCGAGAACTCGAACGGCTGCACCTCGACGGTCACCGGCTGCCGGTACGGAGCCAGGGCTGCCCGGAGTGCCTCGTCGACCGTCGACCGCGCCAGGTCGTACACCGGCAGTCCGTCCCCGGTCAGGACGATGGCGGCGGGATCGGCGATGTGGACGGCCGTCGCCAGCACCACCCCGAGCGCTCGGCCGGCGTCCTCGAACGCGGATACGGCCCGCTCGTCGCCGGTGCGCGCCAGTTCGACGACCTGCTCGTACGTCGAGCCCTCCCGCCCGGCGTTGCGGACGATCACCGGGCTCGGCAGGAAGCTCGAGGCGCACCCCTCGTGCCCGATGCCGCAGTCGGGTCCCCCACCGAGGACCGGCAGGTGCCCGATCCGGCCCAGTCGCCCGTGTTCGCCCGTGGACACCTGCCCGTTCACGATGAGCCCGAGACCGAGCCCCTCGCCGACGGTGACCAGGGCCATCGAGCCACGGCCGGCGCCGGCACCGAACCAGTGCTCCTTGACGGTCAGGGCGTGGACGTCGTTCGCCGTGAAGGCAGCCGACCCGGTGCGCTCCCGGACCATCCGCGCGAACGGGACGTCGGTCCACCCGAGGAACGGCGACGACGCCACGACGGCCTCTCCGCCCCGGACGAGCACGTCACCCGGCAGGGAGACCCCGACGGCACAGATCGCGGGATGTGCGGCCCGGAGGCGCTCGTGCACCGCGCTGATCTGGTCGGCCAGGGCTTCCGGAACCGTGGAGGCGACGGCCTCCTCGTGCAGGGCGAGCACGCGGCCGCCCAGGTCGGTCACGGCGGCGTACAGGCGCTCACGGGTGAGCTTCACGCCGAGGAACTCCCACTGCCCCGAACTCGACTGCAACAGCTCCGACGGCCGGCCCGTGGCACCCCGCACACCGGTGCCGACCTCGACGACCAGCCGGTGTGCCACGAGGATGCGCATCGCCCGGGTCAGGCTCGCCCGCGACAGCCCGAGCGACCGAGCGATCTCGGCGCGGGAAAGCGTGCCGTGGATGAGGATCTCCCGCAGTGCCAAGCGGGAACCCTCGGGCAGTGCCGGCCAGGCTTCGGTCATCGTTCCTCCGTCGTCGGCTGATCCTACGGCCTGCCCGGAAACGCAGAAAACCCCTGACCAGTGCTGGTCAGGGGTTCCCTGGTGTTACTGAGGTTAAGTCCGGCGGCGTCCTACTCTCCCACAAGGTCCCCCTTGCAGTACCATCGGCGCTGAGAGGCTTAGCTTCCGGGTTCGGAATGTGA
>NZ_JBSSCY010000007.1:0-206295 GCF_054060195.1 Curtobacterium sp. PvP017
GCCCCCCCGCCTTGGCACCCTTGGTCCCCGGCGCCCCGCCCCCCGGCGGGGGGGGGGGGGGCGCCCCCCCCCCGCGCCTCCCGTCCGATCCTGGTCGCGTCAGACCGCGTCAGGCGACCCGCGCGCTCAGGTGAGCGCCAGCAGGTTGTTGACCTGCTCGTTGGTGCCGGTCAACGTCGAGATCGGCTTGCCGTTCGCGTAGACGTTGTCGAAGGCCGGCTGCAGCAGCGCCTGCACGTCCGCCGGGTTGCGGGTGACGGGGAACAGGAAGGTGGTCTTCTCCTCCACCTGCCGGGTGAAGGCCGACACGTCCAGCCCGCGCTTCCGGAACGACGCGACCGCCGCCTCGGTACCGGCGGGACGGGCCGGGAACACGACGCCCGCGCGGCCGACGATCTCCTGCGCGGTGTCGCTGCCGAGGAACGCGACCCACTTCGCCGCCGCCTCCGGGTCCTTCGCCTGCTTCGTGATCGAGTCGCCGAGCCCGTTGAACATCGACGCCCGCTTGCCCGTCGGCCCGATCGGCGTCGGGGCGACGGCGATGTCGAGGTCCTTCATGTTCAGGTACGTGCCGATCATCCACGAGCCGTTGAACGACAGCGCGCACTTGCCCGCGCCGAGCTGCACGTCCGGGCCGGTCGTGGTCGAGAAGACGCCGTACTTCGCCATGTAGCCCTTGTCGGCGAGGCGGTAGTACCAGGCGAGGGTGTCCTGCACCGTCTGTTCGTCGTAGCGGAACGTGTCGCCCCACGGGTTCTCGTTCGTGTAGAACCAGTCGGTCGATCCGGTGAAGGGCGACCACTGCGTCTGGCCGAAGCCGTCGCCGCCGGAGCCGTTCGACGAGATGCCGTAGACCTCGACGTTCTCCTTGTCGAAGCCGGGCTCGTCACCCCGCCGTCCCTTGGCGTCGATGGTCAGGTGCGCGAGCATCCGTTCGAACGAGCCGCCGTCGTCGGGGTTCCACTCGAGCGTGGCGAGCTCGTCGTCGGAGACGCCGGCCTTCTGCATCGCCTGACGGTCGTAGAACATCCCCACGGTGTCCCAGTCCTTCGGCGAGCCGTAGCGGTGTCCGTCCTGGCCCTTCCACAGCTCGGCGAGGCCGGACTGGTAGTCGTCGTCGCGGATCGACTTCGTCGCCTCGAGCTCGTCGAGCTTGTACAGCACGTCGAGGTCCGAGTACTGCGGGAACTTCGTCAGGTGGTCGGTGAAGACGTCCGGGGCGGTGCCGGCGATGAACCCGGCCGTCAACTTGGTCCAGTAGTCGGCCCACCCGAGCTGGGTGATCTGCACCGTGATGTCGGGGTTCTCGCGGTGGAACGCCTTCGCGACCTGCTGGTACGCGGGCAGCTGGTTGGAGTCCCAGAGCCAGTAGCTCACGGTGCGGGGGCCGCGCTTCGACGCGGTCCCCCGGCTCGGTGACGAGCAGGCGGCGAGTGTACCGAGGGCGAGGGCTGAGGCGCCTCCGGCGAAGAGTGTGCGGCGGGAGAGGGTGTTCGTCATGGTGTGGTCCTGTCCGAGCCGGGGCTACTTGATCCCGGAGAAGCCGATGGAGTTGACGATCCGCTTGGCGAAGACGCCGAACAGCACGATCATCGGGAGGGCCGCGACGAGGGTCGCGGACATGAGCCCGGCCCAGTCGGTGCCGGACTGCGGGGACTGCGACTTGAAGACGCCGAGCGCGACGGTGAGCACCCGCGAGCTGTCGGTGTACGACACCATGAGCGGCCAGAAGTAGTCGTTCCAGCTCGTGATGTACGTCAGCACGGCGAGGGTGGCGATCGGTGCGGCGGCCATCGGGATGACGAGTCGGAAGAACACCCGGACCTTGCCCGCACCGTCGATGAGTGCGGCCTCCTCGACCTCCTTCGAGATGCCGAGGAAGAACTGCCGCAGGAAGAACACCGCGAACGGGGTCATGAACATCGTCGGCAGCGCGATGCCGAGCAGGTTGTCGACGAGCCCGAGCTGCTTGATGAGCGTGAAGTTCGGCAGCAGCGTGAAGATCGCGGGCACCATCAGGCCGGCGAGGAACACCCCGAAGACCTTGTCGCGTCCGGGCCAGCGCAGTCGGGCGAAGGCGTACGCTGCGGCGGCCGAGAAGAACACCTGGCCGACCGTGACGAGCGTCGACACGATCACGGAGTTGAGCAGGTACCGCCAGAAGTTCAGGGCAGCGCCGGAGCCGCCCTGGGCCAGCGCCTCCTCGGTGGACTGCAGGCCGAGGACCCGCTCGAAGCCGCCCAGGCTGAAGCCGACCGGCAGCAGGGACGTCGGGTCGGAGTTGATCGCGCCGTTCGACGACAGGGCGGTGCGCAGGATCCAGTAGAACGGGAACAGGGTGACGACGATGACGAGGATCATCGCGACCCAGGCGAGGACGCGGCCGACCGACGGACGGCGACGGTGGCCGGCTCCGGGACGGGGCGGACGCTTCGTGGTGACGGAACGGGTGAGGGTCGTGGTCATGGTGCGGCGCTCCGTTCAGTCCAGGTCCGACTCACCCGAGCGGGTGAGGCGGTACTGGATGATCGTGATGATGCTGAGGACGATGAGGAGCGCGACCGAGACCGCGGACGCGTAGCCGAACTGGAACCGGCCGAACGCCAGGTTGTAGATGTAGTTCTGCACGACGTTCGTGGCGTTCGCGGGGCCGCCCTGCGTGGTGACGGCGACGGTGTCGAACACCTGGAACGAGCCGATCACGGTGATGATGAGCACCAGGGACAGGATCGGGCGGAGCAGCGGCACTGTGATGCGCCAGAACATCTTCCACTCGCTCGCCCCGTCGATGCGGCCGGCCTCGTAGACGGTCTCGGGCAGCGACTGCAGGCCCGCGAAGATCAGGAGCGCCGTGTAGCCGACGTGCCGCCACACGTTGATGAGCGCGATCGACGGGATGCCCCAGACGTCGCTCTGCAGGAACGGGATGCGGTCGAGTCCGAGGGCCGCGAGCATCTCGTTGCCGATGCCGAGCTGGGTGTCGAGGATCCACAGCCAGACGAGCGCCGCGACCACGTTCGACACCAGGTACGGCGCCAGGACGATGCCGCGCACGAAGGTCGACTTCGTCAGGCGGTGCATCATCACCGCGATGAACAGCGCGACGACCGTCTGGATGACGATGTTGATGAGCACGTACTCGACGGTGACCACCATCGAGTGCCAGAAGATCGAGTCCTGCACGAGCCGCGCGTAGTTCTGCAGCCCGGTGAACTCCGGTTCGGTGAGCAGGTTGTACGACGTGAAGCTCAGGTAGATGCCCCGCACGGTCGGCCAGGCGAGGAACACCACGAAGCCGATCGCGGCCGGCGCGATGAACACGAGCGCGAGCCACAGGTCGTTGCGGGGACGGCGGCGGCGGGGGACGGTGGTGCTGGCGAGCGGGAGGTCGGCTGCCCGACTCCTCCGTCTCGTGCTGGCGGTCGTCAAGGGTGACGACACAGGGCTCTCGGTGGCCATCGCGACTCCTTCGTCTGCGGTGGACTGACGTGCAGCAGTCCGTGAGCCGGGAATCTACACGTGGGGACACGGGGTGGCAAGGGGCTTCTTCCCGGTTCGCATCGGGGGTTGTCACGTGTAGACGATCGTGTCAGGATGGCGGTCGATCGCATCGGCGCGACCTGCCCGGCGACGCATCCCTCACCCCTGGAAAGGTCACTGATGATCTCTGTCGGAATGGTCGGCGCGGGCCAGTTCGCCCCCCAGTTCGCCAAGCTGTTCAAGCTCCACCCGGACGTCGACCGCGTCTTCGTGACCGACCTCGTCGACGACCGCGCGTCGGAACTCGTCGAGTCGCAGCACCTCGACGGCACGTTCGCCGACTTCGACGCCGTGCTCGCCTCGGACGTCGACGCGGTCGCGATCTTCACGCAGCGCTGGACGCACGGGCCGCTCGTCGTCAAGGCGCTCCGGGCCGGCAAGCACGTGTACTCGGCGGTGCCGATGGCGATCTCGGTCGACGAGATCCGCGACATCATCGAGGCCGTCCGCGAGACCGGGCTCACCTACATGATGGGCGAGACGAGCTACTACAACCCCGCGACGGTGTTCGCCCGCAAGCAGGTCGCCGACGGCGCCTTCGGCCGGGTCTTCTACTCCGAGGGCGACTACGTGCACGACATGGACCTCGGGTTCTACGCCGCGTACCAGTTCAGCGGTGGCGAGGACTGGAAGCGCACCGCCAGCTACCCGCCCATGCTCTACCCGACCCACTCGGTCGGCGGCGTCCTCGGCGCCATCCCCGGACACGCGGTCAGCGTCAGCTGCATCGGCGTCAAGGACGACCGCGGCGACGGCGTCTTCGACAAGGACGTCAGCCAGTTCGACAACGACTTCTCGAACGCCACCGCCCTGTTCGAACTCGACAACGGCGGCGTCATGCGCATCAACGAGATGCGCCGCGTCGGCTACCCGTCGCACATCCGAGAGTCGCGCTTCCGCTACTTCGGCACCGAGGCGAGCTTCGAGCAGCTCGCGAAGGTCAGCGTCTGGCAGGACAAGGAGGACTCGCACGACATCAGCGACAAGATCAACACGCAGGCGACGATGGACCTCGACGACCCGCGTCTCGCCGGCGTCGACCCCTCGCTGCGCGACGCGTTCGTCTCCGGGTACGCCGAGGTGCACGACACCGACCGCCTGCCCGCCGAGTACGCCGGCGTGCCGACCGGCCACGAAGGCTCGCACCAGTTCCTGGCCGACGACTTCGTCCGCGCCGTCGTCGACCGGACCCTGCCGCCCGTGAACGCCTGGACCGCCGCACGCTTCACGCTGCCCGGCATCATCGCCCACCAGTCGGCCCTGCAGGGCGGCGTCCGCCTCGAGGTGCCGGACTTCGGCGACGCCCCGGACACCGTCGAGGCGGTGCCCTCGTCTAGGATCGCCAGCGAGTAGCACGTGGTGTTCGGGTGCCGGTCCGCACGGGCCGGCACCCGAACGCCGTTCCCGAGCCGACGAAGGTGGCACCCGTGACCGTCCCGACGACCCCGAGGGCGGTCACCCGCGCCGACGTCGCCCGGTACGCCGGCGTGAGCACCTCCGTCGTCAGCTACGTCGTGCACGACGGCCCCCGGCCCGTCGCGGCCGCCACCGCCGCCCGGGTCCGCGACGCCATCCGGGTCCTCGGCTACCGCCCGAACGCCAGCGCCCAGGCCCTGCGCACCGGGTCGTCGAAGATGCTCGGCCTCATCGTCCCCGAGCTCGACAACCCGTTCTGGTCGGAGCTCGCCGTCGAGGTCACCCACGCCGCAGCCGCCCGCGGCTACGACGTCCTGCTCGCGAACAGCGACGGTGACGCCACCCAGGAGCGCGAGCGGCTCCGCAGCCTGTCCGCCCGGCAGGTCGACGGCATCATCCTGACGAGCATCATGACGCACCCGGACCTGTCCAACGTCTCCGACCCGGGCATCCCGCTGGTCCTGCTCAACACCTTCTTCGAGGTCCCCGACTACGCCAGCATCGGCGTCGACGCCCTGCGCGGCGCGTACGACGGCACCCGGCACCTGGTCGAGCACGGGTACGAGTCGATCGGCCTGGTGATGGGGCACGCCGGGTCGATGGAACTCCGTGAACAGGGGTGGATGCGGGCCCTGCGCGACGCCGGGCTGCCCGACGGACCGATCGTCCGGTGCGACTTCACCCGACGGGGCGGCTACGAAGCCGGGCTCCGCATGTTCGGCGACGAGACCGGACCCCGCGCCGTCTTCGTCAGCTCGGACATGCAGGCGGTCGGCGTCCTGCGGGCACTGTGGGAGCTCGGCCTGCGCGCACCGGAGGACGTCGCGATCGTGTCGTTCGACGGCGGTGCGGAGGCGGACTACACGAACCCGCAGCTCACGACGGTCCGGCAGCCGATCGAGACGATGGCGATCGCCGCGGTCGACCGCGTGCTCGGACTCGACGCGGACAACCAGTGGCACCGCGACCTGGTGCCCGCCGAGTTGGTCCTGGGCGCGAGCTGCGGGTGCGACGTGCGTCGCTGACGCACCCACCGACGGTCGGGAGGCCCGTGGCGGGGCCGCCCCGTCCCTCCCGTCCGTCAGATCGCCGGGTCCATGACGGCGGTGAGCCGCTGGAGCGGCACACGCTGCTGGGACTCCTGCGTCACCGCGACCGCTTCGACCGGCTCGCCGGAATCGGTGTCGACGAAGCGCAGGTCCGAGGTCAGCTCCGTGGGGCGGTACCGGTCCGCCCAGCCACCGAGCGCCAGGAGTACCAGCGAGAGATCGCGGCCGGCGTTGGTGAGGACGTACTCCTCGCGCGCCCGGGCACCCTCCGGCTTGTAGGTCGTGCGCTCGAGCACTCCCCCGTCGACGAGTGAGGCCAGACGCGCCGTGAGCACCTCGCGCGGGACGCCGAGGCTCTGCTGGAACTGGCTGAAGCGCGTCGAGCCGGCGAGGGCGTCGCGCACGATCATGAGCGTCCACTTCTCGCCGAGGACGTCGAGGGACCGTGCGATGGGGCAGCGCTCGTCGCCGCCGAGGATGCCGAGCATGCGTTCATCCTAGCTGGGTTCGATTTCCGGACACAACGTGCTAGGTTCGGTTTCCGTACTCAACTTCTTCGTTTGGAGCCCCTCATGACCGACCTCACCAACGCGATCGTCCTCGTCACCGGAGCGAACGGCGGCCTCGGCGCCGAGTTCGTCCAGCAGGCCCTGGACCGCGGTGCCGCCAAGGTCTACGCGACCGCCCGCACCCCGCGCACCTGGGACGACGAGCGCATCGTGCCGCTCGCCCTCGACGTCACCAGCCAGGAAAGCGTCGACGCCGCCGCTCGTGCCGCAGCCGACGTGACCGTCGTGGTGAACAACGCCGGGATCGCTGGCGCCGACCCGCTCGTGGACACCTCGGTCGAGGAGGTCGAGCGCATCTTCGCGACGAACGTCTTCGGCGCGCTGCGCGTCGCCAAGGCCTTCGCCCCCTCGATCGGCGGCGGCGCACTGATCGACGTGCACTCGGCCCTGAGCTGGGTCGCCCTCGCCGGTGCGTACTCGGCATCGAAGGCGGCGTTCTGGTCCATCACGAACTCGCTCCGCCTCGAGCTGGCGCCCCAGGGCACCCAGGTCGTCGGCGCGCACCTCGGCTACACGGACACCGGCATGACCGCGGGGCTCGACGTCGAGAAGTCCGACCCGGCCGACATCGTCCGGCTCATCTGGGACGCCGTCGAGGCCGGTGAGCACGAGGTGCTGGCCGACCAGGTCAGCCGTGACGTCCGCGCTGGACTCAGCGCGCCGCTGACGGCGCTCTACCCGGCGCTCGCCACCGCCTGACACTCGTGGACGACCCGGCAGCCCCCGCCGCTACCATGACCGCATGGGGACGGCGGGGGCAGTGTCGGAGCTGCGCACGGGGTGGACGTCCGCGGGGTGGGCGGCCCTGTTCTGGGTGACGGCAGCGCTCGGGACGGTCGCGGGCTTCGCCACGTGGTTCTGGCTGTACCTGGCGTCCGACGTCGACAACCGACGTTCAGCTGACGACTTCTCGCACCCGAACGAGGGCGCGCTGTCCCTCGGCCTCCCGGTGGTGGTGGTCGCGCACGTCATCGGTTTCGGGTTGCTGCTGCTGACCGCCCGGAGGGCACGCCTCGGCCGCCGATCGGCGTGGTGGTTCGCCGCGGTCGCGCTGGTCACGAGCTCCCTGGTCGGGATGGCGGCGCTGATGCCGCTCACCGACGGCCAACTCCTGATGCCGTACCCGCTGCCGTTCGTGCCGTGAGCGGGACGGGTCAACCGCCGGCGCCGCGGCCGGTGATCCGGCGGTTCGTGGCCGTGATGGCGGCGCGTTCCCGGTCCGACAAGCCGCCGGCGAGCAGGATCCGGGCCAGCACCTCGCTCTTGCGCTCGATGTAGTCGTCGATGTCCTCGGCCTCGGCAGCGGCTCGGCGCTTCACCGCGGCGTACTCGTCCCGGAGCTCCGGGTCTGCGCGCAGGACGTCGCGGACGGCCAGGTGGTTGCGGAGCGCGAGCGACCCGGCCACGACGACGTAGGTGTTGGTCGGGGCGAAGTGCTCCGGTGTCCGGAAGGCCTGCCGGTCGGGGACACCGAGGTCTCCTCGTGGCCCGAACCCGATCGTGGTCAGCGCCGCGACCGCCGCCGCGACGTCGCCGGGATCGACCACGATGTCGACGTCGATCACGGGCTTCGCGGCGAGGCCCGGCACCGAGGTGCTGCCGACGTGCTCGATGCTCCGGTACCGAGCGCCGGCGGCGTCGAGCGCGGCGGCGTACGCGTCCCGCAACACCGCGAACCGCTCGGGCCACGACGGCTGGTGGTCGACGACCTCGATCATCGAGTGCGCCGCGTGGCCGGCGGTGGTGCGAGGAGCTGGAACATGACGTGGTCGCGCCAGGCCCCGTCGATCTTGATGTACTCCGGCGCGAACCCGTAGCGGCTGAACCCGGCGGACTCGAGCGCACGCTGCGACCCGACGTTCTCCGGAAGGGTCTCGGCCTGCACCCGGTGGAGTCGGAGCACGTCGAACGCGTGGCCGGCGGCAGCGGCGACGGCGCGGGAGGCGTGGCCCTGGCGGAGTCGGTCTGCACGGATCCAGTACCCCATCGCGCACGACTGCACGGCGCCGCGGGTGATGCCGCTCAGCGTGATGCGCCCGAGGAGCTCACCGTCCGTCGACTCGATCACGAACGGGACCGCGGTGCCCGCGCGCTCCGCGGCGAGCGACTGCACGATGACGTCGTGCTGACCTTGCTCGGTGAAGTACGCCGGCGCCCGGGTCGGCTCCCACGGTCGCAGGTGCTCGGCGCTCGCGGTGATGACGGCGGCGAGCATCGCCGCGTCGTCGACGCGGAGCAGGCGCAACCGGGTGTCCATGGCGGAGGGTGTGGGATTCGAACCCACGAGACATCTCTGCCCACCTGTTTTCAAGACAGGCTCCATCGGCCGCTCGGACAACCCTCCAGTGACGCGACCACGTGGCGAGACGTGATCGCGTCCCGGGAAGTCTAACGGGCCTCCCGTCCGCCGTGCGCGTCAGCGCAGATCAGCGCGGCAGGGAGTCGAGCGCCGCTGCCAGGCCGTCGTCGGACACGCCACCGGTGAGCTCGTTGCCGGCGTCGACGACGTCGTCCGGAGCCTGGCCCATGACGACGCCGCGACCGGAGGTCGAGGCCCAGCGGAGCATGTCGATGTCGTTGCGGCCGTCACCCGCGGCGAAGACGCGGGAGCGCGGGATGTCGAGCCACTCGCGCACGCGTTCCATCGCGGTGGCCTTCGTCACGCCCTCTGGCGCGATGTCGAGCCACGCGGTCCAGCCGACCGTGTACGAGACCTTGTGCAGGCCCATGTCCTCGACGATCTGCAGGAACTCCTCGAGCCCGTGCTCCGGCGAGATCACGACGACGCGGGTGGCCTCGACCGTGAGCAGCTCGTCGAACGGCACCAGCTCGCCGGCGTTCGTCATCGTGTCGGCGGGGAAGTTCTCGGAGAGCCGGAAGTGGCCGGTCTCGTCCTCGACGCCGAAGGCCGCGTTCTCCAGGGCCCCGCGGATGGTCTGCAGGACGTCGCTCGGGTCGAAGTGCTCGACGTGGACGCGCTCGTAGGAGCCGTCCGGACGTCGGGCCAGGGTCAGCGCTCCGTTGGCGCAGACGAGGTACTTCGGCTCGATGCCGAGGGTCTCGAGCAACGGCACCGTCATGCCCTCGCTGCGACCGGTCGACAGCATGACCTCGTGTCCCGCGGCCTCGGCATCGCGCACGGCGGCGACCACGGCCTCGGTGATGTCGCCGTCCTCGCGCATGGTCGTGCCGTCGATGTCGAGGGCCACCAGCCAGCGCTTCGTGCGGGCGGGAGCACCGGTGCCCGCGCCCTGCGCCGCACCGTCCACGAACCGCCCCTGCGCGCTCATCGGGGCTCGATCACCTCGACGCCACCGAGGTAGGGGCGCAGCACCTCGGGCACGACGACGGAGCCGTCGGCCTGCTGGTGCGTCTCGAGGATCGCGACGATCCAGCGGGTCGTCGCGAGGGTGCCGTTCAGGGTGGCGACCGGAGCCGTCTTGCCGCTCTCGGTGCGGTAGCGGATGTCGAGGCGACGGGCCTGGAACGTCGTGCAGTTCGACGTCGAGGTGAGTTCGCGGAACGTGCCCTGCGTCGGGACCCAGGCCTCGATGTCGTACTTCTTCGCCGCGCTCGTGCCGAGGTCACCGGCGGCGACGTCGATCACGCGGTAGTGCAGTCCGAGGTCCTGCAGCATCTGCTCCTGGTACGACACCAGCTTCTCGTGCTCGGCCTCGGCCTGGTCCGGGTGGACGTAGGCGAACATCTCGAGCTTGTTGAACTGGTGCACGCGCAGGATGCCGCGGTTGTCCTTGCCCGCCGACCCGGCCTCGCGCCGGTAGCAGGTCGACCAGCCGGCGTAGCGGTGCGCGGTGTTCTCGATGTCGAGGATCTCGTCGGCGTGGAAGCCGGCGAGGGCGACCTCGCTCGTGCCGGTCAGGTACAGGTCGTCGGCCTCGAGCCGGTAGACCTCGGCCGCGTGCTCACCGAGGAAGCCGGTACCCGCCATGGTCTCTGGGCGGACGAGCGTCGGGGTGATGAGCGGCTCGAAGCCGGCGGCGATGGCTCGGTCGAGGCCGAGCGACATGAGCGCGATCTCGAGCCGGGCACCGAGGCCGCGCAGGAAGTAGAAGCGCGAGCCGGAGACCTTCACACCGCGGGGGATGTCGATGATGCCGAGGTGCTCGCCGAGGTCGGCGTGGTCCTTCGGCTCGAAGTCGAACTCGGGCTTCGTGCCGACGGTGCGGAGGGTGACGAAGTCCTCTTCGCCACCGGCCGGGACGCCGGGCAGGACGACGTTCGGGATGGCGCGGACGACGGAGTTGAAGGTGTCCTCGGCCGCGGTGACGGTGGCCTGGGCCTCCTTCACCTGCGCCGAGAGCGCCTGGGCCTGCTGCACGAGCGCGGCCTTCTCGTCCTTCGGGGCCTTGGCGACGGTCTTGCCGAAGGCGTTCTGCTCGGCGCGGAGCGACTCGAACGCGGTGATCGCGCTGCGGCGGGCGGCATCGGCGGCGACGGCCTCGTCGACGACGGCGACGGATGCGCGGCGGGCCTCCTGCGAGGCCTTGATGACGTCCGGGTTGTCACGAAGCAGCTGGGGATCGATCACCGCTCCATCCTAGAGGCGGCCACATCCACGTCGACCGTCCGCGCGGGGCTGTCCACGCGCAGCATCCGATCGGTACCGTTGGTCGCATGTCGACCCCTTCGGAGACCGCGCCCGCGGACCAGGACGCCCTCCCCACCGAGCACCGGACGGCAGCCGTGGTCTACAACCCGGTCAAGGTCCACCTGCCCACCCTCAAGGCCACCGTGGAGCAGCACCAGCAGGAGGCCGGCTGGGCCGAGACCCTGTGGTTCGAGACCACCGAGGAAGACCCAGGCGGCGGCATGGCCCGCGCAGCGCTCGACGCCGGGGCCGACGTCGTCGCCGCCGCGGGTGGTGACGGCACCGTCCGTGCGGTCGCCGAGGTCGTGCACGGCTCCGGTGCCGCGCTCGCACTGCTGCCGAGCGGGACGGGCAACCTGCTCGCCCGCAACATGAAGCTCCCCCTCGACGACCTGGCGAGCAGCGCCCACACGATCTTCTCCGGACACGACCGCTCCATCGACTTCGGACTGCTCGGCGTCGAGCGGCCCGACGGCGCCCGCGAGCAGTTCGGCTTCGTCGTGATGGCGGGCCTCGGGCTCGACGCCCGGATGATCGCGAACACCCGCCCCGAGCTGAAGAAGCGCGTCGGCTGGCTCGCCTACCTCGACTCGCTCCTGCGCTCCGTGCGGGACACCGACGGCTTCGAGTTCAAGTACCGGCTCGACGACTCGGCCCGCAACGGGTCGGTGCGGGCACACTCGGTGATCGTCGGCAACTGCGGCATGCTGCAGGCCAACGCGATGCTCCTACCCGACGCCGAGATCGACGACGGGGTGTTCGACATCGTCGTGATGCGGCCCCGCGGGTTCTTCGGCTGGGTCCGGATCGGCGCGCGGGTGTTCTGGGAGAACGGCATCCTGCGCTGGTTCCGACGCTCGGCGCTGTCCGACACCCTGATCGGCCGCCGCATCACCACGGCGGCGAAGCAGGAACGTCCGCTGCGCTACATGCGCGGCGAGGAGTTCACGCTGCGGCTCGAGAAGCCCGACGAGTTCGAGATCGACGGCGACCCGGTGGGCGAGATCACGGCGTTCCGCGCCCGGATCGACCCCGGTTCGCTGACGGTCAAGGTGCCGACGGTCGAGCCGCGGCCGAGCTGGGTGCGCGGCCGCAAGCGCTGAGCCGGGAGGTGCCCGCGCTGCACCGTGCGGGGTTGTTCGGCCTGTGCGCGGTTGCGCGGGTCGGGCGATCACGCACCGTGCGGGGTTGTTCAGCACGTGCGCGGTTGTGCGGACCGGGGTGATCACGCACCGTGCGGGGTCGTTCGACTGGTGCGCGGTTGCGCGCTCGGTGCGAGGTTGTAACGGCGCACGGAGCGGGCAACCTCGCACCGGCCGACAGAAGCCGCACCGTGCGCCAGACGCGCCGACCGACGAGCCAGCGCCGCGCGTCAGCCCGCGTCGGGCTCGCCGGACACGATCGCGCGCAGCCAGTCCCGCGCCTCGACGAACGCCGCGTCGGAGTAGCGCGTCGGTACCTCGGGCTGCACGCCGTCGGCACGCGGGTACGACCCGAGGAACGTCACGCGCGGGCTGAACCGGCGCAGCCCGAGCAGGGCGTCGGCCACCCGCTCGTCCTGCACGTGGCCGTCCAGGTCGATGACGAACCGGTAGCGACCGAGCTCGTCGCCGATCGGGCGCGACGACAGCAGCCCCATGTTGATGCCGCGGGTCGCGAACTGCTCGAGCATGTCGACCAGGGCGCCGGGGTGGTCGGCGGGCAGCTCGACGATGACGCTCGTCTTGTCGGCGCCGGTCGGCTCGGGCAGCGCGAGCGTCTTCGACACGAGCACGAAGCGGGTGACGGCCGAGGCGTTGTCGCCGATCGACGACGCGAGCACGACGACGTCGTGGTGGTCGGTGATGCCCGGCGGGGCGACGGCGGCGTCGGCGGTGGGGTTCGCCTCGAGCAGGGCCAGCGCGGCCGCGACGTTCGACGACGCCGGGATGTGGCCGTGGCCGGGCAGGTTCGCCTCGAGCCAGTTGTGGGTCTGCGCGTACGCCACCGGGTGGGCGTTCACGGTGCGGACGTCGGCGAGCGTGGCGCCGGGGCGTGCGACGAGCACGAAGTCGACCGGCACCAGGTACTCCCCCACGATCCGCACACCGGGGATCCGGGCGAGCGCGTCCTGCGTGGCGCTGACACCGCCGTCGACACTGTTCTCGATCGCGATGACCGCGCCGACCGAACGGCCGGACATGACGTCGTCGAGGGCCTCGCCGACGTTGTTGACGCTCCGCCACGGCTTGCCGGCCGCGGCCTCGACGAGCTTGAGGGCCGCCTCGGTGAAGGTGCCGGCCGGTCCGAGGTAGGAGTACGTGTCGGACGGCGCGGCGGGGTCGGTCATGGGCCGAGCCTATTGCAACGACCGAGCGCACCAGCCGAGTCGGCCGACGCCGGCAGCGCGCCGACCGAGACCGCTCAGTCGGTGCTGGCGCCCGTCAGCCGCTGCTCGCAGATCGCGGTGTCGTCGTCGTCCCGCGGGTACGTCAGCGCCGCGAACCGCCCCTCGGGGTCGAGCCGCGTCAGCAGTGCGGCCGCGATGCCGTCGAGCTGGACGACCTGCTCCTCGCTCAGCGCGTCGATCACGACGTGGCGTGCGGTGCGGACGTGGTCGGGCGCTGCATCGACGATGGTGGCGTAGCCGGCGTCGGTGAGCCGGACGTCGGTGGCCCGGCGGTCCGAGGTCGACGGGCAGCGGGTCACGAGTCCGCGCTTCTCGAGGCGGGACACCACGTGCGACAGCCGCGGCAGCGAGGCGTTCGTGGCCGAGGCGAGCGCCGACATCCGCAGCGTGCGACTGTCGGTCTCGGAGAGCATCGCGATGACCATGTAGTCGAAGTGCGTCAGGTCGGCGTCGCGCTGCAGCTGTTGGTCGAGCGCCGCCGGCAGGAGTTCCATGACGGCCACGAGCTTCATCCACGCGCGCAGCTGCTCGCGGGTGAGCCACGGGGTCTCGTCGGTCATGTCGTCATCCTACCGAAAGGTTGTCGCTTTAACCAGTGGTCCGCGAGCCGCGCACGACAGACCGCCGCGCCCGCACCACCCCGACGACGAGCACCGCCACGACCACGAGCAGCAGCACGCCCTCGACGATCAGCAACCGCGTGCCGTAGTCGAACGGCAGGATCGTGGGGTTCTTCTGCCCGTGCCGCTTCGCAGCGACCTCGGGCAGCACCACGAGCGCGAGCACGCTGCCGAGCACGATCGCCGCCTGCACGACCACGAGCACCCAGGCCCGCAGGGACCGACCGGCCCGCCGGAGCAGCAGCCCGGCACCGACGACGAACGGCGACAGGATCGCGTCGTGCAGGATGACCGCACCGAGCAGCCAGGTGGCCAGCCCACCGATGCGCTTCGGCGACACGGAGGTCACGAGGACGGACGCCCCGAACGCGATCACCAGCACGCCGACCACGACGAGCACGATCCGCGCGGCCTTCACCGCAGCACCTCGATCTTCTCGATCCACTTGGTCTGCAGCACGCCCGGCCGCCCCGGAGCGATGACCCGCGCCGGGAACCCGTGGTCCAGGTCGAGCGTCGAACCGTTCAGTTCGAGCGCCACCAGGGTCGTCGGGTCCTCGGCGTACTCCGGCCCCATGTCCATGATCCGGTAGCCGCCGTGCCGCTCCAGGCTCGTGACCCGCACGTGCGAGCCGGGTTCGGCCTGCACGGCACCGAGCAGGTCGCGCATCCGGATGCCCTTCCACGTCGCCATCTGGCTCCACCCCTCGACGCACGAGATCGGCAGGTCGACCTCGGTGGTCCCGAGGGCGACGAGTTCCGCACGCACGAAGGTGCGGGTCACGTCGGGTCCGACGACCGTCAGGGTCCAGTCCGCGGCGGTCGCACTGGCGAGCACGCCCGCCGCGCGGGCGGTGCGGTTGACCGGCAGGCCGTTCGCACCGAGACCGCGCTGGCGCGCTCCGAACACGTTGAACGGTTCGGCGAGCTTCGAGGACTGCCCCGCCGTCAGGGCGACGACGCCCACGACCGCGGCCGTCACGCCGCCGAAGAACCCGCGTCGCGCGATCCGCTGACGTCGGCCCTGTGCACGCTCGTCGACCGACCGGGAGGCCCGGGTCGGCTCCGCCGTGTCGGCCTTCGGTTGCGCGGCGACCTCGTCCACCCCGTCGATCCAGCGGAACACGCGGCCCAGCAGGCCGGGTGCCGTGGACCCGGCGGTCTCGGAGACCGCAGCGTGCGGGGCGGACGCGGGCCGGGCCTCCCGGGTCGGCGGAAGGAGCTCGCTGCCGGACGCGGGGTCTGCGATGAACCGGCCCTGCTCGTCGTACGAGTCGCGCTTCCGCCAGTAGCGGGCGATGACCGGCAGCTTGGCCGCGATGTGGATGACGAGCGACCCGATGATCACGTACGCCATCGCGTTGTGCACCTGGCGGAACGGGAACGGCCACGGGTACCACTGGTACGTGTTGAGCAGACCGGTCGTGACCTGGATGATCGACGCCGACACGAGCACGGCGATCGACAGCCGCTCGAACAGGTGCAGCACGCCGCGCACCGGCGGCACCTGCACCAGCGCGGGCATGACGGTGTTGAGCTTCGCCAGCAGCAGCGGGATGATCGCGATGCCGGTGGTGATGTGCAGGCCCTGCGTGAACTGGTAGAGCTGCGTCGGCCGGGTCGGGAACCGCATCCAGCCGAGGGGCTCCTGCAGCAGGTGGCTGTAGATGCCGGTGCCGAAGCAGACCACGAACGCCAGGCCGAGCAGTCGTCCGAGCACCACCGCGGAGCGCGCGTTCCGGTTCGGCGAGGCCAGTGCGGCCCGCGCCTCAAACAGCAGGTGTCGTACGCCCGCTAGCCTCGACGGACCATGAGCGACCGACTGCGTGCCGTCCGACCGTCCTCCGCCGTCGGTCCGGGTGCCCGTCTCGCCGTCGTGGGAGCGGTCGTCGGAGTCCTGGCCCTCGCGGGCGTCATCGCCTTCGGCGTCACGCATCTGGGGTTCCTCCGTTCCGACACTCGTTCGTCATTCGTTGCGTGGACGCTGATCGCTTGGACGGTGTTCGTGATCGCCGTGCTCGCACTGCGCTTCGTGCCCGCCCGGTGGATGACCGCCGTGGTCGTGGTGGGGGCGGTGGTGGTCGGGCTCGCGGCGTTGGCCGGTCCCCCGAGCACGAGCACCGACTCGGCACGGTACGCGTGGGACGGCATCGTCCAGCATGCCGGTGTCTCACCGTACGCGCACACCCCCCAGTCCACGGCACTGTCCGGTCTGCGGCCCGACTGGCTGTTCCCGGACAAGGTGGACGGCACGTGCGACGACCTCAAGCCCCGATTCCGCGGCCTCGGCGACGGCGCGGACGGCCACTGCACCGCGATCAACCGGCCGGACGTGACGACGATCTACCCGCCCATGGCGCAGCTCTGGTTCGCCGCCGTCCGCGCCTTCGTGCCGGCCACCGCGCAGTACATGCCGTTCCAGGTGGCGGGCCTGCTGCTGTCCCTCGTGGTGACCGTCGCCCTCGTGGTGGTGCTGCGGAAGACCGGTCGCCCGACGTGGTGGGCCGCACTCTGGGCCTGGTCGCCACTGGTGGCGTCCGAGGCCGTGACGAACTCGCACGTCGACGCCCTGGGCGCGGCGCTCGCGACCGCGGGTGCCGTGCTCGTCGCGTTCGGCCGACCGATCTGGGGCGGGATCGCACTCGGAGCGGCCACGGCCACCAAGCTCATCCCGGCCATCGTGTACCCGCCGTTGCTCGGCCGGTGGCGGTCCTGGTGGGCGATCCCGGTCGGCATCGCCGTGTTCGGGCTGCTCTACGTGCCGTACGTGCTGACGACGGGGCTCGACGTGCTCGGGTACCTGCCCGGCTACCTGAGCGAGGAGGGCTACGAGGACGGCTCCCGCTTCGCGCTGGTGTCGATGGTCTTCCGGGGCGACGCGGCGACCGTGGTGGTCGGGCTCGCCGTGCTGCTCGCCGCGTTCGTCGCGTGGCGCCTGTCCGACCCGTCCAGGCCGTGGTCCGGCGAGGTCCTGATGATCGGCGTGACGTTCCTCGCCGTGACCCCGCGCTACCCCTGGTACGCGCTGCTGCTCATCCCGTTCGTGGTGCTGTCCGGGCGGTGGGAGTGGCTGTCGATCGGACTCGCGATCGCGCTGCGCGGGGTGTGGCCGTCGACGGACGCCTACCGGTGGTGGCTGCTCGCCGCGGTGGCCGTCATCGTGGTGGTCACGCTCCTGCGTACGAGCCGGTCCGACTGGCGGCGCTGGTGGGAACGGCTGTCGTTCCGGCGCGTCGAGCACGTACGCTGAGCCACATGGCACCCGCGACCCTGCTCGGCACGACCGTGGACCCGGCGTCCGCCGGACTCGTCGACCGCTTCGGGCGTCGCGCGATCGACCTGCGGGTGTCCCTGACCGAACGCTGCAACCTGCGCTGCACGTACTGCATGCCGGCCGCCGGGCTGCCGTTCGCCCCCGACAACGCCCTGATGACCGCTGCGGAGATCGAGCGACTGGTCCGCATCGGGTCGTCGCGGTTCGGCGTGCGCAAGGTGCGGTTCACCGGCGGCGAGCCGATGCTCCGGCACGACCTGGTCGACGTGATCGCCCGGTGTGCCGCACTGCCCGACGCCCCGGTACTGTCGCTCACCACCAACGCCATCGGCCTCGCCCACCGCGCCCAGGCCCTGTACGACGCCGGACTGCGGCGCGTGAACGTGTCGCTCGACACCGTCGATCCCGACGTGTTCACCACCGTGACCCGCCGCCCGTTCCTCGACAAGGTCATCGCCGGACTGTCGGCCGCACACGACGCCGGCCTCGACATCAAGGTGAACGCGGTGCTGCTGCGCGGGATCAACGACGAGGCCGCGCCGGAGTTGCTGCGCTGGTGCCTCGACCGCGGCTACGAACTGCGGTTCATCGAGCAGATGCCGCTCGACCCCGACCACGCGTGGGACCGCACCGAGATGGTGACCGCGACCGAGACCCGTGCGCTGCTGGCGTCGTCGTTCCTGCTGACACCGGACGATGCCCCGCGCGACGGCGCCCCGGCCGAGCGGTACCGGGTGCAGGACGCGCGCTCCGGTGCGCCACTCGGCACGGTCGGGATCATCGCGAGCATCACCGAGTCGTTCTGCGCCGACTGCACCCGCACCCGGTTGACGGCCGACGGCAACGTCCGGAGCTGCCTGTTCTCGGACGCGGAGACCGACGTGCTCGGACCGATGCGGGCAGGGGCCTCCGACGACGAGGTGGCCGAGCTGTGGCGCCGGGCGATGTGGGCGAAGCCGCGCGACCACGGCGACGACAGCGACGAGCTCGTGCACCCCACGCGCGGCATGAGCGCGATCGGCGGCTGAACGATGACCACGATCCGGTTCTTCGCCGCTGCCCGGGCGGCGGTCGGCGCCGACTCCTCGACCACCGAGGCGGGCACGATCGACGAGGCGTTGCGGGAGATCGCCGCCGCCGATCCTCCGCGCTGGGGTGCGTTGCAGGAGCGGTGCTCGTACCTGGTCGACGGCGTGACCACCCGCGATCGCAGCACCGTGCTCGAAGGCGTCGCGGTCGTCGACGTCATGCCCCCCTTCGCTGGCGGCTGAGCGGCGCTCGTTCCTTCCCAGAACGCCCGCGATGCCTGGTGCTTCCGGGCGTACCGGGTCAGAACTTTCGACCAGGTACGCCCGAATCGACCAGGTTCGCCGCCCCCGCCCGCCCCCGCGCCCTACGGCGAGACGGACAGCACGATGAACGCGGCGAAGATCACCAGGTGCACCCCGCCCTGCAGTCGCGTCGCACGGCCCGGCAGCACCGTGAGCACCGCGGCGACGATCGTCAGGGCGAGCAGCACGATCTGCGACGGCCCGAGCCCCAGCAGCAGCGTGCCCGGCATGAACAGCGACGCGACCGCGATCGACGGGATCGTCAGACCGATCGACGCCATGGCCGACCCCATCGCCAGGTTCAGGCTCGTCTGGATCCGGTTCCGGGCGGCGGCCTTCGACGCGGCGATGCCCTCGGGCAGCAGGATGAGCAGGGCGATCACGACGCCGACGAACGACGGCGGGAAGCCGACCGCGGCGACGCCGGCCTCGATCGCGGGCGACTCCACCTTGGCGAGCCCGACCACGGCGACCAGGGCGACGACCAGCAGCCCGAGCGACACCATCGTGGTGCGACCGGACGGGCGTGCGGCGTGGGCGTCCTCGGACTCGACGAGCACCCCGCCGGCACGGTTGACCGGCAGGAAGAAGTCACGGTGGGCGACGGTCTGCGTCACGACGAACAGTCCGTAGAGCACGAGCGACGCCACGGCCACGAAGACCAGCTGCGTCCCGGTGAAGGACGCGTCGTCGGTGCCGGTGGTGAACGTCGGCAGCACCAGGGTCAGCACGGCGAGTGCGGCGACCGTCATCGTCGCGGCGCTGGCCCCCTCCTGGTTGAACCGCACGGTGTTGTGCCGGAGCGTCCCGATCAGGATCGCGAGGCCGACCAGCCCGTTCATCGTGATCATCACGGCCGAGAACACCGTGTCGCGCGCCAGGGTCTCGGCCTGGGCACCGCCGGAGCTCGACAGCGAGATGATCAGCGCGACCTCGATGATCGTGACCGCGACGGCGAGCACGAGTGACCCGAAGGGTTCACCGACGCGGTGGGCGACGACCTCGGCGTGGTGCACCGCCGCGAGCACGGTGGCAGCGAGCACGATCGCGACGATCGCCACGACCACGGTGCCGAGTCCGTAGCGGCCGTACGAGAACGCGAGCACGACGGCCGCCAGGATCGGGATGGCCACGGGCCACGCCTTGGGGAACCAGGAGGTCATCCGACCATTGTCTCAACCGCGCGGCGCGTAGACCGCCAGTTCGGAGGCGGGAACGTCCACGCGGACCGCGTCGCCGGGTCCGATCCCGAGTGCGGTGACCCGCGCCAGGGTCAGGTCCGCGACGAGGTCCCCGGCGCGCACCCGCACCAGTCCGTCCCGCGGTTCGAGCGACGTGACGGTGCGCACCGGCCCGGCGCCGTCCCGCGTCAGCCGGGCGGCCGTCGGGTGGAAGGCGCCCAGGGCGGGCCGACCGGGAGGCACGGCGTGCGTCCCCGACACCAGCTCGCCGCCGCCGTCGGTCGCGATCCCACCCACGGTGGCGGTCCCGCGCACCAGCGCGAGCCCGGAGAACGCCGCCGCGAACGCACTCGTGGGCCGTCCGAGCACGGCGGCGGGGGTGCCCTCCTCGACGATCCGGCCGTGCTCGACGACGACGACCCGGTCGGCCAGGGCGACGACCTCGACCGGGTCGTGCGTGACCAGGAGGCTCGGGCGCCCGGCGACCGCAGTCCGGAGCGCTGCACGGACCTCGTCACGTGCGGCGACGTCGAGCGCCGACGTCGGTTCGTCGAGCAGCAGCACCGCCGGGTCGGTGGCCAGCGCCCGCGCGATCGCGACGCGTTGGGCCTGCCCGCCGGACAGCGTGTCCGGGGCCCGGTCCGCCAGGCCGTCGGCGCCGACGGCCGTCAGCGCACGGAGCGCGCGGGTCCGGGCGGCGGCCCGTCGGACCCCGGCTGCCCGCGGGCCGAACGCCACGTTGCCGACCACGTCGAGGAACGGGAACAGGTCGGGCCGCTGGGCGACGAGCCCGATGCGGCGGCGGTGGGCGGGCACCGTCCGGCTGTGGTCCGCCACGACGGTGCTGCCGAGGACCACCTGCCCGGCGTCGATCGGCAGCAGACCGGCCAGGGCCTCGACCACGGTGGACTTGCCCGCGCCGTTCGGCCCGATGACCGCAACGCACTCCTCCGCGCCGACCTCGAGGGCGACGTCGACGTCCCGCCGCTCGACGACGATCCGCGCCGCGACCCCGGTCACGCGGCCACGCCCCGGGTGCGGAGCGACGAGGCACCGATGACCACGACGGCGACCACGACGAGCACGACCGCCAGGGCCACGGCGGTGTCGGGGTCGACCTCGCGCTGCAGGTAGATCTCCAGGGGCAGGGTCCGGGTGACCCCCTGCAGGCTGCCCGCGAAGGTCAGGGTCGCGCCGAACTCGCCGAGCGCACGCGCGAAGCAGAGCACCAGTCCGGAGACCATGCCGGGCAGGACCCGCGGGGTGGTGACGGTCAGGAACGTGCGGGTGGGACCGGCGCCGAGGGTCGCGGCGACCCGCTCGTACCGGTCCCCCTCCACGCGGAGCGCCCCCTCGATCGCGGACACCAGGAACGGCATGGCCACGAACGTCTGCGCGATGACGACCGCCGTGGTGGTGAACGCGATGTGCAGCCCGTGGTCGTCGAGGAACGCCCCGACCACCCCGAGGCGGCCGAACGCCGCGAGCAGTGCGAGTCCGCCGACGACGGGCGGCAGCACGAGCGGCAGGAGCACCACGGCGCGGGCGACCCCGACCCACCGTGAACGGGACCGGGCGAACAGCACGGCGAGCGGGTAGCCGAGCACGAACGCGACGGCCGTGGCGGTCAGTGCCGTGCCGAGGCTGAGTCCGAGTGCGGTGAGCGATGCCGTGGAGGTGACGAGGGCGACGAACGACGACCAGTCGACCCGACCGAGCATCGCGAGCACGGGCACGACGACGAACAGACCGCCCAGCACCGCGGGCAGCGGGAGCCACCAGGCGACCGGCGGCCGTCCGTCAGCCCGCGAGGTCACGGGTCACGGCTTCCCGAAGCCCGCGGCGGCGAGCACCTTCTGGCCGGTGGCGGAGCGGACGTACTCGGCGAACGCCTGCGCGAGTTCCGGGTCCTCGGACTCCTCGAGCACGCCGATCGGGTAGGTGTTGACGGCCTCGCTCGACTCGTCGAACGGGACGCCGTCGACCTTGCCGTCGGCGCCCTGCACGTCGGTCACGTAGACGAGTCCGGCGTCGGCCTGACCGGACTCGACCTTGCCGAGCACGTCGGTGACGGACTGCTCCTCGCTGACGGGCCGCAGGTCGACGCCCGAGGCGGACTCGACCTTCGCCGTCACGGCACCGCACGGCACCGGGGCGGCGCACGTGACGAGCTGGACGTCGGAGCCGGTCAGGTCGTCGAGGCTCGTGATGCCCTTCGGGTTGCCCGGCGCGACGGCGATCTCGAGGACGTTCGTCGCGAAGTCGCGCGGGGACCCGCTCGCCAGGTCGGTCGAGGACAGCTTCGCCATGTTCGCCTCGTCGGCGGACGCGAACACGTCGGCGGGCGCGCCGTTCTGGATCTGCGTGACCAGGTCGCTCGACCCCGCGAACGAGAACCGGATCGAGGCCCCGGGGTTCGCGAGTTCGAAGTCCTTGCCGAGCGTGGTGAACGTCTGCTGGAGCGAGGCCGCCGCGAAGACCGTGATCGAGCCGGTCGCACCGCGGTCCGTCGCGGTCGTCGACCCCGACGAGGACGACCCCGCCGGGGCGTCGGTGGTCGAGCATGCCGACAGGCCGAGCGCCGCGACGACGGCGAGGGGCACGAGCAGCGAGCGGGAACGACGGCTCATCGGAGGTCCTCCTGGAGTGCGGGCGCCTCGACGGCGACCATCGTGGCCTTGACCGACGCGACGGCGACGGACCCGACCTCGAGCCCGAGGTCGCGCACCGCCTCGGCGCTCATGAGCGAGACGACGCGGTGCGGGCCGCACTGCAGTTCGACCTGCGCCATGACGGTGTCGACGACCAGGTCGGTGACGATGCCGACGAACCGGTTCCGCGCCGAGCTCTTCACGCCCGACGCCGGGTCGGCGAGCTCGGTGCTCCGCGTCCGGGCGTACTCGGCCACCTGCCGACCGTCGACGACCGCCCGACCGGCCTCGTCCGTGGTCCGGTGGAAGGTGCCGCCGTCGACGAGTCGGCGCACGGTGTCGTCGCTGACACCGAGGAAGGCAGCAGCATCGCGGATCCGCAGTTGCGTCATGATGTGACGATCCTAGCCGCGGAAGCGGCGCCCTGGACCCGATCCGTGTCGGATCAGGCGGTGCGCTCGATCGCCACGGGCAACCCCTCGCGACGCCAGGCCTCGAACCCGCCGTCGAGGACCGCCACGTGCCTCCAGGCCGGCTGTGCGGCAGCCCATGCGTCCGCACGCGGGCCACGGGCGCAGTAGACGACCACGTCCGCCGCGTCGGCGTCACCGGCGACCACGCCACCCGTGACGGCACCGGCGACCACGCCGTCCGCGCGTTCGGCGTCGGTGCGCACGTCGACGAGGACCACCCGGTCCGTCGGGTCGGCCAGACGTGCGGCGAGCGCCGACGGGGCGATCCGGTCGGCGCCGGCGGGAGCGACCACGACGGGTCGTCGTGAAGCCGGGCCACGCCGGACGACGCTCTCGCTCCACCGCCACCGGCGGGCGTCGACGGTCAGGACCCGTCCGAGCAACGGTTCCCCGGTGCCGGTGGCCAGGGCGAGCACCTGTCCGGCCATCACCGCTCCGACGGCGCCGCACAGTGCGGGAACGACGCCGTCCAGGGCGCAGGATCCCTCGTCGGGCAGCGCCTCCGGGTGCAGGTCGTGGAAGTCGACGCCGTCCGGCCCGGCGTCGCGGAACACGCTGACCTGCCCGTCCTGGCCGAGGACCGTGCCCCACACGAACGGCACACCGGCGTCGGCGCAGGCGTCCGAGACCGCCCGGGTGACCAGCACGGAGTCCGCCGCGTCGACGACCACGTCGTGCCCGGCGACGAGTTCCGGGATGAAGGACCCGACCACGGCGACCGCGTCGAGTTCCGGGTCGACGGCGCGGGCGCGGGCCACGGCGACCTCGGCCTTCGACGAGCCGACGTCCGCCGCCGTGAAGAGCGTCTGGCGCGCCAGGTTCGTCGCGTCGACCACGTCCGGGTCGACGACCGTGAGCCGTCCGACCCCGGCGAGGTACGCGACGACGGGCGCGCCGAGGCCGCCGGCGCCGACCACGAGGACGCGTGAAGCGGCCAGACGGCGGAGCCCGTCGTCGCCGACGTCGGACAGGGCAGCGGTCCGCGAGCCGAGCCGTGTCCGCCACGGGGAGAGCGCTGCGACGGGGGCGACGAGGGGGTCCATCCCGTCATTCTGGCCGGTCGCACCGAATCCCTGCATGTGAATGCTCAGCGGGTGGACGCGGCGGATGCTCAGAGCCGCTCGGTACGGTCGCGGGCGTGAGTTCCCCCCGCACCGGCACCGTCACGGTCCGACGCACGACGTCGGACGCGTCGACGCGAGCACGGCTCCGGGCACTCGCCCTGTCGACCGTGCGGACCCTGGCGCGTGCGCCCGAGATCACCATCGGGGCGGTCGGCGTCGTCGTCGCTGCGGCATTCACCTGGGTGCCGTCGGTCTGGTACGACGAAGCCGCCACCCTGACGAGCGCGCAGCGCAGTTGGCCGGCGCTCTGGGCGGAGCTGCAGAACGTCGACGCCGTGCACGGCCTGTACTACGCGCTCATGCACGTCTGGCTCGCGCTGGTCGGGTACTCCCCGTTCACGCTCCGCTTCCCCAGCGCCCTGGCGATCGGGATCGCCGCCGCGCTCGTGGTGGCGCTCGGCCGGCGGCTCGGCGGCGTCCGGCTCGGGGTCGTCTCCGGCGTGGTCTTCCTGCTGCTGCCCCGCGTCGCCTGGGCCGGGACCGAGGGCCGCCCCTACGCGACCGTCACCACACTCGCCGCGCTGCTCACCCTCGTCGGGCTGACCGCGGTCCGTCGCACCCGGGCTCGGCACCACGCGACGCGGTGGTGGGTCGTCTACGGGGCGCTCGCAGCGGTGGCCGTCCTCTTCAACGTCTACCTGGCCCTCGCCGTCGTGGCGCACGGCGTCGTGCTCGCGTGGACCGGCGTCGCCGACCGGGCGGCCCGCCGGCAGGCGTCGGTCACCGACCGCAGCGGTGCGGTGCCCTCGGCGATGGTGGACCGTGCCGTCGCCGTCCGCTGGGCCGTCGCCGCCGTGGCCGCAGCCGTGGTGGTGCTGCCGTTCATCGGCCTCGCTGCGGGGCAGGCCAAGCAGGTCGGCTGGATCACCGGCATCGGGTGGGCCACGCTGCGCCAGGTGTTCGCGACCGCGTGGTTCGGGGTCGTCTACCCGTACGCCGCCGTCGCGTGGCTGCTCATGATCGTCGCGGTCGTGCTGACGGTCCGCGCGGCCCGACGCCCGTCATCCGGAGCCCGCGACGTGCTCCGCATGCAGGCCGTCCGTGTCGCCGTACCCCTGACGGTCGTGCCCACCGCACTGCTCGTCGCCGCGACCGCCGCCGGCGAACACCTGTACTCCCCCAAGTACGCCAGCCTGAGCCTGCCGTTCGTCGCGCTCCTGATCGGACTCGCGATCACGGCGCTCCGTCCGCGGCGCTGGGTCGCCGTCGCGGTCGCGGTCGCGGCGATGGTCCTGCTGTCCGTGCCGACGAGCACGATCGTGCGCCTGCCGCACGCCAAGCAGTCCTCGCACTGGGCGAACGCGGCGGCGATCATCGAACGCGAGCGGGACGTGACCACCGACGCCGACGAAGGGGTGGTCTACGGCAGCGTCTGGGGACACCCGACCGCGACCGCGCAGGTCATCGCCGACGCCTACCCGGAGGCCTTCAGCGGCATGCGGGACCTGGCGGTGGCGAGCACGGGCGCGGAGCGCGGTCAGCTGTGGAACGTGAACGGCGACATCGCCACGACCGTGCCGGCACGCCTGACCGACATCGACACCGTGTGGTTCGTCGGCGCCACGTCGCGCAACATCCGACCCCAGGTCTCCGAGACGCTGAAGGACCAGGGCTTCCACGTGGTGCGGTACTGGCACACGGACACGGTCATCCTGTGGAAGTACAGCCGCTGACGGTCGTCGCCGTCAGTGCACGACGCGGGCGCCGTGCACCGGTCCGGTCGCTCGGAGTGCGACGAGACCGGCTGCGCTGAGCTCGACCTGCAGTTCGAGCGCGGCGTCACGGTCCCCGACCAGGAACGCCACCGTCGGTCCACTGCCCGACACCAGTCCCGCGAGCGCCCCGGCCTTCTCGCCGAGTTCGAGCGTCGACGCGAGTCCGGGCTGCAGCCGCATCGCCGGGGCCTGCAGGTCGTTGTGGACGCAGTCGGCGAGCAGGTCGGGGTCGCCGGCGCGGAGCGCCTGCAGCACGTTCGACTCCACCACGGGGTGGGACGGCGCCGGTGCGATGTCGGCGCGGTAGCGCTCGCGGTGCTCGTCGAGCGCACGGTAGACGGCCGGGGTCGACAACCCGTCGTCGCTCAGCGCGAGGACCCAGTGGAACTCGCCCTTCGCCAGCGCCGGGCTGAGTTCGTCGCCGCGCCCGGTGCCCACGGCCGTCCCGCCCGCGAAGGCGAACGGCACGTCCGCGCCGAGCTGCGCGGCCAGGCGGAGCAGTTCCTCGCGACCGAGGGCGGTGCCCCAGAGCGTGTCGACGGCGAGCAGCGTGGCCGCGGCGTCCGCCGAGCCCCCGCCCATGCCGCCGGCCACCGGCACCTGCTTGTCGATCGTCAGCCGGACCCCGCCCTGGTGTCCCGCGGCGTCGGCCACGAGCCGGGCTGCACGGATCGCCAGGTTCGACTCGTCGACCGGCACGTTCGACGTGTCGATCGGCCCCGTGAACGTCACCGAGAAGTCGTCGGCGGGCTCGGCCGTGACGTCTTCGTACAGCGACACCGCCTGGTACGCCGTGGCCACGTCGTGGTAGCCGTCGTCCTGCAGTGCACCGACGGACAGGAACACGTTGATCTTGCCGGGGGCGCGCGTCCGCACGCGGGTCGGGGCGGCCAACGTGGTCATGCCCCCAACCTATCCCGCTGCGGCTGCCGCGAAGCCCCGCGCCAGGTCGGCGAGGACGTCGTCGATGTGCTCGAGGCCGATCGACAGGCGGATGAGCCCGTCGCCGACACCCGCAGCGGCCCGCTCCGACGACGTCATCTGCACGTGCGTCGTCGACGCCGGGTGCACGACGAGCGACCGGACGTCACCGATGTTCGACACGTGGTCGAACAGCTCGAGGGCGGCCACGAACCGCCGTCCGGCGTCGACCCCACCGTCCAGGTCGAACGCCAGGACCGCCGAGGGGCCCTTCGGCACGTACCGCTGCTGCAGGTGGTGCCACGGCGACGAGGGCAGTCCCGCGTAGTGCACGCCGAGCACCTGGTCGTGCGCGTCCAACCACGTCGCGACGGCGGCCGCGTTCGACACGTGCCGCTCCATGCGCAGGGACAGGGTCTGGATGCCCTGCAGCACGAGGAAGGCGTTGAAGGGTGCGATCGCCGGACCGAGGTCGGCGGACAGCTTCGACCGGGTGCGCTGGATGAACGCCCGGCGGCCGAACTTCTCGGCGAAGTTCGTGTTCGCGAACCCGGACTGCTCGGTCGTCGCCAGCTGCGGGAACCGGTCGGCATGCGCCGCCCAGTCGAAGTTGCCGCTGTCGACGACGAGCCCGGCGATGGCGCTGCCGTGACCGGCCAGGTACTTCGTCGCCGAGTGCACGACGATGTCCGCACCGTGCTCGATCGGTCGGACCAGGTACGGCGTCGCGATGGTGTTGTCGACGATGAGTGGCACACCGGCCTCGTGCGCGACCCCGGCGACCCCGGCGAAGTCCAGGACGTCGCCGCGCGGGTTCGGGATGGACTCGCCGAAGAACGCCTTCGTCTCCGGACGCACCGCCGCCGCCCACTCGTCCAGGTCGGTGGGGTCCTGCACGAAGGTGAACGCGATGCCGAGGTCACGCAGCGTCGACGCGAACAGCGTGTACGTCGCGCCGTACAGCGAGGCGCTCGACACGACGTGGTCGCCCGCGCGGGCGACGCCGAGCACGGCGAGCGACGTCGCCGCCTGTCCGGACGCCAGCGCCAACGCACCGATGCCACCCTCGAGGTCGGCGATCCGACGCTCGAGCGCGGCCGCCGACGGGTTGTTCACCCGCGAGTACGTGTGCCCCGGGGCGTTGAGCATGAACCGGTCCGCCGCGTCCTCACCGGACGGGTAGACGAAGGCCGCGGTCTGGGCGATCGGCGGGACGTTGCCACCGAACCCCGGGTCGGCCTTGAAGCCGGCGCGGATCTGCCGGGTCTCGAACGCCCAGCCGTCCTCGGTGCTGCTCGTGCCGCTGCCCATCAGACGACCGCCTCGGACGGCGCGGCCACCGACGGCCGGACGAGCGGGATGACCTGTTCGCCGAAGCGGTCCATCTCCTCGAGCTGCGGCGAGAACTGCAGCAGCAGCGTGTCGACCCCGGCGTCCTCGAACTCCCGGATGCGGTCGGCCACCTGCGACGGCGTCCCCACGAACCCGGGGCGCAGACCGCGGTTCGACACCGAGTAGTCCTCGAGCGAGGGGACGTGCTCGAGCTGCGACTTCGAGATGAAGTCCTGGTACGACTCGTACGCGGTGCCGTGCTGCACGTCGGTGATCCGCGCGAGCTCGGCCTGCGCTTCCTCCTCGGTCTCGCGGACGATGACGTACGCGGCCATGCCGAACGCCTCGAACGGCGGCAGTCCGGCGTCGACCCGGCGCTGCTTCATCTCGGCGATCTTCGTCCGGAGCTCCTCGACCGTGCCGCCGTGGGTGACGTAGGCGTCGGCGTACCCCGTGATCGCGGCCTTGCCCGCCTCGCTCTCGCCACCGGCGTAGATGCGCGGCGTCACGCGGGGCTTCGGCTCGAGGTGGGCGTTCTGGACGTCGTAGTACTCGCCCGAGAACGAGTACGGGGTCTCCCGCCACATCCCCTTCATGACCTCGACGAACTCCGCGGTGCGCTTGTACCGGTCGTCGTGCTCCGAGAAGATGCCGCCGTACTGCTTGGCCTCTTCCGCCCACCACGCGCTCACCACGTTGAACGTGAAGCGGCCGCACGAGATGTCGTCGATCGTCGCCGCCTGCTTCGCCGTCACCGCGGGCAGGTGGTAGCCGGGACGCATCGCCGCCATGATCTCGAGGCGCTCGGTCGTCGCCGCGATGGCCGCCGCGAGCGACCAGGCCTCGAGCGACGGCGCCGCCGTGCCCTTGATGTCGTTGAGGTTGAGCTCCGGCACGAGCGTCAGGTCGAAGCCGATCCGCTCGGCGCGCTGCGCCAAGCGCTTCACGTAGTCGAAGGTGACCGGCATGTTCTCGTTGTCGACGTTGCGCAGCCAGCCGCCGAAGAGCGGGGTCCAGTATCCGAATCGCACGGGGTGAGTTCCTTGGGGAGGTGGGGAGTGCCCTGCAAGGGGCGCGGAGCGAACTGGAGGCCCGTGGCGGGCCCGCCACGGGCCTCCAGTCCGGTGGTTCTTGCGTTCTCAGGCGGTCAGTTGCGCTGCGTACTGCGTCTCCAGCAGGCCGCCGAGGTACCGCGCGATGGAGCGCGGACCGGAGGCCGGCGCGGACTCCTCGACCGCGGGGTTGTAGTTCGTGTTCGTGTTGATGTCGTAGACGACCGTGCGACCGTCCGTGGTCTCCATGAACTCGACGCCCGCGATGGTGACGCGCTGGTCGGCGAGGAACGTGCGGAGCTGCTGGACCAGCGGGTGCTCGGCGGTGATCTCGGTCCGGACGCTGAACGCGCTCGGCTGGTCGGCTCCCGGTACGTCGCAGACCGCTCCGGCGATGACCTGCGGGACCTCGCACGCGTCGGCGGGGCAGAGCTCGAAGCTGCCGGCGCTGGTGTCGACGCGGACGGCGTAGACGAACTCGCCGCCGACGAACTCGACGCGGGTGATGAAGGGCTCACGGGCGGTCAGGAACTCCTGCAGCAGCGTGATGCCGTCGACCGGGGCCTCGAACTCGGGGCTGTCGACGTAGGCGTCGAACTCGGCGAGCGAGTCGAAACGACGGACGCCCAGGCCCTTGCCGCCCTGGTTGTGCTTCGTGATGAACGGGACGTCCTGGCCGTTCGTGAAGGTGCGGGCGGCCTGCTTGAGCGTCGTCGTGCCGAACACGGCGGTCGTCCGCGGCACGTCGAACCCGGCCTGCTGCAGGAGCCCGTGCTGGGCCACCTTGGAGACCTCGAGCTCGAGCACGTGGCTGCCGCCGACCACCTGGCGACCGGCACGCTCGAGCCAACCGAGGACCGCGCGGGTGTACTCCTTGCTGTGCTCGTGGCCACGGGTGTGGGAGCTCGCGGACATGCGGCTCCAGTAGACGCCGGGCTCCGGCTCGGCAGCGAGGTCGATCTGTCCCTCGGTCAGCAGGATCTCCTGCACCGGGACGCCCTCGGCCTCGAAGGCGGCGGCGAGCGGGGGGAACCACTCGGGGTTCTCGTGGATGACGTACACGCGGGGAGTGCTCACAGGCCCACCCTAGGCACGGTATACCGCACGCGGCCAAGTGTGTGACGCGGGGTTGCATCGTGTGGTGGGTCTGGGGGAGAGAGCCGGGGGTCCGGGTCGCACGGTGCGCGCTTGTCCGGCCGGTGCGAGGTTGATCGCTCGGTGGCGGGATGAAGTGCGGCACCGAGCGGTCAACGATGCACGGGCTCACCAACCTCGCACCGTGCGGGGTCGACCAACCTCGCACGAGCCGAGCGAGCTCGCACCGTGCGAGGTCGTCAGCCGGCGAAGGTCTGCTGCCCGACGACGCCGAGGAGCTCGAGCTTCTGCGCGTCCTCGGAACCTGCAGGCGCGGTGAACAACAGCAGTGCCTGCGCCTGGTCGTCGGTGTGCAGCACCTGGCAGTCGACGGTGATCCGGCCGAGCTCGGGCTGCACGATCGTCTTGTTGTCGGACCAACGAGTGGCCACCTCGTGCTTCGCCCAGAGCTCACGGAACTCGGGGCTGCGGGTCTGCAGCTCGGCGATCAGTTCGGTGGCTCGACGGTCCCCCGGTCCAGCGAGCCCCACCGCCGCCCGCAGCGACGCCACCACGACCCGGGCCAGTCGCTCGTGTTGCTCCGGCGCGTACTTCGCGAGCTCGTTCCCGGTCACGAACCACCGCCACGCCTGGTACCGCTCGTTGCCGGGCAGACTGACGGACGACCCGAGCAGTGCCGCGGCGAGCCGGTTCTCGACCAGCGTCTCGCCCAGGTGACTGACCACGATCGCGGGGGTGTCCTCGAGCCGGTCGAGCACCCGCAGGATCGCGGGGTCGACGTGGTCGGCGCGGTGCATCCGGGTCGGGGCGTTCTGCCCGGCGAGGTGGAACAGGTGGTCGCGCTCGTCGAGACTGCAGCGCAGCGCCCGGGCGATCGCGGCGATCATCTGCTCCGACGGCTGCGGGCCGCGCTGCTGTTCCAGACGCGTGTAGTAGTCGACGGACATGCCGGCGAGGGCAGCGACCTCTTCACGGCGGAGCCCCGGGGTCCGGCGTCGCGGCCCCTGCCCGAGGCCGACGTCCTCGGGGCGCAGCAGTTCGCGGCGACGGCGGAGGAAGTCGGCGAGTGCAGCGCGGTCCATGGATCGATCATCGTCCGGTTCCCGCCGCCGTGCCAGGGATCGCCGATCCCCCGATGACCGCGCTCTGGCTGCCACCCTGCCCGCGGAGCATCGTGGTGGTCATGGACATCACGAACTCCACCGTCTTCATCCCCGGCGCGACCTCGGGCATCGGGCTCGCCCTCGCCCAGCGCCTGCAGGCCGCCGGCAGCACCGTCGTCATCGGCGGCCGTCGCCAGGCACTCCTCGACTCCCTCGCCGCCGAGCACGGCTTCGGCACCGTGCAGATCGACGTCGCCGACGCGTCGTCGATCGAGGCCGCCGCCGCCTCGGTGCTCGAGGCGTACCCGTCGCTCGATGCCCTCATCACCATGTCCGGGATCATGCGCGACGAGGACCTCCGCGACCCCGAGCACATCCACGACGCCCTCGAGCTCGTCCAGACGAACCTGGTCGGCACGATCCGTCTCATCGACGCGTTCCTGCCGCACCTGCTCGCGCAGCCCTCGGCAACCCTGATGACGGTCACGTCCGGGCTCGCGTTCGTCCCGCTCACCGCGTCGCCGACCTACAGCGCGACGAAGGCGGCCGTGCACGCCTACACGCAGGCCCTCCGCCAGCAGCTGGTCGGTTCGTCGCTCGAGGTGCTCGAACTCGCCCCGCCGGCCGTGATGACCGACCTGATGGGCGGCGCCGACTTCGGTGGGATGCCGCTCGACGCCTTCGCCGACGAGGTCATTGCCCTCATCGAGTCCGGCGCTGCCCCCGAGATCCTGGTGCAGAACGTGCACCCGCTACGCTTCGCCGAACGCAACGGCAACCACCAGCAGATCCTCGAGATGATGGCGTCCCGCGAGCACTGACCGGGCGACGCCTAGAACGGTGCGAGGGGCGCGTCAGTCGTCAGCGCCGTCGGGCTGCTCACCACGGCGACGGACGAGCCGATCGAGGGCACGCCTCGCGAGCGGCAGCGCCGAGGCGATCACCGCGCTGTACAACGCCGAGTCGAGGGGCTTGTGGTGCAGGCGTGTCACCGCCCAGGCTGCGGTGAACGCGGTCACGGCCAGTGCGCCTTCGGCCACCCGACCCGAACGGTCGAGGCGGGGCGGCGGGCGGAAATCGTCGTCATCATCATCGCGATCGCCCGGATCGTCCCGGAAGGCCGAGACCGCGACCCCGAACACGGGGAACGCGACCCCGAGCAGCACTCCCGCCCATGCCGCGTCGTTCTGCAGGTCTCGCACGACAGCGGGCACAGCGAAGAACTCGATGACGAGCCCGCCGAGCACGGCGACGATCGCGAGCCACTGGGAGAGGGTGATGCGACGCACCCGTTGATCGTAGGGGTGAGACGACCGTGCGCGCGGTCCCCCGTTCGCGGCGTCAGCGGCCGGCGAGCAGGTGGATGCGCTGAGGATCTCGCTACTCCGCAGCTGCGAGGACCGTCCGCCCGAGCCGCACGAAGTCGTCCACACCGATCGCCTCGCCGCGGGCGGTCGGGTCGATGCCCGCCGCCGTCAGGACCTCGGAGGCGCGGGCGCTGCCGCCGAGCACACCGGACAGGCTCTGCCGCAGCATCTTCCGCCGCTGCTGGAACGCCGCGTCCACCAGGGTGAACACCCGCGACCGCAGCCGATCGTCCCCCGGGGGCTCGTGCCGGTCGAACGCCACCAGCACGCTGTCGACGTTCGGCACGGGCCAGAAGACCTGGCGACTGACGAGCCCGGCCGTGCTCCACGAGCCGTACCAGGCGGCCTTCACGCTCGGCGAACCGTAGACCTTGCTGCCCGGGCCGGCCGCGAGCCGGTACCCGACCTCGGCCTGCACCATCACGAGCGACCGCTCGATCGAGGGGAACGTCGCGAGCAGGTGCAGCAGCACGGGCACCGAGATGTTGTAGGGCAGGTTCGCGACGAGGTGGGTCGGCTCGGTGTCGAGGTCCGATGCGGCGACGGTCATCGCGTCCTGCTGCACGACCGTCAGCGACGCCGCCGGCTGCAGCGCACTGACCGTCGACGGCAACTTCGCCGCGAGCCGCTTGTCGATCTCGACCGCGGTGACGGGCGCCCCGGTCTCGGTGAGCCCGAGCGTCAGGGAGCCGAGACCGGGCCCGATCTCGAGCACCTGGGACGAGGGCGTCACGCCGGCGACCGACACGATGCGCCGGACGGTGTTGGCGTCGTGCACGAAGTTCTGTCCGAGCTTCTTCGTCGGGGTCACGTCGAGTTCAGCAGCGAGCTCCCGGATCTCGGCGGGACCGAGCAGCGCGCCCACTACTCGTCCACCGTCACGGGTTCGGCGTCCCACGCGCCGTAGACGAGCTCGGTGTTCGACGCGATCTGCGCGGCGAGCATCGAGGCGTCGGTGCCGAGGGTCTCCGCCATCGACCGCAGGGTGATCGGGATGAGGTACGGGGCGTTCGGCCGGCCGCGGTACGGCGTCGGGGTCAGGAACGGCGCGTCCGTCTCGACCATGATCAGGTGCCGCGGCGCGACGAGCAGGGCTTCGCGGAGCGGGGCCGCGTTCTTGAACGTCACGGTGCCGGCGAACGACATGTACCAGCCGCGCTCGGCGCAGAGCCGAGCCAGGTCGGGGCCGCCGGAGAAGCAGTGGAACACCGTGCGCTCCGGAGCGCCGACGCGGTCGAGCACCTCGACCACGGCGTCGTGCGCGTCGCGGTCGTGGATGGTCAGCGCGAGGCCGTGCTCCTTCGCGATGCGGATGTGCTCCTCGAACGAGCGGACCTGGGCGTCGCGCCCGTCCTCGCCGGTGCGGAAGAAGTCGAGTCCGGTCTCACCGATCGCCCGGACCCGGGGCAACGCCGCCAGCCGCTCGATCCCGGCGAGGTGCTCGTCGAGCAGCCCCTGCTCCTGCAGCGAAGGCGCCTCGTTCGGGTGCAGTGCGACCGCCGCGAGCACGCGGGGTTCACGGGCAGCGATCGACGCGGACCACTGCGAAGTGGCGAGGTCGGTACCGACCTGCACGACACCGCGGACACCGACGCTGGAGGCACGGCCGAGGTGCTCGCGGTAGTCGAGCGCCCCGTCGCCACCGTCGGCGATCTCCATGTGCGTGTGGTTGTCGTAGACCGGGACCACGAGCGCCTCGGGCAGGGGCGGGTAGGTCAGGTCGCGCTTGGAGCCGTCCCCGTCGCCGCGGGAGCGGAGGTGGGCGTCGGTCACGCGGCGCCCTGCTCCGCCTGCTCGATCCGCGGGAAGAGTCCGCTCTCGAGCGGGACCACCTGGTCGGCGCGCTGCCACTCGAAGGCACGGTCGACCCGCTGCTCGGCGATCGAGCCGCCGGCACCGATCGACGCCCACAGCTTCTCGGTGGCCTTCGGCATCACCGGGGAGAGCAGCACCGCGACCGTGCCGAGACCGCGCAGTGCGGTGGTCAGGACGGTGCCGAGCCGCTCGCGGTTCGCGTCGTCCTTCGCCAGTGCCCACGGCTGCTGCTCGGTGATGTACCCGTTCAGGGCGTCGACGAGCTCCCAGACGGCGGCGATCGCCTCGTGCGGGGCGAATGCGGCGATGGCTGCGTCGGCACGCTCGGTGACCGACACGGCCAGGGCGTCGACGGCTTCGTCCGACTCGGTCAGGGACCCGCGTGACGGCACCGCGCCGTCGAAGTACTTCTGCAGCATCGCGACCAGGCGCGAGGCGAGGTTGCCGAAGCCGTTCGCGAGTTCGGCCTGGTACCGCGCCGAGATGTCCTCCCAGCTGAAGTTGCCGTCCTGCCCGAAGGTGATCGCGCGGAGGAAGTAGTAGCGGAAGGCGTCGGACCCGAACGTGTCGGTGATCTCCGACGGTGCGATGCCGGTCAGCTTCGACTTGGACATCTTCTCGCCGCCGACGAGCAGCCAGCCGTGGCCGAACACGCGTTCCGGCACCGGCAGGCCGGCAGCCATGAGCATCGCCGGCCAGATGACGGCGTGGAAGCGGGCGATGTCCTTGCCGACGATGTGCACGCTCGGCCAGAGGCGCTTGAAGGCCTCGTCGTCCTCGGTGCCGTAGCCCAGCGCCGTGACGTAGTTGAGCAGGGCGTCGAACCACACGTACAGGACGTGGTCGCTGTCCCACGGGATCGTGATGCCCCAGTCGAAGCTGGACCGCGAGATCGACAGGTCACGCAGACCCTGCTTCACGAACGAGATGATCTCGTTGCGCACGCTCTCCGGCTGGATGAACAGCGGGTTCGACTCGTAGAGGTCGAGCAGGCGCTGCTCGAAGTCCGACATGCGGAAGAAGTAGTTGCGCTCGGCCAGCACCTCGACCGGGATCGAGTGGATGGCGCAGACCTGCTGGCCCTCGTACGCACCGGTTCCGGGAACCAGGTCGCTCGGCTGCTTGTACTCCTCGCAGCCCACGCAGTAGAAGCCCTCGAACTCGCCGGCGTAGATGTAGCCGTCGTCGTAGAGCTTCTGCAGGAATGCCGTCACCCCGCGCTCGTGGCGCTCGTCGGTGGTGCGGATGAAGTCGTCGTTCGCCACGTCGACGGTGTCGAGCAGCGGCTTCCAGGCCTCGGTGACGAGGCGGTCGGCCCATTCCTTGGGCGTGACCTCGTTCGCCGAGGCGGTGCGCAGGATCTTCTGCCCGTGCTCGTCGGTACCGGTGAGCAGCCAGGTGTCGTCACCCCGCTGCCGGTGCCAGCGCGCGAGGACGTCCGCGGCGACCTCGGTGTAGGCGTGCCCGATGTGGGGCACGTCGTTCACGTAGAAGATCGGCGTGGTGATGCTGAACGAGGACCCGTCGGACATGCGGACCATCCTACGGGCGCGCGGAACCCGCATGACGCGCGCGGCGGTGGTCTGTGGAAAACCGGATCCGGGAGGCCCGTGGCGGGCCCGCCCCGCGCCTCCAGACCGCAGGACCCAGCCGTCTACCGCGCCGCGAGCGCGCCTTCGTAGAGGTCCCGCTTGGACAGCCCGGTCGCGTCCGCGACCGCCGCTGCGGCCTCCTTCATGCGCATCCCGGCGGCCACCCGCTCGAGCACCAGTCGGACCCCGTCGTCGAGCGTCGCTTCCTCGGTGGCCTCGGCGGCTCCTGCGACGACGATGCAGATCTCGCCCCTGACCCCCTCGGACGCCCACGTGACGAGCTCGTCGAGCGGCCCGCGCCGGACCTCTTCGTAGAGCTTCGTGAGCTCGCGGCAGACCGCGGCACGACGATCGCCGCCGAACCCGACGGCCATGTCGGCGAGCGTCTCGGCCAACCGGTGCGGCGACTCGAAGAAGACCATCGTGCGCTGCTCCCCCGCGAGCGCCTGGAACGCACGACGGCGCTCCCCGCCCTTGCGCGTCGGGAACCCCTCGAACGTGAAGCGGTCCGTCGGCAGGCCCGAGACGGCGAGCGCCATGAGCACGGCGGACGGGCCGGGCAGCGCCGTGACGGTGACGCCGGCCGCTGCCGCCGCCTCGACGAGCGGGAAGCCGGGGTCGCTGATGGCGGGCATGCCGGCGTCGGTGAGGACCACGACGTCCTCGTCACGGGCGAGCTCGACGACCTCGGACGCCTTCGCCCGCTCGTTGTGCTCGTGCAGGGCGATGAGCCGCGGACGGTTCTCGATGCCGAGGGCGCGCATGAGGTGGATGGCGGTCCTGGTGTCCTCCGCCGCGACCACCGTGGCGTTGGAGAGGGTCTCGACGAGACGGCGCGAGGCGTCCCCGAGGTTGCCGATGGGCGTTGCTGCGAGGACGATCACGCACCCATTGTCGTCGCAGCACCGACGCAGCGCGGACATGCGGTCGATCCGTAGGATGCTCAGCGATGACCAGCGAGCTGACCGACGACCGCACGGCCGTGCCCGACGGGCCGGTCGGCTCGCGCCTCGACGACTGGTGGGGGCGGATGCTCTCCACCGCCCAGCGTGTGGCGGTGTGGCGCTGGGCGGGACCGATCGCGGTGACGCTGCTCGCCGCCGTGCTGCGCCTGGCCAACCTCGGGAACCCGCACTCCCTGGTCTTCGACGAGACCTACTACGTCAAGGACGGCTGGTCGATCGTCCACCTCGGGTACGAGGGCACCTGGCCGGCGAACCCGAGCAGCGACTCCGCCCCGACGACCGACGACCGGTTCTCGAGCGGTGAGACGGACGTCTTCACCAGCGCCGCGGAGTTCATCGCGCACCCGCCGCTCGGCAAGTACCTGATCGGGCTCGGCATGCTCCTGTTCGGGGCGGACAACTCGTTCGGCTGGCGGTTCGCGGTGGCCGTGCTCGGCATCGCGACGGTGTTCCTCACCGCCGTGATCGCCCGGTCGCTGTTCCGCTCCACCCTGGTCGGCACGCTCGCCGGCGGCCTGCTCGCGATCGACGGCCAGGCCATCGTGATGTCCCGCGTGACGCTGCTCGACGGGATCCTGACGTTCTTCGTCGTGCTCGGGTTCGGAGCACTCCTGCTCGACCGGCGCCGGAGTCAGCGGCGGCTCGACGACTGGGTCGCCGAGCGCGTCGCCGCCGGCCGGGACACCCTGTGGGGGCCCGTGTTCTGGTGGCGTCCGTGGCTGTTCGCGATGGGGCTGACGATGGGGCTGGCCACCGCGACGAAGTGGTCGGGGATGTACTTCCTGGCGTTCTTCGCCGTCTACTCCGTGCTGAGCGACATGATGATGCGTCGCCGAGCCGGGGTCGAGTTCTGGTCGTCGAGCGCGCTGCTCCAGCAGGCACCCGTGTCGTTCCTGCTCACCGTGCCGATCGCCGCCGTCACCTACGTCGCGTCGTGGACGGGCTGGTTCGTGTCGAAGGACGGCTGGGACCGCAACTGGCTGGCCTCCGGCGGGGAACGCTGGACCGGAGTGCTCCGGTGGGTGCCGGACAGCTTGCAGAACTGGTGGCACTACCAGTCGGAGATCTACAACTTCAACATCGGGCTGCACACGCCGCACTCGTACCAGGCGAACCCGCTGCTCTGGCTCGTCATGCAGCGCCCCACCTCGATGTTCTACGTCGGCACCGACGCCGGCCAGGACGGCTGCTCGGCCAGCCGCTGCGGCGAGGCCATCACCGGCGTCGCGAACCCCTTCATCTGGTACGCGGCGGTCATCGCGACCGTGGCCCTGCTCGTGCTCTGGATCCTGCGCCGACGGTGGCAGTACGGGTTCGTCCTGCTCGGCGTCGCCGCGGGGTACCTGCCGTGGCTCATGTACGTCAACCGGACGGTCTTCCAGTTCTACACGATCGCCTTCGAGCCCTTCATGGTGATGGCGCTGGCTGCGGCGATCGGGTTGGTGCTCGGGTCACGGACCGATCCGCGGCCCCGACGGACCCGGGCGATCGTCTGGGTCGGCGTGTACCTGGTCGTGGTCGTGCTCGCGTCGGCGTACTGGTACCCGATGTGGACCGCGATCCAGGTGCCGTGGGACTTCATCCGGTCGCACTACTGGCTGCCGAGCTGGCTGTAGCGCGCGTCGGGTGTCGGCCCGGCGCACTGGTCGCGACCAGACCGCCGGACGGGAGGCACGGGTCGACTCCGCCACGGGCCTCCCGTCCGGAGTCGGCTGGCACCGGAGCCGCGCGCCGTCCGCGGGGACGCGTCAGGACTGCGCGTGCAGCGCTCGCTCGATCGACTCGCGGTCGAGCGGGTCGCCGACCATCTTCGTGGCGGTCTCGCTCGCGGTCTGCGGCAGGACGCCCTCGATGAGGAGCTCGGCGTACCGGCGCCACGCGTTCGGGTCGTGCTCTCGGGTCGCGTCGGCCACCGCGCCCACCATCGCGGTGAGCATCGGCAGGTCGCGGTAGTCGAACCCGGCACGGACGACCCCGGCGGTCTCGGCCCGACCGATGATCGCGGAGACCTGGCGTTCCAGCCGGTCACGCTCCTGCACGATCGACGGACGCGCCTTGCCGGCCCGCACGATGGCGTCGGCGAGCGCACGGTCGCGGGCGCGGAACTCGAACACGCCCGTCAGGTAGACCCGGAGGGCCTCGCGCGGGTCGACGACGTCGGCCGCGCGGGCCGCTGCGTCGTTCATCGCCTCGAACTTGGTGGCGAGCAGCGCCTCGATCAGGGAGTCCTTGTCGGAGAAGCGTCGGTACACGGTGCCGACGCCGACGCCCGCTTCGTGCGCGATGTCGTTCAGGGTGACCGACAGACCACGCTCCGCGAAGCACTTGCGAGCGGTCTGCAGGATCAACTCGCGGTTGCGTGCCGCATCGGCGCGCAGCGGGCGCTCGAGGTCGGGCGCGGACTCGGTGGTGCTCACGGTGCCGAACCTAGTTGAACTTTCTGGGAATAAGTGGATGCGGACCTTCCGTTTCGGTCTACACTGTCGACAAACGGATGCCGCGCATCCGTTTGACACCTCCCCTCTTCGAAACGCCCGACGGTGCGCGCTTCGTGCTCCCCCTCCAACCTTCTCGAAGGAGGCTGCCGTGACGGCAGAACACACCGTGCCGACCCCCACCGGGGCAGCACCCACGACCTCTGGCTCCACCCCCGCCAAGAGCAACCACCGCTGGATCGCCCTGGCGGTCATCGCCCTCGCCCAGCTGATGGTCGTGCTCGACGCCACCATCGTGAACATCGCGCTGCCCTCGGCCCAGGCCGACCTGGGCTTCGGCACCGACCAGCGCCAGTGGATCGTCACCGCGTACTCGCTGGCGTTCGGTTCGCTCCTGCTGCTCGGCGGCCGCCTCGGCGACCTGTTCGGCCGCAAGAACACCTTCATCATCGGCCTGGTCGGCTTCGCGGTCGCATCGGTCCTCGGTGGCCTCGCCGACTCGTTCGGCCTGCTGGTCGCCGCCCGCGCCCTGCAGGGTGTGTTCGGCGCGCTGCTCGCCCCGTCCGCCCTCGGCATGCTGACCACGACCTTCCGCGACCCGAAGGAGCGCGGTCGTGCGTTCGGCATCTTCGGGTCCATCGCCGGTTCCGGTGCGGCCATCGGTCTGCTCCTCGGTGGCGTCCTGACCGAGTACGCGTCGTGGCGCTGGTGCCTCTACGTCAACGTGGTCTTCGCCGTGCTCGGCGTGATCGGCGCGCTCGTCTTCATGGAGAAGCCGCCGAAGGTCGACCGCCCGCGCATCGACGTCCTCGGGGTCATCACCATCACCGCCGGCCTGGTCGGCGTCGTCTACGGCTTCTCGAACGCCGAGACCAACGGCTGGGACTCCCCCGTCACCATCGCGATGCTCGCCGCGGGCGTGGTGCTCATCGCCGCGTTCGTGTTCATCGAGACCCGTGTGGCACACCCGCTGCTGCCCCTGCGCGTGGTGCTCGACCGCGACCGCGGTGGGTCGTTCATCGCGATCGGCCTGGTGGCGATCGGCATGTTCGGCATCTTCCTGTTCCTGACCTACTACCTCGAGCAGACCCTCGGGTTCAGCTCGCTGCAGACCGGTCTGGCCTTCCTGCCGATGCCGCTGTCGATCATGATCTCGGCGACGCAGATCGGTGGGCGCCTCCTGCCCCGCGTCGGCCCGAAGATCCTGATCTTCGCCGGTGGCCTCGTCGCCGCGACCGGCCTGCTCCTGCTGCTGCGCACCGACCTGGACAGCTCCTACGCGGGCACCGTCCTGCCGGCGCTGGTCGTCATCGGCCTCGGCATGGGCACGATCTTCTCGTCCGCGATGAACACCGCGACGACCGGCGTCGCCCGCGCCGACGCCGGTGTGGCCTCGGCGACGGTCAACACGATGCAGCAGATCGGTGGCTCGATCGGCACGGCGCTGCTGTCGACGATCTTCGCCGACGTGGTGTCGAACAGCCTGTCCGGACTGTCCGCCGCCCCGACGAAGCTGCAGCAGGCGCAGGCCACGCTCGACGGCTACCACGTGGCGTTCGGCATCTCGGCCGGCGTGCTCGTGCTCGTCGCGCTCGCGGGTGGTCTGCTCATCAACCGGCAGTCGGTGCGGCTCGACCGACTCGCCCACGCAGCCTCGACGACGACCGGCAGCATCCCCGCCGCCGCGCACTGACGTCGCAGCGGGGCGGGGCCGACTCGGAACGACGATCGCGATGTCGTACGACAACCGCCTTGTCGTTCCGAGTCGACGCACCAACCACCACGCGCGCCCGGTTGCGCAGTGTGTCGGTTTCCCTGTCGCCCGTCAGAGGTCCGCATTATCGTGTGCGGCATGGCCCCCGTCCTGACCTCGCCGCTCGTGTCGACGCAGTGGCTCGCCGACCACCTCGGTGGTGACGAGCTCGTCGTCCTCGACGCCTCGGTGCACACGGTGGGGACCGGTCTCGCGACGACGTGGCGCTCCGCCGTCGACTCCTACGAGCAGCGCGGGCACGTCCCCGGCGCCCGCTTCGCCGACCTCGTCGACGCGTTCTCGACGCCGGGCGCCGAGGTCCCCTTCACCCGCCCGAGCGCCGAACGGTTCGAGGCCGCGGCCGGCGACCTGGGTGTCACGAACACCTCGACGGTCGTGGTCTACGACGACAGCGTCGGCGAGTGGTCGGCACGACTGTGGTGGATCTTCCGGTCGTTCGGCTTCGACTCGGTCGCGGTCCTCGACGGCGGCTTCACGAAGTGGCGCGACGAGGGCCGTCCGGTTCGCGTCGGAGCCCTGCGCCAAGCGTCCGGTGCGGCGAAGGCATCCGACGACGACCGCGCCTTCCTCGCCGGTGAAGAGCGCCCGCTCTGGGCCGACCACGCCCGTGTGCGCCGAGCCGTGACGGGTGAGCAGCCCGCGGCACTGGTGTTCGCGGCACCCGACGCGGCCCTCGGCGATGACCACCCGCCGATCATCCCGGGCAGCACCCCGATCACGACGGACACCCTGGTCGACCCGGAGACGAACGCGTACCTGCGGGGGCCGAAGCTCGCCGAGGCGTTCGCCGCCGTCGTCGGCGAGGACGAGATCGTGACGTACTGCGGGGTCGGCAGCGCCGCGTGCGTGGACGCCCTGGCACTGACCGTGCTCGGCCACGACAAGGTCACCGTCTACGACGGCTCGCTGCTGGACTGGTGGCGACACGAGCCCGAGGCGCTGGCGTCCTGACACTGACGCCCGCCGGTCCCGTCCCGACGACCGCCCATGGCACGGCTAGCGTTGGCGCATGAGCTCCAGACGCGCGGTCATCCTCGGCGGCACGGGCGGGATCGGTTCGGCCGTCGCCCGTGAGCTGCTCGACGCCTCCGGCCGAGGCGGCGACGACTGGCAGGTCGAGGTCCTCGCCCGTCGTGGGGGCCCGGCGGCCGACGCCCTGAGCGCATCGGGCGCGAGCTTCACGGCCGGTGACCGCCGCGACACGAGCACCCTGCGTGACCTCCTCCGCCCCGGCGCGGACCTGCTCGTCGACACCGTGGGGCTGACCCGCGACGACGCGACGCAGCTCGTGCCGTTCCTCGACGACGTCGGTTCCACCGTCTTCGTCTCCTCGCGCGCGGTCTACGCCGACGAGCAGGGGCGGCACGCGAACTCGACCGACAAGCCGGTCTTCGGCGGCGCGGTCACCGAGATCCAGCCGACCGTCACCGCGGGCGACGGCGACCCGACCAGCCGCGACGGCTACGGCGCCGCGAAGGTGGCGTCGGAGCAGGTCCTCCTCGACCACGGCGCCCCGGTCACGGTCCTGCGACCGTCGAAGGTGTACGGCGTCGGCATCGGCCGTCCGCGCGAGTGGTTCGTGGTGCGACGGGTGCTCGACGGGCGCGAACGGATCCTGCTCGCCGACCACGGCCGCGGCGTCGACCACACGACGGCCGCGAGCGGGATCGGCTCGCTCGTCCGCCTGGTCGCCGATGCTCCTGACCGGCGCATCCTCAACGTCGCCGACGACACTGCTCCGACGGCGCTCGAGATCGTGCGGACCATCGCCGGGCACCTCGACCACCGGTTCGACGAGGTCCTGCTCGACGCGGACGCCCCCGCCTTCGTCGGGACCACCCCGTGGTCGTCGCCGTCACCGTTCGTCCTCGACACGACGGCGGCGCGGGCGCTCGGGTGGCAGCCGCCGACCTTCGCCACGGCTGTCCTGCCCGAACTCGACTGGTTGGTGGAGACCGCGCAGAGCACACCGGCCGACGGCGACGTGCCGTGGGCCGACGACCCGTTCTGGGAGCGCATGTTCGACTACGGCCCTGAGGACGCCGCCCTCGCGCTCCTGTCGCTCGGCCTCGGGTGACGGTGCCGAGCGCGCCCCGCTCCGAGGTCCTGTTCGTCGGCGGGCGGTCCGGCGTGGGCAAGTCCACGGCCGCCGAGGCGCTGCACGACCTGCTCGTCGCAGCGGACGTCCGGCACGCGGTGATCGAGGGCGACCTGCTGGACCTCGCGCACCCGGCACCGCACGTCGAGCACCCCGAGGCGCACCTGGCCGAACGGAACCTCGCCGCGATGTGGCAGGCCTACCGCGAGCTCGGCCACCACCGGCTGGTCTACACGAACACGGTGTCCGTGCTCGAGCACGAGCGTCTGGCCGCCGCCATGGGCGACGACCCCGTGGTCACGACGGTCCTGCTGCGCGCGGCAGACGGTCCCACCGCCGAGCGCCTCGCTCGGCGGGCAGGTGGCGAGGTCCCCGAGGCGCAGTTCGCGCACAGCACGCGGACGGCCGGGAGGCTCGACGCGGCTTCCGGGGACACGGTCGCCCGGCTGGACACGGACGATCTCACCCCCGCCCAGGTCGCGCAGCGTCTCGCCGCGTTGACGGGGTGGCTCCCCCGCTGACCGCTCGGACGAGGGCTGTGGAGATCGACGATCCGTCCACAGATCGCGGCGATCGTTGGTCCGCCCAGTCGCCACGGGGCACGCTGGAGGCATGAACGACAACCGACTCGGCACCTCGGTCAGCCCGTACCTCCGGCTGCACGCCGACAACCCCGTGGACTGGCGCGAGTGGGGCCCCGAGGCCTTCGCCGAGGCACGTGAGCGCGGCGTGCCGGTCCTGGTGTCGGTCGGCTACGCCACGTGCCACTGGTGCCACGTCATGGCGCGAGAGAGCTTCGCCGACCCCGAGATCGGTTCACTGCTCCGCCAGGACTTCGTCGCCGTCAAGGTCGACCGCGAAGAGCGTCCCGACGTCGACGCCAGCCTGATGGCCTCGGCGAGCGCGTTCACGCAGCAACTCGGGTGGCCCCTGACGACGTTCCTGACGCCCGAGGGCCACGTGTTCTTCGCCGACACGTACTTCCCGCCGACCCCCGTGGGTCAGGTGCCCGCGTTCCGGCAGATCCTGGCGGCGGTGCTCGATGCGTGGACCGAGCGGCGGCACGAGGTCGACGCGAACGCCGCGGCCATCGCGACGGCGATCCGGCAGGGGGCCGAGGCGGACGCGACCGCCCGCGCCGGCGACGGTCCTGGCGGAGCCGACCCGCGCCTCCCGTCCGTCGACAGCATCCGGGCCGTCACCGGTCAGCTGTCGCAGGCAGAAGACACCACCTACGGGGGTTTCGGCGGCGCGCCGAAGTTCCCGAGCACACCGTTGCTGGAGTTCCTCGCCGACGCAGCACGCGACGGCGATGCCGAGGCCGACGGTCTGCTCGACCGGTCGCTGCACGCGATCCGGGCCTCCGAGCTGACCGATGCCGACGGCGGCGTGTTCCGGTACGCCACCAAGCGCGACTGGAGCGTGCCGCACTACGAACGGATGCTCTACGACAACGCCGGCCTGCTCGCGGTCGCCGGGGCCGAACAGGCACGCGGCATCGCGGACTTCCTGCGGGACACCCTGCGGCAGGAGGACGGCGCGTTCGTCGCCGCGCAGGACAGCGAGTCCACGATCGACGGCCGGCGGGTGGAGGGCGAGTGGTACCGACGGCCGCTGTCGGAACGCGCCCTCCTGGACCCGCCACCACTCGACGACCAGGTCCTGACCGGGTGGAACGGCCTGGCGATCCGCGGGCTCGCGATCGCCGGCGAACGCCACGACGACCCCGAGATGATCGACCTCGCCCGGTCCGCAGCCGACGCGCTGCTGCGGTCGCACGTGCACGACGGGCACGTCGTGGTCCGCTCGAGCACGCCGCGCGGGCCGTCGGCGGCCCCGGCGACCATCGAGGACGTCGGGCTGCTGGCCGAGGGGCTGCTCGAGCTCGCCCTGGTGACGGGCGAGGCCGCCTACGCCGTGACCGCCCGTTCCCTGGTCGACGACGGCCTGGCCGGCCGGTTCGACGTCGACCCGGTGCTCGCCGGGGCGGGCACGGCGACCGGGGAACAACCACAGACCGCGATGCGCTCCGGGACGGTGGCCCTGGCCGCAGCGGCAGCCGAGCTCGCGGCGCTGACCGGCGACTCCGCGTACCGGACAGCCGCCGAGCGGTTGGTGGCGGACCGGGCGACGACGGGGACCGAGCGGCCGCTCGGGCACGCGGACGCCCTCGGTCTCGCACTCGGGCTGCAACGGCCCTCGCGCGAGATCGTGGTCGTGACGTCGGACCCGCACGACCCGCTGCGGGACGCCGTCCGCGCCGCGCGCCGACCCGGCACGGTCATCGCTCGCGTGACCCCGACGCAGGCCACGGAGTGGGCAGCCGCGGGGTTCGAGCTGTTCGAGGCGCGGGATGCGCTCGAACCGGCCGCGTACGTCTGTCACGACCGCGTGTGCGCCCTGCCCGCTCGGTCCGCGGCCGACCTCGCCGCCGGGCTCGCAGCACCGGCGGCGTGACGGTATCCTGGAATGCTCATGTCTCCCACGCCGCCAGTCATCACGTACCCGCCCGAACTGCCGGTCTCGCAGCGGCGGGACGACATCGCGGCCGCCATCCGTGACAACCAGGTCGTCATCGTGGCGGGTGCCACCGGCTCGGGCAAGACCACACAGCTGCCGAAGATCTGCCTCGAGCTGGGACGCGAGCACATCGGGCACACCCAGCCCCGCCGGATCGCCGCCCGCACGATCGCGGAACGCGTTTCCGAAGAACTCGGCAGCGACCTCGGCGACCTGGTCGGCTACCAGGTGCGCTTCACCGACAAGGTGTCGTCGAACACCCGCATCAAGCTGATGACCGACGGCATCCTGCTGAACGAGATCCACTTCGACCGCGACCTGAAGCGGTACGACACGATCATCATCGACGAGGCGCACGAGCGCTCGCTCACCATCGACTTCCTGCTCGGGTACCTCAAGCGGCTCCTGGTCCGGCGCCCCGACCTCAAGCTCATCATCACGAGCGCGACGATCGACCCCGAGTCCTTCTCGAAGCACTTCGGCGACGCCCCGATCATCGAGGTCTCCGGCCGGACCTACCCCGTCGAGATCCGGTACCGCCCGCTCGTGTCCGAGGACCCCGAAGACACCGACGAGGACGACGAGACCGACTCGCGCACGGCCGACCGTGGCGGGTCGAACGGCGCCGACGACCGCGACACCCTGCAGGGGATCACCGACGCGCTCGACGAACTCGCGCGCGAAGAACCCGGCGACGTGCTCGTGTTCCTGTCCGGCGAGAACGAGATCCGTGACGCGCAGGACGCCATCGAGGGCAAGCGGTACCAGGGCACCGAGGTCCTGCCCCTGTACGGCCGGCTCTCCGCCGCCGATCAACACCGTGTCTTCGACCGACGCACCACCCCGGGGGTGCGCCGGCGCGTGGTGCTCGCCACGAACGTCGCCGAGACCTCGCTGACCGTGCCGGGCATCAAGTACGTCATCGACACCGGGACCGCCCGCATCTCGCGGTACTCCCCGCGTGCCAAGGTGCAGCGGCTGCCGATCGAGGCGATCTCGCAGGCCAGCGCGAACCAGCGTTCGGGTCGAGCGGGCCGCACCAGCGCCGGCATCGCGATCCGGCTCTACTCGGAGGACGACTTCGAGCGTCGGGACGAGTTCACCGACCCGGAGATCCTGCGGACGAACCTCGCGGCGGTGATCCTGCAGATGATCTCGCTCGGGTTCGGCGACATCGAGTCGTTCCCCTTCCTGCAGCCGCCGGACTCCCGCGGCGTGAAGGACGGCCTCGACCTGCTGCGCGAGCTCCGCGCCGTCGACAAGGACGGCCGGATCACGAAGTCCGGCAGACAGCTCACCCGACTGCCGATCGACCCGCGGCTCGGCCGGATGGTGCTCGAGGCCGGTCGCCAGGGCGTCGGGCGCGAGGTCGTCGCCGTCGTCAGCGCCCTGAGCATCCAGGACCCCCGTGAACGCCCGCTCGAGAAGCGCGCCCACGCCGACCAGATGCACGCCCGCTTCGCCGACCCGACGAGCGACTTCCTCACCCTGCTCGCGCTGTGGAACTACATCGAGGACAAGCAGGAAGAGCTGTCCTCGAGCGCCTTCCGCCGGCTCTGCAAGGCCGAGTTCCTCAACTACCTGCGCATCCGCGAGTGGCAGGACCTGTACCGCCAGCTCTCCCGCGCCGCGAAGCAGGTCGACGTCCGGGTCGGCCAGTCCCGCTCCGACGACGGCGATGCCGTGCACCGGTCCCTGCTCGCCGGTCTGCTCAGCCAGATCGGGCTGCGCGACCGCGAGAAGCGTGACTACCTCGGCTCGCGGAACACCCGGTTCGTCGTGTTCCCGGGCAGTGTGCTCGCGAAGAAGCAGCCCGACGCGGTGATGGCGGCCGAACTCGTCGAGACCAGCCGGCTGTTCGCACGGACCGTCGGCCGGATCGACCCCGCGTGGGTCGAGCCCCTCGCCGGTGACCTGCTGAAGCGCACCTACGGCGAACCGCACTGGGAGAAGAAGCAGGGCGCCGTCGTCGCGTACGAGCGGGTGACCCTGTTCGGCGTCCCGATCGTGCAGCGCCGCCGGGTGCAGTACGCCCGGATCGACCCGGAGCACTCGCGTGAGCTCTTCATCCGCCACGCCCTGGTCGAGGGCGAGTGGGAGTCGCAGCAGGCGTTCGACCGCGCCAACCGGAAGCTCCGCAAGGAACTCGAGCAGCTCGAGGAGCGCACCCGCCGGCGCGACATCCTGCTCGACGACGAGAACGTCTACGAGTTCTACGACGCGCGCATCCCCGCGGACATCGCGACGACCCGAGACTTCGAGGGGTGGTGGCGGACGACGCGCCGCGACCAACCGGACCTGCTCACGATGCGCCGGGCGGACCTGCTGGACGAATCCGCTGCCGAGGCGGCGGAGGACGACGCCGAGTACCCGACCCAGTGGCGCAGCGGCGACCAGCGCCTCGCGATCCAGTACCGCTTCGAGCCGGGCGCGCAGGACGACGGCGTGAGCGTGCAGGTGCCGCTCGCGCTGCTCCCCCGTATGCGCGAAGAGGGCTTCGACTGGCAGGTCCGCGGCCTGCGCAAGGAGCTCGTGACCTCCCTCATCAAGTCGCTGCCGAAGCAGATCCGCAAGAACGTCGTGCCTGCCGCCGACTGGGCCGAGAAGATCGTCGCCGAACTGCCGGACGACGCCCCGACCGAGCCCACCGAGTCGTTCCGCGCGACCCTGGCCAAGGCGATCCAGCGCATGACGTACGTGCCGGTGTCGGAGTCCGACTTCGACCTGTCCCGCGTGCCGTCGCACCTGCTGCCGACGTGGGCAGTCGTCGACGAACGCGGTCGGCGGGTCGAGGCCGGCAAGGACCTGTCGGTCCTGCAGACGAAGCTCAAGGACCGCACGCAGCAGAGCGTCGCCTCCGCCACGGTGCGGGCTGCGGGACGACCAGGAGGCGGGGCTCGCGTCGCCGCCGCCGGTGGCGGTGCCGGGGCGGAGCAGTCCGGCCTCGCCACGTGGCCGGCCCAGGACCTGCCGCAGACCCTCGACACCGAGCAGGCCGGTGGTGTCATCCGCGCGTACCCGTCACTGGTGGAAGAAGGTTCCGGCCCGAAGGCGACCGTCGGGGTGCAGCTGCTCGCGACGCCGTCCGACCGGCAGGTCCGCATGTCCGCCGGGGTCCGTCGCCTGGTGATGCTCGCGGTGCCGTCCCCGGTGTCGTACATCCAGTCGCACCTGACGGCGCAGGAGAAGCTCGCACTCGCGGCGAGTCCGTACGCCTCCACGAACGCGTTGTTCGACGACGTGCTCGCGGCCGTCGTCGACGCGGTGATCCGTCGCGCCCACCCGGACGGTCTCGTGTTCACCAAGGCCGAGTTCGAGGCGGTCCGTGACGCCGTGTCGGCGACCGTCGTCGACACGATGTTCACGGCGGTCTCCGAGCTCGCTGCGGTGCTCGCCGCCCAGCGCTCCGCCGAGCGAGCACTCAAGCAGGCGAACTCGATGTCCCTGCTCGGTGCGTTGACGGACATGCGCCAGCAGATGGAGCGGCTCGTCTACCCGGGGTTCGTCTCAGTGGCCGGGCTCGACCGGCTCCGACGCATCCGGGTGTACCTGCAGGGCATCGAGGCACGCGTGCAGAAGCTGCTGCAGAACCCGGGGCGCGATGCCACGTGGATGCGCGAGGTCACCGTCGCCACCGATCGGTACGTCGACGCGGGCGGTGCGTTCCCGCCGCCGGTCGGCGCACACCCCGAGCTCGTGCACGCGCGGTGGATGCTCGAGGAGTTCCGCCTCAGCCTGTTCGCGCAGGAACTCGGCACCGCCGAGACGGTGTCGTTGCAGCGGATCACGAAGGCCCTGACCGCAGCGCGCTGATCGGTCTACCCTGACGGCCATGATCGGCACACTCGACATGGTCGTCCTGGACTGCCCAGACCCTCGCGGCCTGGCCCGCTTCTACGCGGAGCTGCTCGGTGGCGAGATCGTCGGCTTCGACGAGGACTGGGCCGAGGTCGCGCTCCCCTTCACCGACCAGCGGCCGCTCCTGGCGTTCCAGCAGGTCGAGGACTACCGCGCCCCGGAGTGGCCCGGGCAGCTCGTCCCGCAGCAGAGCCACCTCGACGTGAAGGTCGAGGACCTCGACGACGGCGAGGCCGCGGTCCTGGCCATCGGTGCGACCGCGACGGGATCGGCGACCGAGACGTTCCGCGTGTACCTCGACCCGGCGGGCCACCCGTTCTGCCTCATCCGCCCGAACGACTGAACCCGTTCGAGCGTCGGCATGCCGACCGTCGCAGGGCCCGCACCACGTCCATGCTGGCCCCATGACGGAACTCCGACCGATCGACCTGGACACCTGGCCCCGCCGCGAGCACTTCGAGCACTACCGCCAGCGTGTGCAGTGCTCCTACGAGGTGACCGTCGACGTCGACGTCACGGCGTTCGTCGCGGCGGTCCGCACGAGCGCGGCGAAGACCTACGCGTCGCAGATCTGGGCGATCGCGACCGTGGTCAACCGTCATGCCGAGTTCCGGATGCAGCTGCTCGACGACGGCTCCCCCGGCGTCTGGGACGTCGTGCACCCGATGTTCACGGTGTTCCACCCGGACACGGAGACCTTCTCGGCGTTGGTCGTGCCCTACGACGAGGACTTCGGGCGGTTCCACGCCGCCGCAGTCGACACGATGGATCGGTACCGGGACGACGTCCGGATGTTCCCGCAGGACGACCGACCCCGGAACGTGTTCGACGTCTCCACCTTCCCCCGCACGTCGTTCACGGGGTTCGCGCTGCTCGTCCGCGACGGGTACGACCACCTGTTGCCGATCGTCACGCTCGGGCGCTACCGGACCGAGGGCGACCGCACGCTGATGCCGATGGCGCTGCAGATCAACCACGCGGCGGCTGATGGTTTCCACACCTCGCGGTTGGTCCAGGAGCTCGAGGACCTGTTCGCCGCCCCGTCGTGGCTGGCGTGACCGCGGAGCGGACGGGCGGCCCGTGGCGGACCCCGCCACGGGCCTCCCGTCCGATCGCCCCGAGTCCAGGGCCACGCAAGACGCCGTCATGTCGCCGAGACGACGGCGTCACGCGCCCGCGCGCGCCTCCAACGCCTGCTCGAACTCGCGCCGCATCGCGTCGCCGCCCCGGCGGCGCCAGTCGCGCACGACGGCCTTCCACCCCGACACCGGCGCTCGGCCGAGCAGCACGTCGTTGATCGCACTCGTGGCGTAGGTCCCGATGGCCGGTCCCTTGGTGGAGTTCGTCGGCGAGTAGAGCCCGTAGGTGGGGTTCGTGATCCCGTCGTCCAACCACGAGGACAGCGACTCGTAGACGACGTCCGTCATCTCCGGGGCTCCCGAGTAGAAGAGCGGCAGCGGGCACTCCGTGAAGTACTGCAGCGGGAACTCACCGAGCGCGGTCTCGCTGTTGCCCGTCTTGGTGAGGACGGGGGCGCCGTCGCGGAAGTCGAAGTCCCGGCCCTCGATGCCGAACTTTCGGTACATCCAGGCCTCGGTCCCGAATGGTGACGCACACCAGTTCAGGACGCCGAGCAGCATGCGGATGCGCTCCTCGGGCCCGGCCGCGAGGGCGGTGATCGCGTTGTTCGGGTCCCCGAGCCACGGTTTCGGCTTCGCGCCGCCCGGTCCGACGAACGGCGCCATGGTCATGCGGAACCCGCTGCCGGGCTCGGCCTGCTGCAGCAGGCCGGGGATCGCGCTGTAGCTGTCCTGGAGCATCAGCGCCGAGCCCTGCACGAACCACACCTTGCCGTTGTAGGCGGTGACGCTGTCCGGGTGGACGAGGCCGTCGGCGAGGAGCTTCCGCGAGGCCTCGAGCATGTCCTGGTACGCGTCGACCTCGTACATGTGGGTCAGGCGGCCGCCCTGCTCGTCCCACTGGTTGGGCACACCGAACATCGACGCGAGGATGTTGGTCGGCACGGAGCCCAGCGCCCAGCGGTTGCGCTGCGGGTCGGAGACCTCGCGGCAGAGCGCCTCGAACTCGTCGAGGTCACGGAAGGACGGGTCGACGCCGAGCTGCTCGAACAGGTCCTGCCGTCGGTGCAGCACACCGGTGGTCAGGGGCCCGCGGGGCACGGGGACACCGTAGATGCCACCCGAGAACACGGTGCCGCGCCAGGAGGCGGTGGGCAGGTTGGCGAGGTACGGGTAGTCCCGGACGCCGCTGCCGGAGAGGATCTCGGTGAGGTTCGCCGCCTTGGCCTCGAGGAACTGCGGCAGGTACGAGAACGTGCCGAACACGGTGAACACGTCGCCGAGGGTGTCGCCCGCGACCTGCGTGGCGAACTTGTTGCCCCAGTCGGCGTTCGGGGTGATGGTCAGGTCGAGGTCGACGCCCATCCGTTCGTCGAGGCCCTGCCAGTACGGGTTGCTGCCCTTCGACGGTGGGACGGGCGAGTTCGTCGGGACGCTGCCGTGCAGCGTCGACCCGTCGCCGGGCACCCGGTCGGTCGGCACCAGGTCCGACGGGATGCGTCGGAACGCGGACGGCATGAGCGCGCTGGTCTTTGGGAGCACCGGGTCCGGTCCGCCGGCCCACGGCACGTAGTCCGGCAGCGTCACGGCCCGGTTGATCGCCTTGACGTCGGTGGAGCGGGTGACGGTGTCACAACCGGCCAGGAGGCCCGTGGCCGCGATCCCGAGACCGCCAGCGATCAGGCCGCGGCGGGTGATGCCCCGTGGTGCGTTGGTCGTCATGGTGTCAGCCCTTCACGGCGCCGGTCAGGACACCCTTGGCGAAGTGCCGCTGCAGGAACGGGTAGAGGATGAGGATGGGGACGATCGAGACGACGAGGATCGCCATCTGGATCGACGCCTGCGGGGGCAGCGCGTCGGAGCTCGTGCCGAGGTCGGCGCCACCGAGCTGCGCGTTGTTGATGACGTAGGTGCGCAGCACGAGTTGCAGGGGCCACTTCGCGGTGTCGTTGATGTAGAGCAGGGCGTTGAAGAAGGCGTTCCAGTACCCGACCGCGTAGAACAGGCCGATGACCGCCAGGACGGCCTTCGACAGCGGGAGCACGATCCGCAGGAAGACGCCGAAGTCGCCGGCGCCGTCGATGCGGGCGCTCTCGATGAGCTCTCGCGGGATCGCCATGAAGAACGAGCGCATCACGATGACGTTGAACGCGCTGAGCGCCGTGGGCAGGATGAGCGCCCAGTACGAGTCGAGCAACCCGAACTGCTTCACGACGAGGTAGTTCGGGATGAGCCCCGGCGCGAACAGCAAGCTGACGAGCACGAGGCTCAGGACCACCCCGTGTCCGTAGGACCCCGGCCGGCTCAGCGCGTACGCGAGCATCGCGGTGACGAACAGGCTGATCAGGGTGCCGACCGTGGTGATGCCGACGCTCACGAGCAGTGCCCGGGTGACGACGCCGCCGGCGAAGATGCTCTCGTAGGCGCTGAAGTCGAGCCCGGTCGGCCACATCACGAAGCCCCCGGCACCGTTGACCTGGCTGGACGGCGCGACGCTCGTCGAGACGATGCCGAGGAACGGCAGCAGGACGACGAGGCAGATCACGAGCAGGACGAACCCGGTCAGCAGCCGTCCGGGCAGCGGCGGGGCGTCCAGCGGGCGGTGCTTCCGGGCGGCCCCCGCGGGCACGGTCACGCTCCGGGTGGCGCTCATCGCGACTCCTTCTGGTAGACGCCCGCTTCGCCAAAGACGTGCGCGAGCTTGTTGGCGCCGAGGACGAGCAGGACTCCGACGACGCCCTTGACGAGTCCGACGGCCGCGGCGACGCCCCACTGTCCGCCGAGCACGCCGTTGTTGTAGACGTAGGTGTCGAGGACCTCACTGGCCGCTCGACCGACCGCGGCCTGCTGCAGGAGGATCTGCTCGAACCCGACGGTGAGCGAGTCGCCGAGCCGGAGGATGAGCAGCAGGATGATGATGCCGCGCATGCCGGGCAGGGTGACGTGCCAGAGCTGCCGCCAGCGCGAGGCCCCGTCCATCTTCGCCGCCTCGTACAGGCTCGAGTCGATCTGGGAGAGCACGGCGAGGAACAGGATCGTCGCCCAGCCGGTGTCCTTCCAGATCACCTGGCTGGTGAGCAGCGCGATGAAGCCGTTCGGGTTGCCGAGGAAGTCGATCGCGTCGCCACCCGCCGCCCGGATCGCGTTGTTCACGAGCCCGGAGCCGCCGAGGATCTGCTGGAACACCGCGACGACGATCACCCACGACAGGAAGTGCGGCAGGTACAGGATCGACTGCACGACCTGCTTGATCCGCTCGGACAGCAGCGAGTTGAGCATGAGCGCCAGGATGATCGGCGCCGGGAACACGAACACGACCTGCACGAGCGTGATCACGAGGGTGTTCCGGAGCGCCCCGAGGAACTCCGGATCGCCGTCGAAGATCACCGCGAAGTTCTCGACCCCGACCCACGGGCTGCGCCCGAGCGGGACGAAGGGCAGGTACTCCTGGAAGGCGATGAGGTTGCCGAGGAGGGGCAGGTAGTGGAACCCGAGCAACAGGGCGACGCCCGGCAGGCCCATCAGCAACAGCACTCGATCGCGCCGGATCCGCTGCCAGGTCGTGCGCCGCCGGAGCCCGGGGTGCGGCGGCGGTGCGGTGTGCGCGGTGGTCGTCGCGCGGTCGTCGAGCTTCGTCACTCGGTGGCCTCCTCCGTTGGATTCCTGCAGCGACCCTGGCGTGCGGGGCAACACGGTGGCAATCCGTTGCCAAACGTTTCCATCGTTGTAACGCTCCAGTGAGCGCACACCCGCAGCTCGACGACGCGACGCCACTGGCGACCGCCCGCGCTACGCTCATCCCGATGCGCGCAACCGTGCGGGACGTGGCCACCCTCGCCGGGGTGTCGCCGAAGACCGTCTCCAACGTCATCAACGGCGGCGTGGTGGTGCGCCCGGAGACCCGCGAGCGGGTCGAGCGTGCCGTCGCCCAGCTCGACTACGTGCCGAACCTGTCCGCCCGCGGGCTGCGGAACGGCCGGTCCGGAGCGATCGCCCTCACGCTGCCGGAGATGGGCAGCGCCTACTCCGCCGAGCTCGCGCAGTGGTTCGTCGAACTCGCGCGCGAGCGGGGGTGGGTCGTCCAGCTCGACCAGACCGGCAGCGACCCGGCCCGCGAGCGCGAGCTGGTCTCACGGGCACGCGCCCACCTCGTCGACGGGCTCGTGCTCAACCCGGTGTCGCTCAGCGCGAGCGTCCTGGCGTCGACCGAGGGGCTGCCGCCGACCGTCGTGATCGGCGAGGTGGAACCCGAGCACGTCGACCAGGTGCACATCGACAGCCGGGCCGCCGCCGAGCAGGTCACCGCCCACCTGGTGTCCCGCGGCCACCGCAGGATCGCGATCGTCGGTGCCGCCCGCGCGTCCGAGGCCACCGCCACGAGCGAGCTGCGGGAGCGCGGGTACCTCGCCGCGCTCGCGAGCGCCGGGATCGAACCGGACCCCGCGCTGCGGGTACCACTGCCGTCCTGGACGACGAGTTCGGCGGCGACGGCCTTCGCGACCTGGCTCGACGAGCACCCGCTGCCCGACGCCGTGTTCGCGTTCACGGACTCGATCGCCTTCGGCGTGCTGCACGTCCTGGCGGCCCGGGGTGTCCGCGTTCCCGAGGACGTCAGCGTCATGGGGTTCGACGACATCGACGGAGCGGCGTACGCGATCCCCGCGCTCAGCACGGTCTCGTTCGACCGGCGGGCGTTCGCGACGGCGGCGCTCGACCTGCTCACGCGGCGGATCGAGGACCGGGACCTGCCGCCGGAGACGGTCGTGGTGCCGCACCGCATCGTCGAGCGCGCGAGCGTCGCCGACCGCTGAACAGCTCCGACCGCTGAAGAGCTCCGGCCGCTGAACGGCTCCGACCGCTGCTCGGCGTACGCTGCGCGGCATGACCAGCGAAGACGCCTCGATGCCGACGCTCGCCGCCACCGTCCTGCAGTCCCCGGAGCCGATCGCGCTCGCCCGGTTCTACGGCGCCCTGACCGGGTGGACCGTGTACGAGGACGGCCCGACCTGGGCCCGGATCCGTCCCGCCGACGGCCCCGGCCTGTCCGTGCAGTTCGAGCCCGAGTACGTCGCCCCGACCTGGCCCGGCACCGCGGACGCCCCCGGCATGCAGCTGCACCTCGACTTCCAGGTGGAGGACCTGCCGGCTGCCGTCGTCCGTGCCGAGGAACTCGGTGCCACGCAGGCCGCGTTCCAACCGCAGGACGACGTCCGGGTGCTGCTCGACCCCGACGGGCACCCGTTCTGCCTGTTCCTGCCCGGGGCCTGACACCGGCTGGCCACGTCTCGAGGTTCCACAACACGCCGGATGATCGCCGCCGAGGTTCCGAACTGCGGCGATCCGAGCGCCGAGATGCCGAGATTTCGGAACCTCAGGACAGGCCGGGGTCGGCCGCCGCCAGTACCGCGGCGCGCGTGCGGGCATCGCCGAGGATCCGGAAGTGCCCGCCGACCGGCAGCCGCACGTTCGTCGCCCCCGACAGCTCGCTGCCCTCGGGGATGAGCGTGTCGAACACCCCGTAGACCGACGTGATGCGAGCGTTCGCGTCGAGTTCCCGCGCCAGTCCCGCCAGCACGGGGTCGGCGGCCCGGAACACCCGGAGGTGCCGCACCGGAGCGAGCCGCGCGTAGCCGGACCCGGCGAACGGCGTCGACACCGCGACCATGCGGTCGATGCGGCCGTGGTCGTCGAGCTGGGTCATCGCGTACTTCCCGATGAGCCCGCCCTTGCTGTGCGCGAGCACGAGGACGTTCCGCAGGTCGTGCTCCTCGAGGTACGCGAACACGTCGCGCGCCGAGACCGGCACCGGCCGCAGGTTGTGGCGCAGCACCGGCAGCACGTGCACGGGATGGCCGCGGTCGTGGAGGGCGTCCATGAGCGGCCGCATGAAGTGCCAGGTCTCGTAGACGCCGGGGATCACGACGACGGGTTGACCCTCGCCGGTCCGGTAGTCGTCGGCGGTGGTGGGTCCGAGGCTCCGCACCTGCCACGTGATCGCGTACCACCAGTCGAGTGCGGCCCACGTCGCGCGTCGCACCAGCGGGATGCCGGGAGGCACGGGTCGGCTCGTGCCCGTCGCTTCCGTCGAGGACGTGGTCGGCTCGGTCATCGGAGGCCCTCCAGCGTCTGTGCCCGGCGGAACTCGTCGACGAGCCGGGCGAACGCGACGGGGTGCCGCTCCTGCAGGTGGTGCGGCCCCGGGAGTTCGACGAACGACCCTCGCTGCGCGCGCGTCGCCACGCCGACGGCCCAGTCGCGGCGCACGATCGGGTCGTCGCTGCCCCGGACGACGAGGACGGGTCCGTGCACGTCAGCGATCGTCTCCTCCAGCCGGTACCGGAGCATCGGGCGCAGCTCGCGGACGTACTGCCGGACGCTCCGCAGGTAGTCGGTGACGAGCAAGCCGTTCATCCGGAACCCCTCACCCGCTCCGTCCCGGAACAGGTCGGACGCCACCAACGGCAGGGACCGCCGCTCCACCGGGACCACCGGGCTGACCAGGACGACGGAGCCGACGGCCCCGGGGTGCTGCCGGGCTGCTTCGGTCACGACCTGCGCGCCCATCGACTGTCCGACGAGCACGAGGTCCTCCGCTCCCCGCGCACGGACGGCCCGGACGACCAGGTCGCCGAGCTCGGCCATCGACAGCGTTCGGCCGGCGGCGGGGAGCCCGCCGAAGCCGGGCAGGTCGACGCTGACGGTGCGGTGGGTCGCCGCGATGGCCTGCTGCGACCGGCCGAACGACCGGTGCGACATCCCGATGCCGTGGACCAGCACGACCGTGGGGTCGAGGTCGCTCCGCACCCGGCCCGCGGGCGCAGCGGTGTGGAGGCGCACCGGCAGGCCGTCGATCCGGATCGTCTCCACCTTGGCGCGCACGAACCGAGGCTACGCGGCGGTTCGCAGCACCGGATCAGCGTCGTCATCGGCCACCCACAGACACGGGGTGTGCACTGCCTTCCATGAGCGACACCACTCCCCCGAACGGCCACGCGCCGGGCGACCCCACCCGCACCCCTCCGGTAGCGGCTCCGGCCGGCTGGGGTTCGGCCCCGACGCCGACCTCGACGGCCACCCTCGACGCCCCCGCCCCGAACGGCGCCACCCCCTGGTACGGCACCGCGGCACCGACGAACCGCACGAGTGCCCCGAAGCCGCCATGGTTCTGGCCGGTCCTCGCGGCGATCGTCGGGCTGGCCGCACTGCTCGTCGGCGGTGGCATCGGCTTCGCCATCGGGCACGCGATCGGCGGGGACCAATCCCGGTCGACCACGCAGCTGCCCGGCACGAACGGTGGGACGAACCAGTTCCCGGGCGGCACCGGCAGCTGATCCGCAGTACGCTCCGGCCATGCGCAAGGTGACAGCAGGGCTGTTCACGTCGGTCGACGGCGTCGTGCAGGACCCGTACGAGTTCCAGTACGACAGCTTCGACGACGAGCTCGGGGCCGGGATGGGCGCGTTCATGGCCCGCACCGACACCGTCCTGCTCGGTAGGAACAGCTACCTCGAGTGGTCCGAGTGGTGGCCCGCGCACCCGGACGACGGCTTCGGGCAGTGGATCAACCCGATCGAGAAGTACGTGGCCTCCACGACGCTGGGCGACGACCTGACCTGGCAGAACACCACCAGGATCCCGGGCGACCTCGACACGTTCGTCCGCGAGCTCAGGGAACGCGACGGTGCCGACATCGCCGTGTGCGGGAGCGTGAGCGTTGTCCGGCACCTGCTGTTCGCCGGACTCCTGGACGAGCTCCAGCTGATGGTGCACCCGGCGATCGCCGGATCCGGCCGGAAGCTCTTCGAGCCGACCGACCCGGCCACGCGCCTACGGCTGGTCGACAGCACCGTGACGAGCAAGGGGAACGTCCTGAGCACCTACGCACGGCTCGACGCCTGACGGAGCCGACCCGTGCCTCCCGTCCGGCAGTGAACCGGAGCGCTCCAGACCGCGCGTACCCTCGTGGGTGACCAACTCACCGAGGAAAGCCGGATCAGCATGCCCCAGGACACCCGCCCGCACGTCGTCATCGTCGGCGGTGGATTCGCCGGTGTCGCTGCCATGCGCGAGCTGGCGGACGCCCCGGTCCGGGTGACGCTCGTCGACCGGCACGTCTACAACATGTTCCAGCCCCTCATGTACCAGGTGGCGACGGGCGGGCTGAACGCGGGCGACGTGACGTACTTCCTGCGCAGCCTGCGGGCGAAGCAGGACAACGCCGAGTTCCGGCACGGCCTGCTCACCGGCATCCGGACCGACGAACGCATCGCTGAGATGTCCGACGGTGAGCACCTGCACTACGACTACCTCGTGCTGGCGAACGGCGTGAACACGAGCTACTTCGGCACCCCGGGCGCCTACGAGTACGCGTACTCGATGTACTCCCGCTCGCAGGCCCTGCGGATCCGCGACGAGCTGTTCACCCGGCTGGAAGAGGCCGCTGCGAACCAGGGCCCCGACGAGATCAAGATCGTCATCGTCGGCGGCGGCGCGACCGGCGTCGAGATGGCCGGAGCGCTCGCGGAGCTCCGCGACCAGGCACTCGAGGGCGCGTACCCCGAGCTCGACAAGGGCGCCATCACGATCACCCTCGTGCACCGCAGCGGCGAGCTGCTCAAGCCGTTCGCGCCGCGCCTCCGCCGGTACGCAGCCAAGGTCCTGCGGAAGCGCGGTGTCGTGCTCCGGTTGAACACCGGCGTCTCCGAGGTCAAGACCGACGGCGTGATGACGGCCGACGGCGAGTTCATCCCCGCCTCGCAGGTCATCTGGGCAACCGGCGTCGCCGCCCACAAGGAGGTCTCCGGCTGGGGCCTGCCGCAGACGAGCGGCGGACGCATCCAGGTGGGCGACGACCTGCGCGTCAACGGTGTCGAGCGGATCTTCTCGGCCGGCGACATCGCGGCGCAGTCCGAGGCCCTCGCGCAGCTGGCCCAGCCGGCGCTGCAGGGTGGACGGCACGTCGCGAAGCAGATCAAGCGCCTGCTCGAGGGCAAGCCCACCGAGCACTTCAAGTACTTCGACAAGGGCACGATGGCGACGATCGGCACGAACGCCGCAGTGGCCCAGCTGCGCGGCGGGATCACCATGGTCGGGCCGATCGCCTGGGCCGCGTGGGTCGTGGTGCACATCGCGTCGCTGCTCGGCAACGGCAACCGGCTCTCGACCCTGTCGCACTTCTTCGTCCGCTACCTGTGGTTCATGCGGAAGCGTGCCATCCCGATCGTCGGTGACGTCCGCCCCGTGCGCCCGAACGGCGACCGCGAGCCCGACCCGTGGCAGATGCAGAAGGCGGAGTAGCAGCGCGTTCGCGGCGTTCGCGGTCGCTTCGTGAGCAGAAATGGTCGGGTCCGGAGACGGAACCCGACCATTCCTGCTCACGATCCGCGGGTGCCGGTACTGCCCCGCGCCGCCTACACGACCCGCACGCCGGAGTAGGCGCCGGCGGCGATGTCCTCGAGCAGCCCGGGGCCGGTCGGCTGCCATCCGAGGAGCTCCCGGGTGGCCTCGGACGTGGCGGACATCTCCATGCCGAAGAACCGGCCGATGAACCCGAAGTGCGCGTCCGCGTCGGCCGGGTCGATCGAGGTCACCGGCAGACCGAGGACCTCGCCGATGGCCTCGGCGATCGCGCGGGTCGGGATCGCGGTCTCGGCGACGGCGTGCAGCCGCGTGCCGGCCGGTGCCTGCTCGAGGCCGAGCCGTACGAGCCGTGCGGCGTCGGTGACGTGCACGGCGGACCAGCTGTTCGTGCCTTCGCCGATGTAGCCGGAGACGCCGGTGCGCTGTGCGGCTCCGACGATCGCGGCGATGAACCCGTGGTCGCCGGTGCCGTGCGTGGTCGGGCTGAAGCGGGCAGCGATCGTCCGCACGCCCTGCTCGACGAAGTCGAACCCGCGGTTCTCGCTGCCACCGCGCATGCTGTCCGGGCCGACGAACGGGCTGGGGTCCGCCTCAGTCGAGGGGCGACCCGGGGCGAGGCCGGCGACACCCGAGGCGACGACGAACGGGCGGTCCGTGCCGACGAGCGCTGCACCGATGGTCTCGACCGCGGCGCGCTCGCTGGCGTTCGTGGCGGCAGGGTTCGCCCAGTCGTGCTTGTTGGCGAGGTGCAGGACGCCCTCGGCCCCGGCGGCTCCTCGGCGGATGGCGTCGAGGTCGTCGAGGTCGCCCCGGACGACGGTGACGCCCTTCGCCTCGAGCGCTGCGGCCGAGGCGTCGGACCGGGCGAGACCGGTGACGGTGTGTCCGGCGGCGAGCAGGTCGTCGACGGTGTGGGAGCCGATCCATCCGGAGGCCCCGGTGACGAACACGTGCATGTGATTTCCCTTCGCAGGTGTCCACGGCGGTTATGTCATGAACTGACATCACCGTAGCACTCGATGTCAGCCGCTGTCATCAACGCATCCTGATCAGTAGACTCTGCGCATGGCTCGGTGGCAACCCGGAACGCGTGAACGACTGCAGGCGGTCGCCCTGCAGCTCTTCGCGTCCGAGGGCTACGACGGCACCACGGTCGCGCGGATCGCGGCTGAGGCCGACGTCACCGAGCGCACCTTCTTCCGGCACTTCGCGGACAAGCGCGAGGTCCTGTTCGCCGGCCAGGACGACTTCCTCGCGATGTTCGTCGACCCGATCGCGGCCGCACCGGCCGACACAGCGCCCTTCGACCTGGTCGGCCGCGCCCTCGACGCCGCCGCGGGGTTCTTCCCCGAGGACCGCCGGTCGTGGTCACGGGCCCGGCAGGGGATCATCGACGCGAACGCAGCCCTCGGCGAACGGGAGCTCGGCAAGCTCGCCACCCTGAAGGCACGCCTGGGCGAGGTCATGCGCGAGCGCGGCGTCCCCGAACCGGCGGCGACCATGGCCGCCGAGACCGCCGTGACGGTGTTCCACCTGTCCTTCGCACAGTGGATCGCCCCGGGTGAGGAGCGCCCCTTCGACGCGATCGTGCACGAGCGGCTCGATGCCCTGACGGCACTGGTGCACCCCGCTCGCTGAGTGCACGGCGGTCGACCCGACCGTAGGCTCGGCCCGTGACCACGGAGCGCACCGACGTCCTCGTGGTCGGCGGCGGTCCCGTCGGCCTGTTCCTCGCCGCGCTGCTGGCCACCCGCGGTGCCACCGTGCAGGTGTGGGAGCGCCGCCCCGGTCCGCCCGAGGGGTCCCGCGCCATCGGCATCCACGCGCCGTCCCTCGACGCCTTCGCCGAGATCGGGCTCGACGCCCCGGTGCTCGCCGAGGCGACCCTCGTGCGTACCGGCGTCGCCCGGAGCCGTGGGCGGACGCTCGGCACGCTGACGTTCGACCGCGCCTCGGACACCCACCCGTACGTCGCGACGCTCGACCAGCACCGCACCGAGTCCCTGCTGCGGGACCGGCTCGCCGACCTGGACCCGACCGCGCTGCACACCGGGACGACGGTGACGGGCCTGACCCGGCACCGCGATCACGTCGACGCGGTCGGCAGCGGCCCGGACGGCACAGCGGTCGCCGTGCGCGCCGCGTTCGTCGTCGGGGCCGACGGCGCGAGGAGCGTCGTCCGTGACCTGCTCGGCATCGGCACCAGCGGACGCGACTACCCGGACCGCTACGTGATGGGCGACTTCGCCGACCCCGAGGACGCCGACGCGCGGACCGCCGCCCTGGTGGACGTCGGACCCGGCGGCGTCGTCGAGTCCTTCCCCCTGCCGCACGGTCGACGCCGGTACGTCGCACTCGTACCGGACTCGCTCGCGTTCGCCCCGAGCGGCGTCGCGCCCGACCCGGCGACGGCCGCACGACTGGCCGCGATCGTCACGGCACGCACCGGCGTCACCCCGGATCCGTCCACCTGCACGATGCTCAGCGGGTTCCGGGTCCGGCGTCGCGCCGCCGACCGCGTCGGGGTCGGCCGGGTGGTGCTCGTCGGCGACGCCGCCCACGAGATCAGCCCGATCGGCGGGCAGGGCATGAACCTCGGCTGGCTCGACGCGGCCGAGCTCGCGCCGTTGCTCGCCGGCGCCGTCCGGACGGGTGTGGCCGGACCGTGGCCCGGCTACGCCGCCCGCCGTCAGGCAGCCGCCCGCCGCGCGGCCCGGCAGGCCGAGGCGAACATGGGGCTCGGTCGTCCGCTCGGCACCGTCGCCGCCATCGGACGGGAGGCGCTGCTCCGGACCGTCCTGTCGCTGCCGACCGCGCACGCCCTGGCCCGGCTCTACGCCATGCGCTGGGCCTGACGGCTCGCGTCGGCAACGGGCGTCGCCGTCCGAGCCGCGCGGAAGTGCGTCAGGCGACGAGTCGCGCCCCGGCGAAGCCGAGCTCGACGACGAGCACCAGGGACGACGCGATCACGAGCCGGAACAGGGTCCGCGACGCCCGTCCCGCCAGCACCAGTCGGACCCCCACCACGGCGAGCGCCAGCACGACGACCGCCCCGACCACGGCGAGCACGACACCGGCGCCACGGACCGGGTCGTCACCGAGCACCTGGCCGCCGAGCACGAGGGCTGCTGCGACCACGAGCAAGCCGAACGCCGTGATCCCGGCGCCCCGGAGCCCGAGGCGGTGCGGGAACCCACGGACACCGGTGGCGGCGTCGTCGACCAGGTCCGGCAGGACGTTGGTGCAGTGGATCGCGACACCGAACACCGCGCCGGTGGCGATCGCCCACCAGGCCGGCCACAGCCCCTCGGGACCGGCGGACACCGCGACCACGGGCAGCAGTCCGAAGGCGACGACGAACGGCACGACGGACCACACGGTGCGCTTCAGCCCGGCGTCGTAGGCCCACCCGGCGGCGACGAGCACGAGGTGTGCCACGGCGGCGACGGGGCCCAGGAACAGCGAGAGGACCACCGCGGCTCCGGCCGTCACGAACGCTGCCGTGCGGACCGTCCCGACGGCGATGAGTCCGCGGGCGACGGGCTTGTCGCTCCGACCCACGGCACGGTCACGGTCGGCATCGATCCAGTCGTTCGCCAGGCCGATCGACAGTTGCCCGGCGACCACCGTCAGCGCGACCAGCGCCACGAGCCAGAACGGGTGCCCGACGGCGGCGGCGATCACGGCGGCGAGCACCGTGACCGTGACCGTCGGGCCGGGGTGGGACGAGGCGAACAGCAGTCGCACCACGTGGGGGTCCTGGCCGGCGGTCACCCGGCCAGCGTACGGGCGGGGCGTGCGCGACGGCGCAGACTCCGGCGGCCGAGCACCCCCGAGGCCAGCGCGATGCCGAGCAGCACGACCAGACCGCCGACGGGCTCGTTCCACCGGACCCGCTCACCGAGGACGAGCACGCCGAGCGCGACACCGACCACCGGCGTCAGGTAGGTGACCGTCGACGCCCGACCGGCACCCCACGCCTGCACCAGCCGCGTGTTCCATGCGTAGGCCAGCCCCGTACCGACGCAACCGAGCGCGACCATCGCGGCCACGATCCTCCCGTCCAGCTGGACCGGGCCGGTGGCGATGACGGGCGCGACCAGCAGGAGCATGCCCGATGCCAGCGTGAGCTGCACCGTCGCGATCGTGACCGGGTCGTGGGCGCTGCCCACCGCCACGCGCCGGAGGTAGGCGAGTCCGATGCCGTAGGACGCGGTCATGCCGAGCAGCGCCACCTGTCCCGGGACGCTCGCCAGGACCGCGGGGTCGCCGAGCAGGTCCCACGGGCCGACGAGCACGAGCACACCGACGATGCCGACCACGATGCCCGCCACCTGCCGACCCCGCAGCCGTTCGGACGGGACGAGCACCGCGAGTGCGGCCAGCGTCATGATCGGGGTCGTCGCGTTGTAGATGCTCGCGAGTCCGGACGGCACGGTCTGCTCGGCCCACGCCATCAGCGACGACGGCAGGGCGTTCAGGAAGAACGCGACGACCGCCAGGTGTGCCCACACACGCAGCTCCCGCGGCCAGCGACGACGGGTCGCGAGCAGCAGGGCGACGAGCGTCACGCCCCCGAGCACGGTTCGCACGGTGGCGACCTGCTGCGGTGCGAGCCCGTCGAGGCCGATCTTCGCGAACAGGAAGCTCGAGCCCCAGGTGAGGGCGACGAGACCGTAGAGGAGGGCGTTCATGTGGCCTAGTGTCGAACCAGTCCCGCACATGCGGCAAACGCATGTGGTTCATACCCTCATGAGGAGCACGCATGCCCGTCTCGGTCCCCCAGCTCCGTGCGTTCGTCGCGACGCTCGACGCCGGGTCGTTCACGTCCGCGGCCTCCGTGCTCGGCGTGGGGCAGTCCGCCGTTTCGCACGCCGTCGCCGGGCTCGAACGCGAGGTCGGCGGGCCGGTCGTCCGTCGTGGTGCGGTCGCGGTCCCGACCCCCCTCGGTGACCGCCTGCTGGCCCACGCCCGCAGCGTGCTCGCCTCGGTCGACGCCCTGGAGGCGGTGGTCCGGCCCGCCACGGCGCGCGGCACCGTGCGCCTCGCGGCCGTCCCCACCGTCTGCCAGGGCCTGCTGCCGCGGCTCCGCGAACTGTGGGCGGTGACGCTGCCCGACGTCGACGTGCAGGTCTACGAGGGCGACGACGACGAGATGCCCGAGTGGCTGGAGAGCGGGACCGTGGACGCCGCCGTGCTCGTCGACCCCTCCCCGCTGCCGACCGGCGGCGTGGTCGTCGCCCGGGACGAGATGGCCGCGGTCGTCCGGCGCGACCACCCGCTCGCCGAGCTGCCCGCCCTCACGCTCGACGACCTGCACGAGGACGGCCTGGTCGCGGGCGGCGGCGGGTGCGAGTACCAGATCCAGAAGCTGCACGAGCTCGACGGACGCCCCTTCCGCTACGCCCACCGGGTGCGGGAGATGAGCACCATGTTCGGGATGATCGAACGGGGCGAGGGGGTGTCGATCGTCCCGACGCTCGGCCGGGTGATGCTGCCGCCGGACCTCGTGATGATCCCGATGGCCAGGCGGCTCGAGCGGACCCTGGTGCTGAGCGGGCCGTCGTCGCGGGACTGGCACCCGTTGGCGAAGGCGTTGGTCGACGCCGTCTGACGGGTTGCACTTGCAAGTGCAACCCCGGTACCGTTGAGCCAGTTGCCCACCAACGGACGCGAGACGGAGATCCGATGCGCCAGACGACGACACCACGGCCCCTCCGCGTCGACGAGGTCGCTCGCGCCGAGGCCGTCGACATCGTCGAGCGCGCTGGCGATCGACAGGTCGCGACCGTCGAGCTCCACCTCGACGACGGCACGGAACTCGTGCTCCCGGAGCGACTCGGGGGATTCGTCGCGAACCTCGTCCGCAGCATGGCCGACGGGGCAGGCGTCTCGACGAGCATCCTCCCCGACGAGATGACGACGACCGTCGCCGCCGACGTCATCGGGATCTCACGGCCCACCTTGATGAAGGCCATCGGCCGAGGTGAGATCGCTGCACACACCGTCGGGACCCACCACCGGCTCCGGCGCGCGGACGTCCTCGCAGCCCGAGACACACGACAGGTCGCCCGCGCAGCGGCAGCTCGCGAACTGCTCGAGTCCGGTGAGGCCTTCGACTGACACCCGGCCGCACGAGGCTTGATATGTGATGCTTCAGCGAGTCTTCGTCGATGCGAACGTCTTCTGCAGCCGGACGTTGCGAGACTGGACGTGCCTGCTCCGACTGCACACGGACGGGATGTTCCAGCTCCACACGACCGAGGACGTGCTGGCCGAGACCACGCACACCCTCCGTCGACTGCACCCCGACCGGCCCGGGTCGGCCGTCTCCCGGCTGTGAGCAGCGATCCTCACCTCCGTCGACGAGCTCGTCGACGACTTCGACGCCACGGTCGAGTACCACGGAACCGATCCCGACGACCGACACGTGCACGCCGCCGCGATCGCCTGCGGGGCGCACGTCCTCCTCACGCAGGACCGTGGTCTCCGCGCGACGGATGCAGCGATGTACGAGGTGTACCGCTGTGACGAGTTCTTCAGCCTGGTCGACGACTCGGCGCCGTGGATCGTGCGCGACGTCGTGCGCGAGCAGGCGCGGTACTGGTCCAGCCGTCCCCGCGGCGCACGGAAGAGTCTGCCCGGGGCACTCCGCGACGCCGATTGCCCGACGTTCGCCGGGCGGGTGGAACGACATCTGCGATTCCTCGCCGGATGACCGTGCGCTGAACGGACGTCGACGACCCGTCGGCAGGATGGACCGATGGCCGAGACGCACGTGAAGACCTTCACCACCCCGGACGAAGCGGCAGCCGAAGCCGCCGGACTCCGGTGGCTCGCCGACGCCGAGGACGCGGGCGGCACGAGGACCGCGCGGGTGCTGGGCCGACCGAGCCCGACCGTGCTGGACCTCGAGCTGATCTCCGACGGCTCCCCCACGGCTGCGCAGGCCGAGCGCTTCGGCCGCTCCCTCGCGCACACCCACGCCGCCGGCGCCGACCACTGGGGTGCGCCGCCCGCCGGCTGGACGAAGGGGGCCGCACTGCGGATGGGACGCTCCCGCACCCCGTTCGTCGACGCCGCACACGCACCGGCCACGTGGGGCGAGTTCTTCGCGGAGTACCGGATCCGCGACTTCGTCCGTCGCACCGTCGACGCCGGCGGATTCGACCACGCCCAGGCCGCGGTGTTCGACCGGGTCGCCGACCGGGTGCAGGACGGCACACTCGGGTCCCCGCAGCCGGCGCTCGTCGGGGACCGTCCTGCACGGCTGCACGGCGACCTGTGGGCGGGCAACGTGCTCTGGCCGACGGACTCGTCCGAACCGACCGGGGCGGTGCTCATCGACCCGATCGCGCACGGCGGGCACGCGGAGACGGACCTGGCGCTCCTCGGACTGTTCGGGCTGCCGCGGCTGGAGACGGTGCTCGCCGCCTACGACCGCGAATCGCGGCTCGCCGACGGCTGGCAGGAGCGCGTCGAGTTGCACCAGCTCGCGCCGCTGCTGCTGCACGTGTTCCTGTTCGGCGGCTCGTACACGGGGGCGGCTCTGCACGCGGCGCAGCGGTACGCCTGACCGCGCACCGTGCGGGCTCGCTCGGCCCGTGCGAGGTTGCTCGCCCGGGGACCGGCGCCGCACCGTGCGCGCTCGCTCACTCCGTGCGAGGTTGCCCGCTCCGTGCAGCACTACAACCGCGCACCGGGCAGGCAACCCGGCACGGGCCGGCCGACAGCGCACCGTGCGCCGCCCCAGCCCAGCCAGCCCCGCCGGCGCCGAGTCAGCCAACCTCGCACCGTGCGTCCTTAGGCAGCGCACAGCCGGCGCAGTGCCGCGCTCGGGGAACGCCCCGGATGCTCATCGACATGACCACGTACCCGATACCCGTCACCGACCGAACGGGCTCCGCGCTGACCGACGCGCAGGATCGGCGCCGCAAGCCGCTCGCCCGCCTGTTCCTCGGCGAGCGCGAGGACGCCCGCTGGCTCCGGCCGGCGTTCTGGGCGCTCCTCGCCGTGACCGCCGTGGTGTACCTCTGGGACCTCAGCGTCTCGGGGTACGCCAACAGCTTCTACGCCGCCGCCGTGCAGGCAGGCACGAAGTCGTGGGAGGCGTTCTTCTTCGGCTCCCTCGACTCGTCGAACTTCATCACGGTCGACAAGCCCCCGGCGTCGCTCTGGGTGATGGTGTTGTCGGCCCGGCTGCTCGGCTTCTCGAGCTTCAGCCTGCTGCTCCCCCAGGCGCTCATGGCCGTCGGTTCCGTCGCCCTGGTCTGGGGCACGGTCCGCCGCACCCTCGCCCGCGTCGGCACCACGACCGCGAACGTCGGTGCGCTGCTCGCCGGCTTCGTCGTCGCGGCGACCCCGGCGGCGGCCCTGATGTTCCGGTTCGACAACCCGGACGCGTTGCTCGTGTTCCTGATGACCGCCGGCGCGTACTGCACCGTGCGCGCTCTGCCCCGGGGCAGCTGGAAGTGGATCGCCCTGGCCGGGGTCGCCCTCGGTTTCGCGTTCCTGACGAAGATGCTGCAGGGCCTGCTCGTCCTGCCGGCCTTCGGCCTGGTCTACCTCTTCGCCGCCCGCACCAGGTGGGTCCGGCGCGTGGTCGGTCTGCTCATCGCCGCGGGTTCCCTCGTGGTCGCCGCCGGCTGGTGGGTCGTCGCCGTCTGGCTGTGGCCCGCGGAGTCCCGCCCGTACATCGGCGGTTCGACCGACAACACCGTCCTCGACCTGGTGTTCGGCTACAACGGCCTCGGCCGGATCTTCGGCGGCTCGGGCAACGGCGGCGGAGGCGGGGGCGGGGGCGGCGGCATGACCGGTGGCACCGCGGGCGGCTCGTTCGGTGGCTCGACGGGCCTGAACCGACTGTTCTCGTCCGAGATGGGGCTCGAGATCTCGTGGCTCCTGCCCGCCGCCCTCATCGCGCTGGTCGTCGGCCTGGTCGTCGTCGGCCGTCGGCACATGGCTGATCCCGCACGCGCCGGGCTCGTCTTGTGGGGCGGCTGGCTCCTGGTCACCGGACTCGTCTTCTCGTACATGTCCGGCACGATCCACCCGTACTACACGGTCGCGTTGGCCCCGGCGATCGCCGGGCTCGTCGGCACCGGCGGCGCGCTGCTCTGGCACGCACGAGCGCGGTTCGTCGGCCGGATCGGCCTGGCCGCCATGATCGGCACCACGGCCTTCTGGGGTTGGTGCCTGCTCAACGAGAACCCGACCTGGCTGCCGTGGCTGCGCTGGGTGATGCTCGCCGGGGGCCTGCTGTCCGCAGCACTGATCGTCATCGGCAGCGTGCCGTCGCTGCGCAGGCTCGTCACGATCGGCGTCCTCGCCGGCACCCTGTTCGGGCTGTCCGGCACCACCGCCTACGCCCTCGCCACGACGACCGTCGCGCACTCCGGTTCGATCCCGAGCGTCGGTCCGGCGGGCAGCGGCTCCGGCGGGATGGGCGGCGGTGGCACCGGTGGCATGCCGGGAGGCACGGGTGGACCCGGCGGATCGGCCGCCGGTTCCGACAGCGACGACTCCACCGCCGACGACGGCTCCCAGCAGGGTCCCGGCGGGACCCCGCCGGAGGGCATGACCGGCGAGGCGCCCGGAGAGGCCCCCGGCGACTCCGCCGGCGGGACCGCCGAGGGCTCGACCGAGGGCGGGGGCGGCACGGGCGGCGAGGGGTCGACGACCTCGTCGGCACTGCAGGAGCTGCTCGAGGCGTCCGACGCGAAGTGGGCGGCCGCGGTGAACGGCTCGCAGTCGGCGGCGCAGCTCGAACTCGACACCGACACCGCCGTGATGGCGATCGGCGGCTGGTCGAGCGACCCGGCACCGACGCTCGCGCAGTTCAAGGCGTACGTCGCCGACGGTGACATCGGGTACTACGTGTCATCCGGGTCCGGCGGCGGGATGGGCGGCGGTTCGTCCACCGCCTCAGCGATCCAGGAGTGGGTCGCGGCGAACTACGAGTCGACGACCGTCGGCGGCCAGACCGTGTACGACCTGAGCACCACGAAGTGATCGACGACGAGGGCGCGGTGGATAGGCTCGCGGACGTGACCGGCCAACCGCTGCCGCGCACCGACGGCACCCCCGTCCGCGCCCTCGTCGTCGACGACGAGCACGCCCTGGCCGACGCCGTCGCCCTCGCGTTCGAGGGAGACGGCTGGGCCGTGCGGACCGTGCACCGAGGCCGCGACGTCCTGTTCGCCGCACGGGAGTTCCAACCCGACGTCATCGTCCTCGACGTGATGCTGCCCGACATCGACGGCTTCGAGGTCCTCGAGCGGCTCCGGGACTCCCGCGACGCCGTCCGCGTGCTGTTCCTCACCGCGCGCGACGCCCCCGAGGACCGCCTCGCCGGACTCACCGGTGGGGGTGACGACTACCTGACGAAGCCCTTCGGCATCGAGGAGCTGCTCGTCCGCGCGCGGATCCTGGCACGGACCTCCGCTCGGGTCGCATCGGTCGGCGGGAGCGTGGAGGTGGTGGTCGGTGACCTCCGCCTCGACGAGGACGCCCGCGCCGTCAGCCGTGGCGGCGACCCGATCGAGCTCACGCCGACCGAGTACGAACTGCTGCGGCACCTGGCGCGGAACGCCAACCGGGTGCTCTCGCGGGAGCAGCTGCTCGCCAACGTCTGGGGGATGGACTTCGGATCGTCGTCGAACCTGGTCGACATGTACGTGTCCTACCTGCGGAAGAAGCTCGACGCCGGACGTGAGCCGATGCTGCAGACCGTCCGTGGGGCGGGATACGTGCTGCGGCCGGCGACGTGAGCCGCCCCCGGAAGGCGATCCGCGCCTCCCCTCCGACCCGCGTGGGACGGGTGCCGTCGTTGCGGTGGCGGGTCGTCGCCGCCGTGGCGCTGCTGCTCGTCGCGACGAACGTCGTCGTGGGGGCGGTGACCGTCGTCGCGTTCCGGGGGTACCTCGTCGACCGTCTCGACGCGGAGCTGTCGACGGCGGCGAACCGGACCCCCGGCGGCCGGGACGGTGCGGAAGCGCCCACCGGACCGCCGCCCGGGTCGTCGTCGTCGGATCGTCCGGATCCGGACAACGCCTTCATCGGAGCGCCCGGACAGTCCGCCGGCACCGTCGTCGCGATCGTCCGCGACGGCGTCGTCGTGCTCGGCGGGTACACCGACAGCGACGGCGACCAGCACGGGCTGTCGTCGGCGCAACGGAAGACGCTCACCGCGGTCGACAGCGGCGCCGGGCCGGCGACGATCGACCTCGGCTCGCTCGGCAGCTACCGGGTGCAGGCGGTCGGCGACGACGGCGATGTGTTCGTCACCGCGCTGCCCCTCGGCGACCTGGACGCCGCCATCGCACGCCTGCTGCTCGTCATCGGGATCGTCACGGTGCTCGGCCTCGTCGTCGCCGCGTGGGCGCTCGCACTGCTCGTGCGGCGCTCGCTCCGGCCACTCGAACACGTCGCCGCGGTCGCCTCCGGGGTGACCGCCCTCGACCTGGAACGCGGCGACACCGACATCCCGGCGCGGGTCGCCGACGCCGACCTGACCGCGAACCGCGAGGTCGGGCAGGTCGGCACCGCACTGAACCGGCTGCTCGGGCACGTCGCCCGCGCACTCACGGTGCGCCGCGACGCCGAGGCCGGCATGCGGACCTTCGTCGCCGACGCCTCGCACGAGCTGCGGACCCCGATCGCCACTGTCCGGGCGTACGCCGAGCTGTCGGAGCGGACCTCCGACCTGGACGCCGTACACCGCAACGTCGAACGGATCGGACGCGAGGCAGTCCGGATGGGCGACCTCGTCGACGAGCTGCTGTTGCTCGCACGGCTCGACGCCTCGGCCCTGGCGTCGGGGGCTCCCGTCTCCCCGCTCGTGCGCGAGCCGGTCGACCTGACGTCGCTCGTTGTCGAAGCGACGATGGACGCCCGAGCCACCGCCCCCGGGCACCGGTGGACGCTGCAGATCGTGGACGACCAGCCGCTGCTCGTGGCCGGCGACGCGGAGCAGCTGCGTCGCGTCGTGACGAACCTGCTCGCGAACGCCCGGACGCACACCCCGACCGGGACCGCGGTGGTGGTGTCGTTGCAGCGGGTGGGGCCGTCCGGTACTGGTGCGGCCGCTCGCCTCGTCGTGGCCAACGACGGGCCGCCGATCCCGTCGGAGGCCCTGCCGACGCTGTTCGACCGGTTCACCAGGGGTGAGGCCTCGCGCACCCGTGCGCAGGGACAGGGGACGAGCGGGCTCGGGCTGGCGATCGTGCAGGCCGTGGTATCGGCGCACGGCGGGAGCGTGCGGGTGGCCTCCGGCCCCGGTCGGACGGCGTTCACGGTGGACCTGCCGGGGCAGCCCGCGTCGTGACGCCCGCCTCGCCCGCTTCGTGACGCCCGCCTCGCCCGCTTCGTGACGCCCGCCTCGCCCGCTTCGTGACGCCCGCCTCGCCCGCTTCGTGAGCAGAAATGGTCGCGTGCTCTGGCGCCACTCGACCATTTCTGCTCACGAAGGATGCCGATCCCGACGGCGTCGCATACTGGTCGCATGACGAAGGAGTACGGCAAGCTGCCGGGCCGCCCGGACCCGTCAGAACTCGTGGTCGAAGTGCCCGCGTTCGAAGACGACCGTCCGCAGCCCGAACCTGCGCCGCCGGCGGCCGCACCCGAGCTCGTCGCAGCGACCGAGTTCGCCCGGAATTCCCACGCACCGCCGACGATCCGCCGGACCCAGGCCCGTGCAGGGATGTGGATCACGGGCGTGCCGATCGCGGTCCTCGCAGTCGTCGCGATCGTGCAGGTCTTGCTGCAACGCTGACCGGAGTCGGCTCAGCGCGCGTCAGAGCCTGCAGGAACGAGGTCGCCGTCGAGCAGCTCTGCGAGCCGGACGTCCCCGAGAGCGACAATGTGTTCGGCGCACACGCTCGCCGACACCATGACGATGAGCAGGGCCACGCCGGCAACTGTGAAGCCCGGTGGCTGCTCCGTGATCGTCCAGAAGCCGATGATCGCGACCGCGATGGTCACCATCCCCGTGAGTGAGTGCGCCGTCGTTCGTGCTGTCGCCAGCGACCACCGATCGAGACGATTCACCACCAGCGTCCGCGCGAAGCTCGCTCCGGCAATCGTCCAAAGCCAGAGTCCGACGGTGACGCCGAAGAACGGGGGAACGGACTTCCCGCCGGCGGCCTCGAGCCAGATGGACAGGACCACGATGCCAACTCCCACCGCCGCGAACAGCAGGGCAATCATCCGCTGACGTCGGAACGGCGCATCGAGCGAGTTGTCGATCAACGTGTGAAGTCGCACCAACAGTTCAGGGACTTCCGTCGGCTCGTCAGCGCAGCTATCTGGCAGGCCAGCATCCGACGGCAACCCACGAGACATGCGCATCAAGAGGTGCTCGGTGTCCGGGCCGTCGAGTCGGTTCCTGGTCAATTCGTCTGCGTGATCCGCCAGGAAACGACCGAACGTCGTCAAGTCAGCCTCGCGGGGACGCTGTTCGAGAGACCCGTCCCAATGAGTGGCTCGCTTCACTGCCTTCTTGACTGTCCACGGCGCGACGGACTGCAGGACTGCGGCCGCGAGCGCCGTGTTGATCTGTGTTCTCGTGAGGCCACGTGAGCGAAAGAAGACGCAGACCTTGATCAAGGTGGTCGCGATGTCCGGGCTAACGACGGGAACCTGCTCAAGGTGTGCGCCGATTGCCCGCAGAGAACGAGCAGCTTCGTGCGTTGACATGACCTCGTCATCCCATACGCGACTGAGCACCTGATCCCGATGCATGTCGACGCGGTGCGAAGTCCACCCATCAAGCAACACCCTGGCGATACGGCGCAATCGGTCGCGGATCCCCACCAGATTCCCCATCCTCCGATTCTAGGGCGGGCAACTTCGCCGAGGAGCGGCCCGAGCCGGGAGCGAACGAGTTCCGTCACCGTGCCCAATGCCGTTCTTACCCGGGCCACAGCGCCCTGCCTCGGCCCCCGTAGCCCCGCTGCCGAGCATGAGCGGCATGACGGAGACGAACCAGACCCTCGACATCGACATCGTCGTCCCCTGCTACAACGAGCAGGACACGCTCGCGGCCCACGTCCGACGCCTGCACACCTTCTGCCGGACGTCGTTGCACCACACCTGGCGGATCACGATCGCCGACAACGCCTCGACCGACGACACCGCGCGCATCGCCGACGACCTGGCTGCCATGCTGCCCGGCGTGCACGCGGTCCACCTGGCCGAGAAGGGCCGTGGCCGGGCGCTCAAGGCCGTGTGGGGTGCTTCCCCGGCGACCGTGCTCGTGTACGTGGACGAGGACCTGTCCACCGACCTCGCCGCCCTCGAGCCGCTCGTCGCACCGCTGCTCTCCGGGCACTCCGACCTGGCGATCGGCACACGGCTGGCGGACTCGTCGCGTGTGGTCCGGGGCAGCAAGCGCGAGTTCATCTCCCGCTCGTACAACCTGCTGCTCCGCACGACGATGGGGGTGTCGTTCTCGGACGCGCAGTGCGGGTTCAAGGCCGTCACGAAGCGGGCGGCGGAACGGCTGCTGCCGTTGTGCGAGGACGATGCGTGGTTCTTCGACACCGAGATGCTCGTGCTGGCCGAGCACGCGGGGCTGCGGATCCACGAGGTGCCGGTGGACTGGGTCGACGACGTGAACTCGTCGGTGCAGATCGCCTCGACCGCCACGGAGGACCTGAAGGGCATGTGGCGCGTCTCGCGGGGCATCGCTACCGGGCGGGTGCCGGTGGGCACCGTGTACGACGCGATCGGTCGTCGACCGTTCACGCCCCCGCACGTCGGGTTCCTCGGGCAGGTGCTGCGCTTCGGCGCCATCGGGGTACTGTCGACCGTGGCGTTCGCGGTGCTGTACGCCCTGTTCCGTCCGGCGATCGGGGCACAGACGGCGGACTTCCTCGCCCTGCTGCTGACGGCGATCGGCAACACCGCGCTGAACCGTCGCTTCACCTTCGGGGTGCGCGGACGTGCCGGTGCTGGTCGGCACCACGTGCAGGGGCTGGTCGTCTTCGGCATCGCGTGGGCGATCACCGCGGGATCGCTGGTCGTGCTGCACAGCAGCGTGCCGGGAGCGTCGCACGGTGCCGAGATCCTGGTGCTGACGGCCGCCAACCTGTTCGCGACGTGCGTCCGGTTCGTGCTGTTCAAGGCGTGGGTGTTCCGCAGCGGTCGTCGTCGTCCCGAGCTCATCCGCCCGGGGACGACCCCCGCCGCCGACGCCAGCACCGCGGCGACCGAGCCGATCGCCGTCGACGAGCGGACCGACGAGCGGACCGGCGATCGCGCAGCCTGACACCGTGCCGGGCTGTCCACTCGGTGCGGGGTTGTTCGGCACGCGCGGCCCGCCGCACCGTGCGCTGTGGACCATCCCGTGCGAGCTTCCACGCTCCGTGCAGCGCAACGACCTCGCACCGAGCGGGCAACCTCGCACCAGCCGGACAGACGCGCGCGGTGCGGCGCACGGCGCGGTGTTGCGTGGGCGGTATACCAAGCCGTAGCATCGCGGTACCGCACCACCACCCCACAGGGCCCGACTGCCACCATCGGTCTGCCCGCGGCGAGCGCTCCATCGATGCAGCCCGCGCCGTCCGCTGCCGGCAACGCCCCACTGGACCCGCACGTGAACCCCACCTCTTTCGGTCTCTACGACCCTGCCCGCGAATCGAGCGACTGCGGCGTCGGTTTCATCACCCGACTCGACGGGACGCCGAGCCACGACGTCATCCGCAAGGGCGACGAAGCACTGTGCGCCATCCCCCACCGCGGCGGCAAGTCCGCCGAGGGTGTCGGGGACGGCGCGGGTGTCAGCATCGACCTGTCGGTGGAGTTCTTCAGCGCCATCACCGGACAGGAGCTGCGCGCCGGCCACTTCGGCGTCGCGAACTGCTTCGTCCCGAGCAGCGACGGAGCGCACGGCGCCGACGAGCGCGCCCGCGCCGAGCAGACCGTCACGGACGCCATCACGGCCGAGGGCTTCGAGCTGCTCGTCGTCCGCGACGTCCCGGTGGACCACTCCGTCGCGCGGCCCGAGGCCGAGCAGTACCAGCTGCCGATCGTGCAGTGGGTCTTCCGTGCGCCCGAGCAGTGGGACCGCACCGAGGTCGACGCGGCAGCGAACCGTGCCCTGCTCGCGATCGAGTCCGTGTCCTACGGCGAGGCCGCCGAGCAGCGAGCCGAGCACGCCGCCCTGTACCCGCTGTCGCTCAGCGCTCGGACCCAGATCCTGAAGGGGCGCCTGAACTCGGGCGAGGTCATCGGGTACTTCACGGACCTGCGCGACCCGCGTCACTCGGTGCGGACGCTGTACTTCCACACGCGCTTCTCGACGAACACCGAGCCGCACCCGACGATGGCGCAGCCGTTCCGTCTGATGGCGCACAACGGCGAGCTGAACACCGACCGGAAGAACCGCCTGTCGGACGAGGCGCTGGCCCGTGCCCGCACGCGCAGCATCGTCCGCCCGCCCGGCCAGTCCGACTCGAGCCGCCTCGACCAGACCCTGCAGAGCCGCGTGTTCGACGACGGGCTCGAGATCGTCGAGGCCGTGGTGTCGCTCATGCCGCCGGCGTGGGAGAACGACCGCACGCTCACCGCCGACGTGCGGGACATGCTCGAGTACTTCTCGCTGTACGAGGAGAAGAACGACGGTCCTGCCGCCGTGATCTTCAGCGACGGCGACGTCGTCGGCGCGCGCCTGGACCGCCTCGGGCTGCGCCCGCTGCGCACCGTCGAGACGACCGAGTACCTGATGGTGTCGTCCGAGGCCGGCCAGGTCACGTTCGACGCGGAGGAGGTCGTGCACCGCGGCCGCATCGAGGCCGGCGGCATGCTCGTCGTCGACCACCGCACCGGGACCCGGATGCGGACGGGCGAGGTGCTGCGCATGCTCGCGGCCCGCCGTGACTACGGCACCCTGCTCGAGGCCGCCCGCGTCAACCTCGACGACCTGCCCGCGCCCGCGTACGACCGCACCAGGAACACCCTGGGCTACGCGGGCGACCTGTCGCTCGCCGGCCGGTACGTGGCGTACTCGCTGAACCAGGAGAGCTTCCGGTTCATGCTCGACCCGATGCTGCAGAACGGCTCGGAGCGGATCTCGGCGATGGGCTACGGCAACGCCATCAACGCGCTGAGCGACACCGAGGGCGGGATGGCGAAGTACTTCTCGCAGCGCTTCGCCCAGGTGACCAACCCGCCGCTCGACTCGATCCGCGAGGCCGACGGCATGTCGATGCGCGTCGCGCTCGGCGCGAAGCCCGACGGCACGGGCACCACGGGCCGTCAGCTCGTCGTGCAGTCGCCGATCCTGGGGCACCTCGACATGGTGCGACTGCGCGAGCAGGACATCGTGCCGCTCGAGCGCTTCGACATGCTCTACGTGCCGGTGCCCGCCGACGAGCGGGCGAACGCCGACGCGATGCGCGGCGCGCTGGACGCCCTGTGCGACGCGATCGAGGCGTTCGCGGCGCGCGGTGGCGGGATCGCGGTCGTGACCGACCGCGAGGTGTCGTCGACCCATGCGCCCCTCCCCGTGATCCTGGCCGTGGCCGCCGTGAACCAGCGGCTCATCGAGACCGGTCTGCGCCTGCGGGTGTCCGTCGTGGCGGAGAGCGGTCAGCTGCCATCGTCACACCACGTCGCGACCGCGCTGGGCTTCGGTGCCGCCGCTGTGTACAGCCTGAGCGCTCGGCTGCGTGCGGAGGAGAAGTACCCCGCCGCACCCGCACCCGCCGGCGAGCTGACCGCGACCGACCTGGCACTCAAGCAGTTCCGCAAGGCCGCCGAGAAGGCCCTGGCGAAGACCATGGGCCGCGTCGGTCTGTGCACCGCCGAGAGCTACATCGGCGGCGAGTTCTTCGAGCCGAACTACCTCGACACCGGCGACGACGTGCTCGCCCGGATCTTCCCGCACATGCAGGCCCCGGTCGGCGGCGTCGGCTTCGCGCGCATCGCCCAGGCGGCGACGGACTGGCACGAGCGTGCCCGCTCGGTGGCGTCCGAGGGCCAGGTCCCGCTGCTCGGCCTGTTCAAGGAACGCTCCGACGGCGCCGGCCACTCGTTCGGCGTCGCGAGCGTGCGCGGGTTCGGCGGAATGACCGAGGAGCGTCCGGCCTTCGAGCGCTCCGGCGACTCGGACGCGCTGCGCCTGCTCACGCTCGGTCAGCTCGACGACTCGTTCGGCATCACCGACGCCGCGTACCGCAACACCGGCTACGACCGCCTCAGCGACGCCGAGATCGACCAGCACCGGATCACGCCGGGCTACGTCACGTTCCTGCAGACCACGCACGACGAGCGGTCGCGCCGTCCCGCTGCGCTCCGCGACGTGCTCGCGCTGCCCGCGGACATCACGGGCATCGACACGGCGGAGGACTTCGCCCGCGAGCTCGGTCGCTTCTCGACGAGCGGCAACGCCAGCGTCACGGTGCGCGGGCTGTCCGGCTCGCGTCCGGCGGACGACCAGGACCTGCCGGGAGGCACGGAGCGGTTCCGTCTGCAGCTCACGTCGACGGGCACCACGGGTGCACTGCGCCACCAGGCCCTCGCAGACGGCCTCGCGCTGCTGTACCCGGGCCAGGTCGACGTCGACGCCGTCGACGACACCCGGGTGACGCTCCGCGCCACCGGCGCGGCAGTCGGTCTGCTCGCCCTGCTCGAGAGCGCCCCCGACAGCGTCGCGCTCGACGAGGTGCAGCCGGCGCACGAGATCACCCGGACCCTGGCGTCCGGTGCGATGAGCCACGGCGCGCTCGTCGCCACCGCCCACGAGGCCGTCGCGCACGGCACGAACATGGTCGGCGGCATGTCGAACAGCGGTGAGGGCGGCGAGCACCACTCCCGCTACGGCACCATCCGCGGCTCGCGGATCAAGCAGTTCGCCTCGGGCCGCTTCGGGATCTGGGCGGGCTACCTCGCCGACCCCATGCTCGAGGAACTCGAGATCAAGATCGGGCAGGGCGCGAAGCCCGGCGAGGGCGGCCAGTTGCCGGCGCCGAAGGTCACGGTGGACATCGCAGCGGCCCGTGGTGGCACGCCCGGCGTCGAGCTCATCTCGCCGCCGCCGCACCACGACACGTACTCGATCGAGGACCTGGCGCAGCTCATCCACGACTGCAAGGCCGCCCGCGTCCGGGTGATCGTGAAGCTCGTGTCCTCCGAGGGCATCGGCACCATCGCGGTCGGCGTCGCCAAGGCCGGCGCGGACGTCATCAACGTCGCGGGCAACACCGGTGGCACCGGGGCCGCGGCCGTCACGAGCCTGAAGTACGCGGGCCGCTCGGCGGAGATCGGCGTCGCCGAGGTCCACCAGGCCCTCGTCGCGAACGGCTTGCGCTCGAAGGTCACGCTCCGCTGCTCGGGCGCGCACCAGACCGGCTCCGACGTCGTGACGAGCGCGCTGCTCGGCGGCGACAGCTTCGAGTTCGGCACGACCGCGCTCATGATGCTCGGCTGCGTCATGGCGAAGAACTGCAACGTGAAGTGCCCCGCCGGCCTCACCACGAACGCCGAGGCGTTCGAGGGCGACCCCCGTGCACTCGCGCAGTACCTGCTCAACATCGCGCACGACGTGCGGCAGATCCTCGCCCGCCTCGGCCTGCGCTCCCTGCGCGAGGCACGGGGCCGCACCGACCTGCTGCAGCTCCTCGACCACCCGGCGAGCGTCGGTCGTCTCGACGCCCGCGCCCTGCTCGCACAGGTGCCGGAGAAGGTCGTGACGGACCCGGAGTACCTGGAGAAGGACTTCCACACCGACGACGCGCTCCTCGAGCGCATCCGCACGGCGCTGGTCGACCACGCTCAGGAGCACGTGCTCGTGCACGGCGTCCTGCTCGGCAACAGCGACAAGTCCGTCGGCGGCCAGCTCAGCATCGACGTCGAGCGCCTGCTCAACCACGAGCTCGGTGCCGAGGACGTCCGGGGCCTGCCCGCCGTGGCGACCGACGACCGCGGGCGCCGCCGGCTGGTCGACGGTGCCGTCACGATCCGCACCCAGGGCTCGGCCGGTCAGTCGTACGGCGTGTTCAACAACGACGGCATCGTGCTCGAGCACACCGGCACCGCGAACGACGGCGTCGGCAAGAGCCAGAGCGGCGGGCGGATCATCGTCCGTGCGCCCGGCGGCGGCAGCGCCGACCAGGGCGGCAACGTCCTGATCGGCAACTTCGCGCTGTTCGGGGCCACCGGTGGCCGCACGTTCGTCGAGGGCGAGGCCGGCGACCGGTTCGCCGTGCGGAACTCCGGCGCCACGGCCGTGGTCGAGGGCGTCGGCGACTTCGGGTGCGAGTACATGACCGGCGGTGCCGTGTTCAACCTCGGCGCGTTCGGGAAGGGCCTGGGCAACGGCATGTCCGGCGGGTTCCTGTACCAGTACGACCCGTCCGGTCAGGTCGCCCAGCGTGCCAGCACCGACTCGCTCCTCGTCTTCCCCGTCACCGACACCGAGCGCGGGGCGTTCCACGAGGCCGGGGCACGACTGCTGCTCGAGTGGCACCTCGAGGCGACCGGGTCGGCGTTGGCCGAGCGCCTGCTGGCCGACTGGGAGACCACCCGTCAGCACGTGTACGTCGGCATGCCGCGCGCCCTGCTGCTCACGCAGGACGCCGGCGAGATCCTCGCGGCGGCCACCCGTCCCGAGCTGCTCGACGAGCTCGCGACCTCGATCGCCACGGACAAGCTCCGTGCGTTCAAGGTCGACTACCGTGACCAGCGCACCGTCCTCGGTGGTCGTGCCCCGGCGCTCGGCGACCAGGGCGACGACATGTTCTCGCTGCTGTCGTCGTACACGGTGCTCGGCGTCGCCCAGGACGTCGCCCTCGAGCGCGTCCCCGGTGCTGGCCCGAACGACCCCCGGGTCGCCGAGGCGGTGAAGAACCTCGTCCTGACCGAGGACTTCTCGGTCAAGCAGCGCGTCGTGAAGTACCTGCGCGGCACGCTCGACCGGTTCGCCGACGACCAGCTCGCGACGCTCATCGCGATCAAGCGACTCGACGACTACAAGCGTGCGCTCACGCAGCGGAACAACCGCAGCATGGACGCGCCGGGCACCACGGGGTGGATCATGCACCAGAACGCCAAGAACGACGGCCGTGTCCGCGAGGCGCGCTTCGACGAGCTGCTCGCCACCGCGGCGCTCGAGGACATCGCGCGCCGTGCACCGCAGGCGCCGACCGAGGCGGTGTCCGCGTGAGCCTCCTCCCCCCGACCGGCTCGCTGATCCCGGTCGACGCACCGTTCTCGGCTGCCCAGGAGTCCTGGCTCGCCGGGTTCATCGCGGGCATCGCCGCCGCCGGCAAGAAGGCGTCCGCTGCCGCCCCCACGACGACGATCGATGTGCTCTTCGGCACGCAGACCGGCAACGCGGAGTTCCTGGCCGACGAGCTCGTCTCCGGGGCCAAGGCCCGCGGGCTCGGTGGCCGTGCCGCCGCGCTCGACGCCGTCACCCCGGAACAGCTCGCCGAGATGACCCACGTGCTCGTCGTCACCTCGACGTACGGCGAGGGCGAGATGCCCGACAACGCCGGACTGTTCTGGGACGCGATCCAGGCGACCACCGTCCCACGACTCGAGGGACTGCAGTACGCCGTCCTCGGCCTCGGGGACACCAGCTACGACGAGTTCTGCCAGGCCGGCAAGCTCCTCGACACCCGCTTCGAGCAGCTCGGCGCGACCCGGGTGCACGACCGCGTCGACTGCGACGTGGACTTCGAGGACGCGGCCGCGCTGTGGAGCGCCGCCGTGCTCGACCGGCTCGCTGCCGAGGCCGGCGCGACGGGCGCACCCGGCGCGACCACGGGCAGTGGTGCCGGCGACGGTGCCACCGCGACCGGCGGGGCGGGCGCGGGCCGTGCCTCCCGGCCGGGGTCGCAGTGGAACAAGCGCAACCCGTACCCGTCGCGTCTGGCCGAGAACCGGCTGCTCTCCTCGCCGCGCAGCGCGAAGGAGATCCGGCACTACGAGTTCGACCTCGGCGACTCCGGCATCGAGTACGCCGCCGGCGACGCCCTGGCGGTCGTGCCGGTCAACGACGAGGTCTTCGTCGCGGAGCTGCTCGAGCAGGTCGGCGCGAACGGCGGCGAGTCGTTCGACGGCCGCCCGATCACCGAGGTCCTGCGGAGCGACCGCGAGATCCGCACGCCCTCGAAGGACCTCATCGCCGACCTCGTGCAACGCGCCCCGGCGAGTGAACTCGCCGCGGTCGTCTCGCACGGCGACAAGCACGAGCTGGACCGTTGGCTGTGGGGACGCGACGTCCTCGACCTGCTCCGCGACGCCGGACCGGCCGCCCCCGGGCTCGACGAACTGCTCCCGAACCTGCGCCCGCTGCAGGCACGCCAGTACTCGATCTCGTCGAGCCCGCTGGCGCACCCGGACCGCATCCACCTGACCATCGCGTCGGTGCGCTACGGTGACCCGCACCGGATGTACGCCGGGGTCGCGTCGACGTTCCTCGCCGACCGGGTCGCCCCCGACGGTACGGTGGACGTCTACCTGCAGCCGAACGCGTCGTTCGGGGTGCCGGCGGACGAGTCGGCCCCGATGATCATGATCGGTCCGGGCACCGGCATCGCTCCGTTCCGCGGGTTCCTGCACGAACGGGCCGCGGCGGGGGCGACGGGGCGCAACTGGCTCTTCTTCGGCGACCAGCACCGCGACACCGACTTCGTGTACCAGGACGAGCTCACCGAGCTGCAGGAGCAGGGCGTGCTGAACCGCCTCGACCTGGCGTTCTCGCGCGACCAGGCCGAGAAGGTCTACGTGCAGACCCGGATGCGCGAGCAGTCCGCCGAACTGTTCGCCTGGCTCGAGGACGGCGGCCACGTGTACGTGTGCGGCGACGCCTCGCGGATGGCGAAGGACGTCGAGGCGGCGTTGCTCGACGTCATCCGGACCGGCCGCGGACGGGACGAGGACGACGCGCTGTCGTACCTGGCCGACCTGCGCCGTACGAAGCGGTACGTCCGCGACGTCTACTGAGCCCGCAGCACGCGGAGCGCGCAGCGCACGAGCCCGCAGCACGCGCCCGACCAGGGCAGCAGAACGCCCCCGGCAGCGGAACCCGAATCCGACAGCCGGGGCGTCCTGTGGAGGGTGCCGGTCAGTGAGGCCTGACCGACGAGCCCAGAGGCGTGACGCATGGAACCGGGTGCGATGACCCGGCTTCCTGGACGACGAGTCTCCTGATCCGGGACTCCCGTCGTGCACGCCGCTCAGTCGCCGATGGTTGGTCGGCGCCGGGCGCGCACTGCGTCACGGTCATTCGGGTCCCCCTCCTCCCGCGGTTCCTTGCCGTCACCGGCTCCCTGGATGCCGGCCCGAAGGGACGACACTGATCCGCGGTACCGAAACCGTACGACGATGATGTGGTCTTCGGAACCCGTTGACGGGAATCACTCAGCCGTGCTACCGCTCGGTGTCCCCGAAGCGTCATCGGCGTCCCCCGGGGCGACGGCTCGTGACCACGCCGAGTCGGCCGCGGTGCTCGTGTCCGGCGGTTCCGGGGTCAGGACGAGTCCCGAGCCGGACGTGGCCGAGGCGTAGAGGTCCTCGAGCCAGCTGCGGTTGATCGACGGCACCCGACTGCCGGAGAACTTGAAGTGCAGGCTGACGTTCGGGTTCAGCCAGATCGTGCTGCGGCCGTTGCCGTGGATGACGTCGTCCTTCCACGAGAACGCGAACCGGTGCTCACGTCGGAGCATGTTCACGATCACGATCTGCAGGTGTGTCATGGCGCGGTCGTCGATGCGGAGGTCGAGCGGCTGGCCGTCGTAGATGAGCTGACCCATGGCCCCTTCTACTCCACGGTGCCGGTGTGCTCGAGCGATCTCGCCCAGGTCGTGATCGTGGTGTCGAACCAGACGGCGTCGACGTTCCGTTCCCAAGCGTGCTCGGCCGGCTCGCTGACCGCCAACGTCACCGTGCCGGGGTGTGCGTCGGCGAACTCCTGGCTGACGGCGAACGGCACGGTGGTGTCCCCCGACGAGTGGATGAGCAGGGTCGGCGGCAGGTTCCGCGGCGCGTGCAACCAGGACAGCGCGCGGACGTCCACCGGCGAGCGGAGCCCGACGACGCGGCACACGAGCGGCAGCGCCATCGCCCGGAGCGCGGCACCGACGACGAACCCGGGGAGTCCGGCACGACCCGCCTGGGACCGCACCGTCGTCTCCCAGTCGAGCGCCGGGGACACGAGGACGAGGCCGGCGATCCGGTCGCGGTGGGCGGATCGAGCGAGCAGTTCGTGGGTGATCGTCGCGCCCATCGACCACCCCACGACCACGAGCCGTCCGGCCCCGTTCGCGACGGCATGGTCGAGCGCGGCCTCGACATCGGGCCACTCGCGGGCACCGAGGTGCGAGGCCCGGCCCTGCCAGGGCGCCTCGCCGTCACCGCGGAACGACGGGACGATCGAGGTCCAGCCGACCTCGAGTGCCGCCGGGACCGTCCGGAGTGCCGTCACGCGGGTGGTGCGGATGCCGTGCACGTGGACGGCCCACGTCGTGGCGGGCGCGGGCGCGGCGGGCGCGGGTGCGGCGGGTGCGGGTGCGGGGCCGCCGGGCCGGATGACCCACGCCGGCGCCGGCCCCACGGGTGTCGGCAGGTCGAGCTCCGCCCAGTCGACGTCCATCGCGGCGGGGTCCGGGTGCACGTGCCCGCTCCACCGCACCCGTGCCGACACGTCGCCGCTCGTCCGGACCACCGCACGGCGGACGGTGCCGGCAGCCTCGTCGACCTCGAGCACCGGTCCGACCGTGGTGTGCCCGGTGCCGTCGTGCCACAGGCCGTACTCCCCCGGGCGGACGGTGTCGTCGGTGATCGGGAGCTGGATCGAGTCGTCGGTCGTCTCGAGCACCGGGGTCCAGCGGTCGCCGCCGGGCAGCACGATCTTGCCGACGACCTTCCGCAGCACGAGCAGGAACGCCGCCGCCAGCACGACGAGCACGCCGAGCACCCACCAGACGATCGTCATCGCATCAGCCTCCGAGACTGCGGGTCAGGGTCAGTTCCGCCGAGCGCACCTGGGCGAGCTCGGCATCGTCCAGGGTGCGGCCCTGCACCTCGGCGTCACGGATCGCGATGACGAGGTCGTAGGTCCGTGCCTGCACGTCGCCGTCCCGTTCGACGGCGCGCACCGCGTGGCGGCGGGCGATGCGCCGGAGCCGGCGGTGGTGCCGACGGCACGTCACGTCGCGCACCCAGCGCCGGAAGGTCAGGGACGCCATCGCGACGACGATGAGGACGATGCCCAGGTAGAACGGCGGGTCGAAGCCCAGGCGGAGTCCGTCACGCACCGCTGCGGGGAACCACCCGAAGTGGTCGGCGGTGAGCGACAGCAGCTCGTCGGTGCTCGCGATGACCACCAGCGACTGCCCGACCCGGAAGACCACGAGCGCGACCGGGTTCCGCAGCACACCGTGCCGGAGCGTGGCAGCCGCGATCGCACCGACGCCCACCATGTAGATCGAACTGTACAACCACATCGCCGGCTGGTGGATCTCGCGCACGATGAAGTGGAAGTCGGTGCCGCCCCGGTCGCGCACGGCGAAGAACGGCACGGCGAAGGCCACGACCACCACGAGCAGTGCCAGCGGACTCGCGAGCAGCGGGCGCTTCGGCAGGTCGGAGGTGCTCGCCCGGAGCATCAGCCAGAAGGCCACGGTGGCGCACACGTTCTGCACGAGGTTGATGAGGTTCGTGCCCCCGAGGGCGCCGTCGAGCACGGTCTGCGGCACGACGCTGCCGAGCGTCAGCAACCCGAGCGCGCCGACCCCGGTGGCGCCCCAGGCGGCACGGCCGCGCGGGTTCCGGAGCACGTAGGGCGTGCGGGCGAGGAAGATCAGCGCCGCGCACCAGAAGGCGGCGGCGTGCAGGACGACCATCAGCCGTAGGCCCGCTCGTCCGCGCCCGCGCTGCCGGCGAGCAGCACGGTCGCGAGCTCGTACGCGAACCGCTCGGCGAAGTGCTCGTCGTCGTCCGAGATGCTCACCAGTCCGGTGTCGCCGTCGAGCGCACGGCGGCACACGTGGCCGCCCGAGGCGAACTCGGCGATGGACGTGGCCGAGGGCGCACCGACGTCGCCGTGCACCAGGTGGCCGAGTTCGTGCAGGACACAGTGCATCCGGTACAGCTCGGGAGCGCCGGCCGGCACCAGGACGAGGTTCTCGTGCTCGAACTGCGACACCAGCGCGGTGAGCGGGCCCCAGCTCGGACCGTCGACGTCGACCACGCGGGTCGTCTTGCCGACGAACCGCCCGACCCCGGCGACGACGTCGGGGAGCCTCGGCGACGGGGGAAGGGTCGCGACGAGGGCTCCGACGGTGTCCGACGCACTCCTGCCCACTGACATCGCCCCTTTCGATCTCCGCGGACAGACTACCTGCACGATCCCCTTGCGCACGAGGTCGCTCGGACGGAGCCTGGGACCAGGACCGAACCCGACGACCGAACCCGACGACCAGGAGCGACGATGCCCACCACGTCCGTCCACACCGATCCCGAGGCCCTCGCGATGACCCTCGTCGCCGAGTCCACGGTGCCGGTCGAGCGCCTCTGGGGCGCCTTCGCCGATCCCCGTCAGCTCGAACGCTTCTGGGGCCCGCCCGGCTTCCCCGCCACCTTCACCTCGTTCGACCTGCGGCCCGGTGGCCGCGCGGACTACCGGATGACGTCGCCGCAGGGCGAGCGGTTCCACGCCGTCTGGCAGGTCACCGAGGTCGACGAGCCGCACCGCATCACCGTCCGTGACCTCTTCACCGACGCCGACGGCACGGTCGACGACTCCCTGCCGACCAGCGAGACGGTCCTGTCCTTCGAGGCCGTCGGCTCCGGGTCGCGCGTGACCGTCCGGTCGTCGTTCGGGTCCGCCGCCGACCTCGAGACCATGATCGACATGGGCATGGTCGACGGGTACGAGCAGGCCTTCGGACAGCTGGACACCGTCCTCGCCGACCTGCGCGAGGACGCCCTCGGCACGGGCACCGTCACCGAGCTGGTCGACGACACCCACGTCCGCATCACGCGGGCGTTCGCGGCGCCGCGCCACCTGCTGTGGCGGGCGCACACCGAACCCGAGCTCGTCCGGCAGTGGCTGCTCGGTCCGGACGGGTGGGAGATGACGGTGTACGAGAACGACCTGACGCCGGGTGGCACGTTCCGGCAGGCGTGGGCGCCGACGGGTGACACCGAGGGGGAACCGTTCGGATTCGAGGGCGAGAACCTCGTCGTGGAGCCGGAGCGCCGGATCGTGTCGACCGAGCGGATGACCGGTGCCCCGTTCCCGCCGAACACGAACGACCTGCAGTTCGACGAGGCCGACGGCGTCACCCTGATGACGCTGCTCGTCACCTACCCCGACCGGGCGCAGCGGGACATGATCCTCGCCACCGGCATGACCGACGGCATGGAGACCAGTTACCAACGTCTGGAACGCGAGGTCCTGTCCGCCACGTGACCTCCCGTCCGTCACGCGGAAGCGACAGATCCCCGCGAACGTTCCGCGGGGATCTGTCGCTTTCGCGGATGGGTCGGACCGGTCAGACCGGCGTGTTCGCCTCGTAGTGGCGCGCGCCGCCGCGCACACCGGCGAACCGGTACGGCCCTGCCGTGACGCGCGGACGCTCGAGGTCGTCGCTCGTCGCGGCGCCGGTCGCGTGCAGCTCGCGGTACGCGTCCACGGTCAGCGGGACGCGGGCGGACAGCAGCTGTCGGACCCGGCCGACGCGACGGTGGTCGCGGTACGACGGCTGCACGATGCCGGTGAGGAGCTCGCCGACGCTGCCGGAACCGTAGCTGAACAGGGCGATGCGCTCCCCCGCCAGGTCCTCGTCGAGGTCGAGCAGTGCTGCGAGCCCGATCCAGAGCGACGCCGTGTACGTGTTGCCGGTCTGCTTGTTGTACGTGAAGCCGACGAACAGCTCCGACTCGTCGAAGGGCACACCCACGTGCTGCGTCAGCTTCCGGTGGGCCTTGAGCGCCATCTTCGTGAACGGCTGGTGGTGGACGAAGCGCACGATGTCCTCGTACGCGGGGCCGCCCTGGTCCGCCAGGTCGTCCCACGCGCCGACGAACGCGTCGACGTAGGCGCTCACGGACAGGCGGCCGTCGACCAGCGCCGTCGACCGGTCGTTCGGGCGCCAGAAGTCGTCGACGTCCGCGGTGAAGACACCGGCGGCCGGCTCGATCTCGATCAGGTCGGGGTCGGCGGACACCAGGATCGCGGCGGCGCCGGCACCCTGCGTGGGCTCGGCGGCGGTGTCGACGTCGTAGCGCGCCACGTCGGCGGCGATCACCAGGACCCGCTCGCCCGGCGCCCGGGCGATGATGCCGAGGGCGAGCTGGACGGCGGCCATCCCGCCGTAGCAGGCCTGCTTCAGCTCGACGACGCGGACGTTCTTCGGCAGGCCGAGCAGGCCGTGCACGAAGACCCCGGCGGCCTTGGACTGGTCGACGCCGGACTCGGTGGCGAACAGCACGGTGCGGATGCCCTCGACGCCGTGGCGGTCGATGACCTCCTTGGCCGCGGCGGCGCCCATCGTGACGATGTCCTCGTCCGGGGCGGGCACGCTGAAGGCGTCCTGGCCGATGCCGACGTGGTACTTCGCCGGGTCGACGCCGAGGCGCTCGGCCAGGTCGTCGAGTTCGAGCACGTGGTGCCCGGTCGCGATGGCGATGTCGTGGATGCCGATGCGCAGTGCGCCGTTCGCCGTCATGCTGCACCTCCGGCGGGCTTCGCGCCGCGTCGCTCCATGGCGACGTGGGCAGCCATCAGCTCACCCGGGTTCGTCTGGGCGGCGAGGAGCGAGAGCTCCCCGCACAGCACCGTGGCGGCGCAGAGCGCGGCGAGACGACGGGCGTTCGCACCGGGCTCGCGGTCCTCACGGCAGCCGAGCCGCACCAGGGCGTCCTCGACGACGGGCAGGTCCCCACCCTTGCCGTTGCCGACCGTGCCGACGATCAGGTGCGGCAGTGAGGTGGCGAAGTACAGGTCGCCGTCGCGGTTCTCGGCACTCGTGATGCCCTGCGAGCCCTCGACGATGTTGGCGGCGTCCTGCCCGGTGGCCAGGTAGAAGCCGAGCAGCATGTTCGCGTAGTGGGCGTTCGCGGAGCGCAGGGCGCCGGCGATGGTCGACCCGATCAGGTTCTTCGCGATGTTCAGTTCGACGATGCGCTCGGTGCTCGACCGCAGGCGCTTCTCGACGACCTCGCCGGGGATCACGATCTCGGCGATGGTGTTGCGGCCACGGCCACGGATGCCGTTCACGGCGGTGGCCTTCTTGTCGGTGCAGAAGTTGCCGGACACGGAGACGTACCGCAGGCCCGGCTGCCACGCCAGGATCGCCGGCAGGAGCTTGTCCGCCGCCTGCGTGACCATGTTGTGGCCGGAGGCGTCGCCCGTGGTGAACGCGAACCGCAGGAACAGCAGGTCGCCGACGATCTCCGGGTGCACCTCGATGAGCTTCGCGAACCGGCTCTGCCCGGCGACCAGCGCCTCGAGTTCGTCCTGTCGCGCCAGGATCTGCCCCGCAGCGACGTGCGCCGCGGCGGCACTGGCCGCGCGGACGACGACCGATCGGGTCATGCGCTCGTCGACGACGGTCGCGACGATGCCGTCGTCGACCATGCGCGAGATCCGGGCGCCACGGCCGACGGACGGCCAGAGCGGCGACTCGTACGTGGCGAGCGGGACCTCGTGCTCGCCCTGGACCGCGTTGCCGCTGATGCGGATCGGTCCGACCCACTTGGTCGGGATCGGCGTGAGCAGGTCACTCATCGAGGGCTCCTTCTGGTGCTCGCACCGCGACGCTGAGGTGTCTGATGTCGTGCGCCTCCCAGGCGCGGTGGATGCCGGCGGGGTCGGTGTCCGCCGGGACGAGCGCGATGCCGCAGTCGCCGCCACCGGCGCCGGACGGCTTCGCCGCCCCGCCGGCCGCTTCGACGACGTCGCACAGGGTCGCGAGGCGTTCGGTCTCGATCTTCGACCCGACCGAGTCGCCGAGACGCTGCATGAGCACCCGGGCACGTCGGAGCGCGTCGAGCGTCTGCTCCGCGTCGCCGGTCTGGAGGCCCGTGGTCAGGTCGTCGACGCAGCTCCGGCTCTCGTCGAGGAACGCCTGGTACCCGCCGTTGCGGTGCCGACGCACCACCCCGACGAGCTTCGTGGTCGAGGCCGGCGAGCCGGTCCAACCGACCAGGAGCTGCAGGTTCTCGGGGGCCGGGAGTCGCTGGACGTCGAACCCCTCCCACGCCTCGGCGTCGGTGAGGATGTCGGACACCCGGCGCTCGTCGACGAACGAGGCGAGGTGGTCGCGGTCCGGGGCGCTGTAGCGCAGCCAGCCGCCGAAGGTGCTCGCTGCCAGGTCGCCGCCCGATGCCCGGGGGTTCACCCGGATGGTGGCGAGCAGGGCGACCTGGAAGCGCTGCCGCTGGGTCAGGCCGATCCCGTAGAAGCGGTCCAGGGCACCGACCGTGGCGACGGTCACCGCCGCGGAGGACCCGAGCCCGAACTTCCGGCCGCTGGCGTCGTCGAGCTGGCTCTCGATGCGCAGGTCGTGGAACCGCGGCGCGATGCCCCGTTCGGCGCGGAGCTTCTCGACGAGGTCGATCGTCGCCATCACGTAGTCGTAGGGGTGGTGCTCGCGGTCGAGGGCGAGGCCGTCCTCGTCCCGCGTCCACGTGAGCGGCAGGTGGCCGTACTCCTCCGAGTGCACGCTGCCCGCACCGTGCGCCTCGGACACACGTGCCGTGATGGCACGGTCGAGGGCGATGAGGACGGACGGCTGGCCGGGCTCGACGACGGCGTACTCGCCGGCGACGAACAGCTTGCCGTGGGCGCGGAACTCGATCACTGCACGGACTCCTTCTGGTCGGGATTGCTCCCCGACTCTTCGGAGCGGAGCACCCGAGCGGCAGGTCCGGTGCCGGACTCGATCACGTCGCCGAACGACGCCAGCGCGGTGGCCACGGCGGAGCGGTCCGCGGGCTGGCAGAGCACGACCACGTTCGGGCCGGCGTCGGCCGTGGCGTAGGCCTCGAGCCCCGCGGCGCGGAGTTCGCCCACGGCGTCGAACACGGCGACGCTGCGCGCGTTGAGGTAGCGGATCGGCGGGAAGGCGCCCTCTATCGTGGCGTGCATGCGCAGCGCGTTGCTCTCGGTGATCTCGCCGATGCGGGTGAAGTCGCCGGCTGCGCAGGCGTCGAGCATGTCGCCGACGGTCTCGGTGGTCGAGGTGACCCACGCCGGGTAGAACGGCGACGTCGCGATGGTGCGGCGCATCGCCTCGCGCGAACCGATGGGCTTCGGGCCGGCGTCGATCGTCACGACCACCATGGCCATCGGCGGTGCCGGGATCGGCTCGGCGAAGGAACCGTGGTCGTCGCCGGCGTGCCAGACGGCGACGCCCCCGGGGATCGACCGGGTCGCCGAACCCGAGCCGCGGCGGGCGAGGCGGGAGAGGTCGCGCGCGGACAGGTCGAGACCGTACGCCGCCGACGCGGCGGTCGCGAGCGCCGCGAACCCCGAGGCGCTCGACGCCAGCCCGGCACCGGTCGGCACGGTGTTCTCGGACACGACGGACGCGCGGGCGTCGCTGCCGGCGAGCTCCCGCACGAGGTCGAGGAACTGCTGCACGCGCACCAGGGCACCGTCCTCGACGACGTGGCCGTTCAGCGTGAAGGCGTCCCGAGCCTCCGCACCGGCACCGGACCCGCCGTCCAGCGTGACGGTCGTGGTCGTCGGGAACACGTCGAGGCCCATGGAGACGCTGCCCGTGGCGGGCAGCGCCAGTTGCGCATCCGCCTTGCCCCAGTACTTGACGAGGGCGATGTTGGGGTGCGCGACGGCGGTGGCGGTCATCAAGCGCGGGCTCCGATCGTGGTGGTCCAGGTGGCTGCGGCACCTGCGCCGCGGAGTGCGGCCGCGATGCGGTCCGCGTGGTCGTCGTCCGCGGCGAGTGCGAGCACGCACCCGCCCCGCCCGCCGCCGGTCAGCTTCGCGCCGAGGGCGTCCGCAGCACGTGCGGCGTCGACGAGCCGGTCCAGGTCGGCACTCGACACGTCGAGTGCGCTGAGCAGGTCGTGCGCGGCGTCCATGGTGACACCGAGCCCCTGTGCGTCGCCAGCCTCGAGTGTCCCCCGCGCCTGCCGTGCGAGTTCGCCGATCCGGTCGATGACGCCGTCGACCGCCGCCGGGTCCTGGTCGTGCCGTTCCCGCACGGCCGCGACGGCCTGCCGGGTGTGGCCGGGGACGCCGGTGTCGGCGACGACGAAGGTGAAGCGTGCCCCGAGCGCGACGGGCTCGATGCGGCCCCCCTCGAACCAGACCGGCACCGCGGCGACGACCCCGCGGGCGTCGAGGCCCGACGGTCGGCCGTGGGCGACGCGCTCGCACTCCTGGATGAGGTCGTGGTGGGTCTCGGCGTCGAGGGTCTCGCCCAGCGCATCCGCGACGGCTGCCGTGACGGCCGCGGCGACCGCTGCGCTCGAGCCCATGCCGCGGGCCGTGGGGACCTCGCTGTCGACCCGGACGTGGAAGTGCCGGTCGGTCACGCCGAAGTGCCGCAGCGTCGCCGTGACGGCGGTGACCGTCGGCATCACGGCCGCGGGTGCGAGGTCGAGCGGGCCGGTGTGCACCGTGGACTCGAGGGTGTGCCCGACGGTCGTGCCGGCGGCTTCGTCCGCCCCGGCGCTGACCGGGCTCACCGTCGCGACGACCCGTGCGTCGAGCACCGGCAGGACGAGAGCGGGTGCGCCGTAGACCACGGCGTGCTCACCGATCAGGATCGTCTTGCCGTGGGACGACGCCGATCCGTTGCCGGGGGTCGTGGTGGTGTCGAGGTGGGTGCTGGTCATCGTGGGTCACGTCAGCCTAACCGTCCGGGCCGTCGGCGTGTTCGTCGTGACCTGAGCATCCGCTGCGATGAGTTGTGCACAACCGGGTTGCGTGACAGGCTGACGCCATGCCCGTGACCGACGAGATGGTGTGCTTCTCCCTCTACGCAGCGAGCCGCGCGACCACGCAGGCGTACCGCACGATGCTCGAGCCCTGGGGCCTGACCTACCCGCAGTACCTGGTGCTCGTCACCCTGTGGGTCGAGGGCGACCAGACCGTCTCGAGCCTCGGGGAACACCTGCAGCTCGACTCCGGCACCCTCTCGCCACTGCTCCGTCGCATGGAGCAGAGCGACCTGGTCCGCCGTGAGCGCCGCAGCGCCGACGAGCGCGTCGTCACCGTGACCGTGGGTGACCGCGGGCGCGAGCTCCGGTCCGAGCTGAGCGGCATCCCCGCACGCATCGCCGCCGGCATGGGCCTGGCCGACGAGCGGGCCGCCGCCGAACTCATCGCGACCCTGCACCGGCTGACCGAGACGATGCACGCCGCGGCGGACGCCCCCGATCGCGCCGTCACGGACCACTGACCCCACGAAGGAAGGAACACCATGGAAACCCTCTACACCGCCGAGGCCCTGGCCACCGGCGAAGGCCGCAACGGCCACGTCGCCACGAGCGACGGCACGGTCGAGTTCGACCTCGCCATCCCGAAGGAGATGGGTGGCTCCGGCAACGGCGCCAACCCCGAGCAGCTGTTCGCCGCCGGCTACGCCGCCTGCTTCCACTCCGCACTGCAGGGCGTCGCCCGCAGCCAGAAGGTGAAGATCACCGACTCGTCCGTCGGCGGTCGCGTGTCGATCGGCCCGAACGGCAACGGCGGCTACCAGCTCGCCGTCATGCTCGAGGTCGTCATCCCCGGCCTGGAGCACGACCAGGCCCAGGCCCTCGCCGACGCAGCCCACCAGGTCTGCCCGTACTCGAACGCGACCCGCGGCAACATCGACGTCACCATCGTCGTCTCGGAGGACTGACCCATGAGCACCACCCCCACCACCATGCGCGCCGTCGTCCACGAGACCTTCGCCGAGCCCGCCGACGTCCTCGAGGTGCAGGAGCGCCCCGTCCCGACGCCCGGCGCCGGCGAGGTCCTCGTCCGCACGGTCCTCTCCCCCATCCACAACCACGACCTGTGGACCGTCCGCGGCACCTACGGCTTCAAGCCCGAGCTGCCCGCAGCGTCCGGCACCGAGGCGCTCGGTGTCGTCGAGGCACTGGGCGAGGGCGTCACGAACCTGACGGTCGGCCAGCGCGTCGCCGGCGGCGCCTTCGGCGTCTGGGCCGAGTACTACACCGCGAACGCCGCCGGACTCGTCCCGGTCCCGGACGCGATGTCCGACGAGGCCGCCGCACAGCTCGTCTCGATGCCGTTCAGCGCGATCAGCCTGCTGCACTCGCTCGACCTGCACGAGGGCGACTGGCTGATCCAGAACGCCGCGAACGGCGCGGTCGGCCGCATGGTCGCCCAGCTCGGTGCAGCCCGCGGCATCAACGTCATCGGCCTGGTGCGTCGCGCCGCCGGTGTCGAGGAGCTGCGCGAGCAGGGCATCGAGCGCATCGTCGCCACCGACGCGGACGACTGGAAGGACCAGGTCGCCGCGATCACCGGAGGCGCTCCGATCGTCGCAGGCGTCGAGTCCGTGGGCGGCAAGGCCGCCGGCGACATCGCATCGGTGCTCGGCGAGAACGCCACCCTCGTCGTCTTCGGCGCGATGGCGTCGCCGACGCTCGAGATCCCGTCGGGCAAGGTCATCTTCGGCCAGCTCACCGTGAAGGGCTTCTGGGGCTCCGTCGTCAGCAAGACGATGCCGGCCGAGACGAAGGGGCAGCTCTTCGGTGAGCTCATCACCCGCGTGCTCGACGGCTCGCTGACGCTCCCCGTCGCCGAGACCTTCGCCTTCGAGCAGGTCCGCGACGCCGTCCGCGCCTCGGACACCGCTGGCCGCGTCGGCAAGGTGCTCCTGCGCCCGTGACGCGAGCACAGGACGGACGGGAGGCCCGGTGCCAGCTGGCACCGGGCCTCCCGTCTGTCCGTCGTTGCGTCTAGCGGCGCGACGCCTTGTCGGGGACGGTGAAGATGTTGCCGGTGGTGACGCCCTCTTCCACTTCCTCGAGGGTGCGACCACGGCTCTCCGGCACGAACTTCCAGATGAAGAGCAGCGCGAGCAGACCGACGATGCCGAATCCGAAGAACGTGCCGGTGATGCCGGTCGCGGCGACGATCGTCGGGAAGTACAGCCCGAGGAACGCGTTCGCGATCCAGAGGCAGAACACCGAGATGCCCATGCCGAGCGCGCGGATCTGCGTCGGGAAGATCTCCGACAGCACCACCCACACGGCGATGTTCAGGAAGGTCTGCATCGAGCCGACGAACGCGACGACGAGGAACAGGATCACCCACGGGCGGGCCGGGTTGCCCTCGGGCAGCGCGACCGAGGCGATGCCGATCAGGAAGTGGCAGACCGTCGTGAGCGAGAACCCGATGATCAGGGTCGTCCGGCGGTTGATCTTCTCCATGTTGTACAGCGCGATGACGCCACCGACCACGGCGATCACGCCGGGGGCGATGTTCGCGATGAGGGCCGCCGACGCCTGGAACCCGGACTCGATGAGGACGGTCTGGCCGTAGTACATGATCGAGTTGATGCCGGTGAGCTGCTGGGCCACGCCGAGCCCGGCACCGATGAGCACGATGCGGATGAGCCACTTGTTCCCGCGCAGCGTCTGCCATCCGCTGACCCGATCGGCCTTCGCCTCGAGGTCGTTGCTCCGCTTGATGTCGTCGAGCTCGGCGGTCGCACGCTCCGTGGTCCGGACCTGCTGCAGGACGGACAGCGCTTCGTCGTACCGCCCCTTCGACGCGAGCCAACGCGGCGACTCCGGCACCCGGAGCATGCCGACGAAGAGTGCGATGGCGGGGAGCGCGCAGACGGCGAGCATGACGCGCCAGACACCGTTGCCCTCACCCCAGAGGTTGCCGATGATGGCGTTGACCACGAACGCGGCGAGCTGCCCGATCACGATCATGAGCTCGTTGCGGCCGGACAACGAACCGCGGATCTCGTACGGGGCGAGTTCGGCGAGGAACACCGGGACGACGGTCGATGCACCACCCACCGCGAGGCCGAGGAGCACGCGGCCGACGACGATCACTCCGAACGTCGGGGCGACGACGCAGATGAGCGTGCCGAGGAAGAACGTCACGGCGAGGGCGATGATCGTCTTGCGGCGGCCCCACCCGTCGGCGATGCGGCCGCCGAGCATGGCGCCGATCGCGGCACCGAACAACAGGGAGCTGGTGACGACGCCCTCGGTGAAGTTCGTGAGACCGAGCTCGGCCTTCATCGGGTTCAGGGCACCGTTGATGACACCGGTGTCGTACCCGAAGAGCAGTCCGCCGAACGTGGCGACCAGGGCCAGGACGCCGAGGCGTCGGCGGTGCGGTCCGGTCCCGATCGGGGGCAGTGCGACAGTCGGGGCTGTCGGCTTGATGTCGACCATTCGGTGACTCCTTCGTCGGTGATCGCGCTTCAGTGCGTGCACCGATGGTAACCCGAATCCATGTCCTGTCAATTGGACATTCTGTCGTCAGGACGATTGGATCGGTCCACATAACACCTGATCAGAACGGGAGCGCTCCAACGCACTCCGAGCCCGCGTCAGGACTCGTCGGGCTCCGGGCTGTCCCCCAGCACATCCCCGAGCGAGGCCATGTCCGCACCGTGGTCCGTGTACCGGCGCACCGTCCGCCGGGCCGCTGCGCTGGCGGCACCGGAGAGCGCCGGGTTGCGTCGCGCGGCATCGGCGACGCGACCCGCGTGCCCCGCGGTCGAGAGCAAGACGTTCGCCAGTGCCCGGGCGTCGCCGCGCTCGGGCACCCCGGTCACGGTCCACGCCGTGCGCACCTGGGCGTCGGGCGTCACACCGCGTCGCGTGCCCATCCGGTGCCAGTCGGACAGCACGCCCTCGGTCCGGGAGGCCGCACGGTCGGCCTCGGCCGCACGCCGGCGTGCGGCGTCGCGCGCGTCGGACTCGCCACTCGTGCCCTCGACCGTGTCGTACCGGTCGGTGAGGCCGTCGGCTCGGCGGCGGACGCTGTCGGCCCGTTCGCGCGCGGCACCGTCGTCACCGCCTTCCTCGGCGATGCGGGCGGCGTGCGCGGCGGCAGCCGCGGCGAGGATCTCCGAACGCTCCATGGCCTCGACCGTAGCCGCTCCGACCGACACCGAGCTGCCACCGGGTTAGCATCGACCTGAGGGGGAATCATGAACCGGATCGGCGCCATCGCTGTCGTCCTGGCCGCGACGGTGGCGGTGTCGGGGTGCTCCCTGCTGCGCGGGCCGGATCCCCTGCCGGCACCCTCGACGCCGTCGACGACCACGACCCCGAGCGACACCCCGTCCGCGACACCCGACGGCGAGTCCGCATCCGACCTGCTCGAGGCCTCGGCGAACCCGCGCACGCCGACCCCGGAGCCGACCGAGTCCGCCGCGCCCGCGCCGACACTCACGCCGATCCCCGCGGGCACCGTCCTCGCGCAGGGGGACGTCGCATCGCCGAAGGGCAGCATCCACTTCCACTTCCGGGTGATCGCGAACGGCGACGACACCTTCACCGCGCAGTACTCCGGCTTCACCTCGACGCTGCCGGTGCCGGTCGGCGTCGGGCTGTTCGACCTGCCGCGTGCGGTCGGCGACGGGCTGACCTACCCCGGCGTCGGCGACCGGGTCCTCGGCGGCCCGACCAGTGCGGCGACCGCGGTGGACGTCCCGCTGAGCGGCTCCGGGGTCGACCCGTCGCACCTCGGCACCCTCGTCGTGTCCTCGGCGGCGGCACCGGGACAGGACGTCCCCGTGGAGATCGCGGCCGGCAAGGTCCTCGCGGTGTCGACCGTGCGGTGGTCGGTGCCCGCACGGCAGACGAACGTGCACCCGAAGGACGCCGGAACCCGTGCGAACGCGGCCGGGGCCGTCGCGGGGACGACCGCCGCCGGGGCTCCGGCGGCGTACACCGTCGCACCGGGCGACCTCATCGGTGACGTCGCCGCGCGGTTCGGCATCACCGTCCGGGACCTCGTGTGGCTGAACGAGGGCGTGCAGGTCTTCGGCCAGGACCAGCACCTGTACGAGGGCACGACCCTCAACCTCGACCCGCTCGGCCGCTGACCACGAGTCTCGGGCATCGTTCCGGTGGTGCGGGGCGGTCTCGCAGTGGGGCCTCTGCGAAAGCGACACATCTCCGATGAACATCGGCGCACATCTGTCGCTTTCGCAGGCCTGACGACAACCCAGGGCACGCAGCTGTCGCTTTGACAGCACGCACGAGACGGACGGGAGGCCCGTGGCGGATCCGCCACGGGCCTCCCGTCTCGCAGGTGGGTGCGTCGCTACTTGCGCAGCTCCAGGTACTTCGCGATGAGCGCCTTGGTCGAGGCGTCCTGCGCGTCGAGCGCGGCCTGGTCGCCCTCGACGGCCGGCGTGACCTGCAGCGCCAGCTGCTTGCCGAGCTCGACGCCCCACTGGTCGAACGAGTCGATGCCCCAGATGGTGCCCTCGGTGAACACGATGTGCTCGTAGAGCGCGATGAGCTGGCCGAGCACGCTCGGGGTGAGCTCCGGCGCCAGGATCGACGTCGTCGGCTTGTTGCCCGGGAACGTGCGCGCCGCGACGATGCCCTCATCGGTGGTGCCCTCGGCGCGGACCTCGTCGGCGCTCTTGCCGAACGCCAGCGCCTTCGTCTGCGCGAAGAAGTTCGCCAGGAACAGCGTGTGCACGTCGGTGCCGGGCGCGACGCCCTTGCCGTCACCGGTCTCGTCCTTGAGCGGACGGGCCGGGTTCGCGACCGTGATGAAGTCGGCCGGGATCAGGCGGGTGCCCTGGTGGATGAGCTGGTAGAACGCGTGCTGGCCGTTCGTGCCGGGCTCGCCCCAGAAGACCTCGCCGGTCTCGGTGGTGACGGGCGAACCGTCCCAGCGGACGCGCTTGCCGTTCGACTCCATGGTGAGCTGCTGCAGGTACGCGGCGAAGCGGTGCAGGTACTGCGTGTACGGCAGGACCGCGTGGCTCTGGGCGCCGAGGAAGTTCGTGTACCAGACGTTGAGCAGGCCCATCAGGACGGGGACGTTCTGCTCGAGCGGCGTGGTGCGGACGTGCTCGTCGATGGCGTGGAACCCGGCGAGGAACTGCTCCCAGTTCTCCTGACCGATCGCGACGATGACGCTCGTGCCGATGGCCGAGTCGACCGAGTAGCGGCCGCCCACCCAGTCCCAGAACCCGAAGGCGTTCTCGGGGTCGATGCCGAAGGCCTCCACCTTGTCGAGGGCGGTGGAGACGGCGACGAAGTGCTTGGCGACGGCGTTCTTCTTCTCGTCGTCGGCGGCGTCGGTCAGGCCGAGCTCTTCCCACAGCCACTGGCGGGCGAGACGAGCGTTGGTCAGGGTCTCGAGCGTGCCGAAGGTCTTCGACGCGACGATGAACAGCGTGGTCTCGGGGTCGAGGTCCGCGGTCTTCTCGTAGATGTCCGCCGGGTCGATGTTCGACACGAAGCGGGCTTCGAGGCCGGGCTGGACGTAGGGCTTGAGCGCCTCGTAGACCATGACCGGGCCGAGGTCCGATCCGCCGATGCCGATGTTGACGACGGTCTCGATGCGCTTGCCGGTGACACCGGTCCACGAGCCGTCGCGCACCTGCGACGCGAAGCCGTAGACCTTGTCGAGCGTGGCGTGCACGTCGGCGTCGACGTCCTGGCCGTCGACGGTCAGCGGGGCCGCCGGGACGAGGCCTTCGGTCGCCTTCGGACGGCGGAGCGCGGTGTGCAGCACGGCGCGGTCCTCGGTGACGTTGATGTGCTCACCGGCGATCATCGCCTGGAAGCGCTCGGCGACGCCGGTGTCCTTCGCCACCTGCAGCAGGGCGGCGAGGATCTCGTCGGTGACGAGGCCCTTCGACAGGTCCACGGTCAGGTCGGCTGCCTGGAACGTGTACTGCTCGGCACGGCCGGGGTCGCTGTCGAACCACCCGCGCAGGTCAGGGGTGAAGTCGGCGGCGATGCCGTCGAGCTTCTTCCAGCCTTCGGTCGATGTGGGGTCGACGGGAGCGGATTCGGTCACTTCGGTCCTCCTGGGATCACGTTCGAGACGTACAGCCCGCAGGTCACCGCACCAGTGCGTCGCGGACCGTCTTCGAGCGTAGTGCCGTCGGCACCGTGGTGCGCACCGCCGGACGGGAGGCGCGGGCTGCGTTCGCTGCGCGCGTCACGTCCGGCGGGTGGTCGGCCTCAGGGCCGGGGTGCGAAACGACGCAGCCGCAGGCTGTTCGTCACGACGAAGACGGACGAGAACGCCATGGCGGCGCCGGCGAGCACCGGGTTGAGCAGCCCCGCCATCGCGAGCGGGATCGCCGCCACGTTGTACGCGAACGCCCAGAACAGGTTGCCCTTGATGATGCCGAGCGTGGCCCGCGACAGCCGGACGGCATCGGCGACGACGGTGAGCCGACCGCTCACGACCGTGATGTCGCTGGCCGCGATCGCCGCGTCGGTGCCGGCGCCCATCGCGATGCCGAGGTCGGCCGCGGCGAGTGCCGCGGCGTCGTTGACACCGTCGCCGACCATGGCGACGCTCCGTCCCCGGGCCTGCATGCCACGGACGGTGTCGAGCTTGCCGGCCGGGGTCGCGCGGGCGTGCACCTCGTCGATGCCGACCTGCGCGGCGACGGCTCGGGCTGCTCCGTCGTTGTCGCCGGTGAGCAGGACGGGGTGGAGGCCGAGGGCCACGAACCGCGCGACGGCGTCGGCCGCCTCGGGCTTCACGGTGTCACCGACGACCACGACGCCCAGCACGCTGCCGTTCCGGGCCACGACGACCGCGGTCCCGCCGTCGGTCTCGGCGGCGGTGATCGCCGCGGTCACCGCGTCGGGGACGGGGATCGCCCACGACGAGGTCAGCCAGCGGGTACCGCCGACGAGGACGACGTCGCCGTCCACGACGGCCTGCACGCCGGCGCCGGGGGTCGACTCGAACTGCTCGGCAGTCGGGACGTCGAGGTGCCGGGCCACTGCCGCACGGACGACCGCACGGGCCACGGGGTGCTCGGACCCGTGTTCGACGGCCGCGGCGAGGCGGAGCACGGCGTCCTCGTCGAGGGCGGCGTCGGCGGAGGTCACCGCGCGCATGGTCATCTCGCCGGTGGTGACGGTGCCGGTCTTGTCGAGCACGATCGTGTCGACGCCACGGGTCTGCTCGAGCACCTGCGGCCCACCGATCAGGATGCCGAGCTGCGATCCACGGCCGGTGCCGACGAGCAGCGCGGTCGGCGTCGCGAGCCCGAGGGCGCACGGGCAGGCGATGATGAGCGTGGCGACGGCTGCGGTGAACGCCGCCGTGACCGAACCGCCGAGCACGAGCCAGCCGACGAACGCCAGCACGGCGAGCGCGATGACGATCGGCACGAAGACGCCGGACACCCGGTCGGCCAGGCGTTGCACGTCGGCCTTGCCGGTCTGCGCGTCCTCGATGAGCCGCCCCATCCGGGCGAGTTCGGTGTCGGCGCCGACGCGGGTGACCTGGACCACGAGCCGGCCGCCGACGTTGATCGTCGCACCGGTCACCCGGTCGCCCGGTCCGACCTCGACGGGGACGGACTCGCCGGTGACCATGCTGCGGTCGACGGCCGACGACCCGTCCTGCACGAGGCCGTCGCTCGGGATCCGCTCCCCCGGCCGCACGACGACGACGTCCCCGACGACGAGGGCCGACGCCGGGACGCGCCGCTCGACGCCGTCCCGCCGCACCGTGGCCTCCTTCGCGCCGAGTTCGAGCAGGGCGCGGAGGGCTGCTCCGGACTGCCGCTTGGCGCGGGCCTCCATGTACCGGCCGGCCAGGATGAACACCGTCACGGCCGCGGCGACCTCGAGGTACAGGTCGGTCGCCTCGGGGTCGGTCGCGATCCACGAGAAGGTCATGTGCATGCCGGTCGTGCCGGCGTCGCCGAAGAAGAGGGCGTACAGGGACCAGCCGAAGGCCGCGAGCACGCCCACGCTCACCAGGGTGTCCATGGTCGCCGCGCCGTGTCGGGCGTTCACCCAGGCCGCACGGTGGAACGGGAGCGCGCCCCACACCGCGACGGGGGCCGCCAGCGTCAGGGCGAGCCACTGCCAGTTCGGGAACTGCAGGACCGGCACCATGGAGAGCACGACGACCGGGACGGCGAGGACCGCGGACACGACGAGTCGACGGCGCAGCGCGGCAGTCGGGTCGTCGGCGTCGGTGTCCGCGTCGGCCGTGGTGTCGGCGGGCGGGGTGGGCACGGTCGCGCCGTACCCGGCGGACTCGACGGCGGCGATGAGGGTCGCGGGGTCGGCGGTGCCGTCGGCCGCGACCTGCACCTGCGCCTTCTCGGTGGCGTAGTTGACGGTGGCGGTGACCCCGGGCAGCTTGCCCAGCTTCCGTTCGATGCGGTTCGCGCACGAGGCGCAGGTCATGCCCGTGATGTCGAGTTCGACGATGCCCTCCGTCACGACGGCACGACCTCGTACCCCGCCTCGGCGACCGCGCCGCGGAGCGCCTCGGGGTCGACGGGTGCGTCCGAGGTGACGGTCACCGACGAGGCACCGCCGGGGACGAGCGCCACGGCGACGTCGGACACCCCCTCGAGTCCGGTGAGTTCCTCGGTCACGCTCATCACGCAGTGTTCGCAGGTCATGCCCTCGACGAGCAGCAGTTCGGTGGTCACGGTGTCTCCTCCTGTGGTTCCGGTGCGGGCGGGGGTCACGAGCGCACGAGCCGGGCGATGGCCTGGCTCGCTTCGCGGACCTTCTCGTCCGCGGCGTCGCCGCCCTCGGCGACGGCCTCGGCGACGCAGTGCTTGAGGTGGTCCTCGAGCAGCGAGAGCGCCACGCGTTCGAGCGCCCGGTTCGCCGCCGAGATCTGGGTGAGGACGTCGATGCAGTACGTCTCGTCCTCGACCATCCGGGCGATGCCGCGCACCTGCCCCTCGGCGCGACGGAGCCGCTTGAGCAGGTCGTCCTTGTCGCCGATGTACCCGACGTGTTCGTGCATGGTGGCCTCCACGGTGCTCAATACGGTACCCCCCTAGGGTATTCCCTCCGAGCGACGGGCGGTGCGCGAACGCGGGTATTCACCTCGGCGCGCGGTCGGTGTCATGATTTCGACCATGACCGATCCGACGACGAACGGCTTCCGCAAGCTGCGGTTCGCCGACGGCGACGGCTCGGACTACTCCGACATCTTCGAGGCGGAGTACCACGGGTCCGGCTTCGCCTCCGAGACGTACGCGACGGACGACACCCGCTACGAGTACACCGTGGTCGGCGACGACGACCTCACGCTGCGGACCATGCGCGCCGAGGGCGGTCGCCGCGGCGGGGTCATCGGGGCTCGGGAGGACCACGTGGTCTTCTGGCTCACCAAGGGTCGGCTCGAGATGCACTTCCCCGACCGCACGCGGGTGGTCGAGCCGGGCAGCCCCTACATCGCCAGCGCGTCCGAGGCGTACCGCTTCGAGTCGGACGGCACGGTCTACAACGGGGTGCACATCGCGGACTCGTTCCTGCGGACCGTCGGGCGCGACCTCGGCTACCGGCTTCCGGACGGCCCGCTGCTGTTCGACCAGCAGGACGAGGTCATCGCCCGCCGCGAACCGCTGCGCCACCTCATCGGGGAGCTCGGCCCGGCACTCGTCGACGACCGCGTGGTCGGTCCGATGCGGACCGCGCTGAACCGCCGGCTGGCGATCGTCGTGCTCGACACCTTCCCGATCCGCAACCGCGGTGACGACGTCCCCGTCGCGAACCGCCTGCGCGACGCCATCCGGTACGTCGAACGGCACGCGGCCGAGCGTCCGGCGGTGTCGGAGATCGCCGCGGCGTGCGGGCTCAGCCAGCGCGGCCTGCAGGACGTGTTCGCCCGCACCCTGGACTCGACGCCGCACCGGTTCCTGCGCGAGCACCGGCTCGACCGGGTCCGGAGCGAGCTCCTGCGTACCGGCGACGACCGATCCCCCAGCGCGGACGGTGTCGCCGTGGTCGCGCGCCGGTGGGGCTTCACCAACCCTGGTCGGTTCGCCACCGCCTACCGCGAGCGGTTCGGCGAGGACCCCGCCGCCACCCGCCGCGCCTCACTGTCCGCACGACCCGACAGCGGCCGGTCCTCGTGGCGCGTCCGCCGTGCCGTCTCCTTCATCGAGCAGCACGCCACCGAGGACCTCTCCCTGCAGGAGATCGCCGACGCCGCCGGAGTCCTGCCGCGACGGCTGCAGCAGCTCTTCCGGGCCGAGCGAGGCGAGTCCCCGATGACGTGCGCCCGGGCGATCCGCGCCGCTGCAGAACGCAACGCGGCGGACGGAACGCGCGAAACCGCCTGAGTGGACGACCAGGGGGTACAGCCACATCCCCGTGTTTCCGCGGATCCCTGGAATTCTCCCGAATCAGGAAAGTCATGTGTGACGAATCTCTGGTGCAGCCCGTCTCATCCGTGAACAGCAACCGCTGGGAACGCCCGGCGGGTCAATCGGAAGGAACGAACCATGGCTGACTCCATCACCACCACCCCGGCCACCACCGCAGCGGCCCGGACCACCTCGCACGCCGGCTCGAACAGCGGCGTCACCGGCAAGACCGTCATCGACGACACCGTCGTGTCGAAGGTCGCCGGCATCGCGGCCCGCGAGGTCAACGGCGTGCACTCCCTCGGTGGCGGCGCCGCCCGTGCGATCGGTGCGCTCCGCGACGCGATCGGCCAGCGCGACTTCGGTCAGGGCGTCAAGGTCGAGGTCGGCGAGAAGCAGGTCGCCGCGGACATCGTCATCGTCGCCGAGTACCCGGTGTCGCTCCAGCAGGTCGCCGACGGCGTCCGCAGCAGCGTCGCCCGTGCCCTCGAGCAGATCGTCGGCATGGAGGTCGCCGAGGTCAACGTCACCGTCCAGGACGTCTTCATCCCGGGTGACGACGACGACAACGACAACGACGAGAAGAAGGAAGCGCGAGTCGCATGAGCAACACACTGATCGGTGCCCTCATCGGCGCCGTCCTCGCAGTCGTCGCACTGCAGTTCGGATTCTGGGGCTTCGTCCTGGTCATCGTCTTCGGTGCGATCGGCGCCCTCGTGGCCGCCCTCGCCACCGGCAAGATCGACCGCGGCGCCCTGACCGACGTGCTCACCGGGCGCCGGAGCTCCCGGTGAACGCCGGCCCGGTCGTCCCGGGCCGCGTCGAGATCACCGCTCGTGCACTGACCTCGCTGGCGCGGGCCGTCGCAGCCGAACGGCTCGGCGCCCCCGCCAAGCGGGTCAGGGTCGGTCTCGGCGACGCGTCCGGTGCGATGTCCCTCGACGTCACCGGCCCGATCGCCGCGGGCGACGACCTCGTCGCCCGCTCGGCCCGGGTCGCCGACGAGGTCAAGAGCCGCGTGAGCGAACTCACCGGCCGACGCGTCGGCAGTGCCCACATCGAACTCACCGGGATCGTGCGCGAGCGCGAGTCCCGAACCCGCTAGGAGACCATCATGAGCAACGGTTCCGTCGAACGACGCATCCGTCGTCGGAGCGTGCACCGCTCCCGCTCGACCGCAGTGGCCGTGGCGCTGGTGGTCCTGGCACTGTTCGCCGCGTGGATCGGCACCGAGTCGGTCCTGCGGGCGATCGGGCGCCCCCCGCTCCTCGCCGACCCGCAGACCGCCGTCGACGCCGCACTGCAGCCCGACGCCGCCTTCGTCACGATCGCCGAGGTCATCGCCGTCGTGCTCGTGGTCCTCGGCGTCGTGCTGATCGTCCTGGCCCTCAAGCCGGGTCGTCAGCACCGCTCGGTCGTCCAGCACGACCGTGGCGCAGTCGTCATCGACACCCGCATCGTCGCCTCGACCGCGGCCAACGCCGCCGGGACGGCAGCGGGGGTCCCCGAGGGCAACGCCTCGGCAACCGCGCGCGGTCGCCGCACCGAGGTGCGGATCGTGCCGGTCACCGGCATCCCGGTCGACGAGCAGGCCGTGCAGGCGGCCGTCCGCGACCGCCTCAGTGGTCTCGACGAACGCTTCGGCCAGAACATCCGCGTCCGCATCGACGAGAAGGGGACCCTCGCATGACCAAGAGCAACCGGACCATGAACCGGATCATCCTCTTCGTCCTCGGCCTCGTCGCCGTCGTCGTCGGTCTCACCATCGGCGCGGGTGTGCTGCCCGCCGTGCAGGACGCGGTCAAGCCCTACGTCGACCTGCCGAGCAACCTGGACGTCCCCGCGTCCTCGCTCTGGATCGTCGCCGTCGCCTGCGCCGTCGTGATCGTGCTCGCCCTCGTCTGGGTGTTCACCCGCGGAGGGGGCGGCACGTCCGTCGCCGTCCGCGAACGCTCGGGTGAGGACGCCGTCACGGTGAACGTCGCCCTCGTCCGCGACGTCGTCGAGCACGAGCTCGCCGGTGTCCGCGACGTCGTCGGCTCCCGCGTCGACACCTACCTGGTGCGCAAGCAGCGTGCCGCTCGCATCCGCGTCGCGGTCCGCCGCGGCGGAGACGCCGTCTCGGTGCTCGACGCCGTCGACCGCGCCGTCGCGGTCCTCGACCGCACGCTCGGTCGCCAGGTGCCCGTCCTGGTCCACCTCACCGGTGGAACCCGTTCGGCGCTCGCGAAGTCGACCCGCGTCCACTGACACCCGTCAGCCGGACGCGACCCCGGGCCTCCCGGCCCACCGAAGACCCACGCAACACCCACCACCGGGCGCACGCCCGACCGATGAAAGGACCCGTCATGGGACTCGACGACAAGATCAAGAACGCTGCACAGGACCTCGCCGGCAAGGCGAAGGAGGCCGTGGGCAAGGCCACGAACGACGACTCCAAGGTCGCCGAGGGCCAGAAGGACCAGGCCTCCGCGAGCGTCAAGCAGACCGGCGAGGACGTCAAGGACGTCTTCAAGAAGTAGGACGCCCGATGCGTGTCGGGGCACTCGCGACGTCGAGTGCCCCGATGCGTCCCCGCGGACCCGAACGAGGAGGAACCATGCAGCACGACCCCCATGCGCACACGCAGGTCACCGAGGTGGCCCTGCCCGCAGAACTGACGGAGCCGCTGCCCGACGACGCGACCCCCGCGATGCTGATCGCGCGGACCGCGGCGGAGACGGCGCTCGGTGTGCCCGGCGTGCACCACCTCGGCGGGACCGTCTCCCGAGCCGCCGACGAACTGCGGAAGCGGCTCGGCCGCTCCGCCGGCACCGCCGGCGTCCAGGTCGACGACGAGGACGGCACCTTCGCGGTGCACGTCTCCGTGATCGTCACCTACCCGCGGAACGTCCGCGAGGTCGCCGACGAGGTGCGCCGACAGGTGACCGCCGCCGCCGGTCAGGTCTCGACCGAGCCGACGACGGTGGACGTCCGCGTCCTCGACGTGCACGGACCGTTCGACGACGAACCCTCGCCCGTCGAGCGTGCCGTCACTGCCGTCGGCGACGCGGTGCAGGACGCCGCGAAGGCGACCAGCGACACCACCAAGCGCGTGGCATCCGCGACCGTCGACGCCACGAAGCAGGCAGCGGACGCCACCGCCGAGGCGACGAAGCGCGCCGCGGACGCCACGGCCGACGTGACGAAGCAGGCTGCGGAGGCCACCGCGGACGCGACCAAGCGTGCAGCCGACGCGACGGTCGACACCGCTCGACGCGCAGCCGACGCCACCGCGGACACGACGAAGCGTGCCGCTGCCGCCAGCGCCGACGCCACGAAGCGTGCCGCCGACGCGACCGCGGACGCAGCGGAGCGGGCCGTCGACGCGACGACCGACACGGCTGGCCGTGTGCACGACGCCGCGTCGGACGCACTCGACCGGGCGTCGGAGGGCGCCCGGGACGCCGCGGACACCGCCCGCGACGCAGCCGACCGCGCACGGACGGCCGCTGCGGCAGACGACACCGCTGCGACCTCCGACCCGGCCGGTGAGACCGCCGCCGACGCAGCGGTGCGTGCCGCCGACTCCGCCGAGGACGCCGCACAGGACGCTGCCGATGCTGCGGCCGACGCCAGTGATGCAGCGCGGGCAGCCGCCCGCGACGCCGACCAGCCGACGACGCCGGCCGCGGACCGCCCGTGACCACCGCCTGGTCCGGCGGTCGTCGGCCCCGCGACCGACGGCCCCGGCCACGCGGCGTGTGGATCGCGGGTGGCATCGGCGTGGTCCTGGTCGCCGGGGTCCTGCTCGGGGCGTTCCTGCCCCTGGTCGGCTTCCTCGGCGGCGTCACGGCAACCACCGCGGGCCTCGTCCCGTTCCCGTTCCTGCGGGTGACGGTCGTCGCGGTGCTCGGCCTGGTCGTCGTGCTGGCGCTCCTCGCGCTGGCCCTCACCCGGCGGCACACCACCACGGCGACGATCGCCGTCGTGCTCGCCGTGCTGGTGAGCATCGCCGTCACGATCGTCCCCGTGGTCCTGGTGGCCGTCGGCTCAGCCGACCGTGCCGGCGACGTGTGGCCCATCGTCACCGAGCTCTGGCAACGCTTCACCGGCTGAACCGCCGGCACCTGCACCACCGACCAAGGAGTCCCACCATGCGCAACCGCATCATCGTCATCGGCCTGATCGTCCTCGTCGGGTTCTGGTTCGGCTCGCGCGCGAACCGTCCGGTGATCAAGACGTCCAAGGGCGAGACCGTCCGCAAGGCGTGGAACGACCCGCACGCCCGCAAGGCCCGCAAGAAGCTGGGCAAGAAGATCGCCAAGGCCGCCAAGCGGCACAGCTGACGACCGGGAGGCCCGGATCACCTGCGCCGATCGGCGCGCGTGATCCGGGCCTCGCGTCCGCTACCCTCGCGACGTGAAGCGTCTCTCCCCCGGCCAGCGCTGGGTCATCGGTCTTGGCGCGTTCGCGCTCGTCTGTCTCGTCGTCGGCATCATCGCGATCGCCGTCGGCGCCGGTTGGGGGATCCTCCTCGTCGTCGTCGGGCTGCTCCACCTCGGACTGACCGGGGTCGCGGGCGCGCTCGTCTGGACCTCGACCCCGACGATCGCTCCCCGGCCCATCAGGCGCCCGACGCCGCGTCCGGGTGAGACGCACCGGGTGTTCTCGTACGGCACGCTGCGGCAGCCGCTCGTGCAGGAGTCACTGTTCGGCGACCACGTGCCCACCACCCCGGACACGCTGCCCGGCTGGAGGCTCGACTGGGTGGCGATCACCGACCCCGAGGTCGTCCGGACCAGCGGTTCGGACCTGCACCCGATCCTCCGCCGCGGCACTGCGGACGACGTCGTCGAGGGGTCGACCCTGACCCTCGGCTACGAGTGGCAGCTCCGCGCGGTCGACGGCTACGAGGTCGCGGACTACCAGCGCATCCGGGTCGAGCTCACCTCGGGCCTGTCGGCCTGGGTCTACGTGGCGGCCGACGAGGTCTGAGCCGCCGCCGAGACTCGGGCCGCGTCCGCCAGGCGCGCGAGGCCCTCGTCGATCGACACCGAAGGCGCCCACTGCAGGTCGGCACGGGTGCGGCGCTGATCGAACCAGTGCGCCGTCGAGAGCTGCTCGGCGAGGAACCGGGTCATCGGCGGCTCGTCCTGCCCCGGACGCACCCGCCACACGGCCTCGACCAGGGACCCCGCAACCCGTGCTACCGCTGCTGGCAGGTGCCACCGCGGTGCTGCGACGCCCGAGGCCGCACAGATCCCGGCGAGCAGGTCCGCGACGGGCCGGGGCTCGCCGTTCGTCACGACGTAGGCGTTGCCGTGCACGTCGTCGTCCGCCGCGTGCTCGAGCGCCGCGACCATGGCCGAGGCGGCGTTGTCGACGTAGAGGGTGTCGATCAGGGCGGCCCCGGAGTCGAGCAGCGGGAGCCGTCCGGCCCGTGCCCGCTCGACGATGCGGCCGATCAGCTGCGTGTCCCCCGGCCCCCACACCAGGTGCGGCCGGACGGCGACGACGGCGAACTCGGGAGCGTCGGCGTCGAGCGCGAGCAGTTCGGCCGCGGCCTTCGTGCGGGCGTAGTCGCCACGCGCACGCGAGGGTTCGGCGACGCCCGCTCCGGCGCCGACCAGCGACGACCCGGTGTGCGCGACCGACGGTGACGACACGAACACGAACCGCCGGGCACCGGCACGGCGTGCGGCGTCGACGAGCGCTCGGGTGCCGTCGACGTTAACGCGAGCGAAGTCGGCAGGGTCACCGGCCAGGGAGACCTTGGCGGCGAGGTGCACGACGGCGTCGACCCCCTCGACCGCACGGGCCACCGCAGCGTGGTCGGTCATCGTGCCGGCGACGTCCTGCACGCCCGCGACCCCAGAGGGCCGCCGCTGGAACGTGCGGACCTCGTGCCCGGCGTCGCGCACGGCTGCGGCGGTGGCCTGCCCGAGGAACCCGCTGGCCCCGGTCACCAGCACCTTCACGGCCGCGTCATCCGTCCACCGGACAGCACCGCGGTCGCCCAGCGGGACAGCCGGGTGCGGTCGACCTTCGAGTTGTGCCGGATGTCCGTCGGCAGCACCGGCACGGTCAGCACCGCGGCGATGGGGACCCCGGCAGCGGCCCGGACCGACGCGGCCAACGCCGGCGACGCCAGGGCGGGACGACTGGCCTGCCGTCCGCTCGTGGTCTCGACCACGGCGACGACCTGCTGCGTTCCGCGCGGGCCGATCCCTGCGACGCCGGCACGACCGACCCCGGGTACGCCCTCGATGCGCTGCTCCGGTCCGACCGGGGTGACGACGCCGTCGGGGGTGGTGAGCACGTGCTGCATCCGCCCCTCGACCCAGAGGCGCCCGGAGGCGTCCAGGTGTCCGACGTCGCCGGTGCGGTGGCCGCGCGGGTCCTCGACGCCGAGTCGCGCGACCCGGTTCGTCCGCCACAGCCGGTCGTAGTGGTCGCGCACGTGCGGTGCTGCGACGACGATCTCGCCGGTGACGCCCGCCGAGTCGGTCAGCGCCCCGGTCGCGGCACCCGAGGCGTCGAGCGGCGCGATCCGCACCCGGACGTTCGCCGCCGGAGCGCCGACGCAGATGCCCTCGTCGTCCGAGGCCGCAGCGGAACGGACGCCGTCCAGGTCGACGTCGGTCATGAGCAGTCCCTCGGTCATGCCGTAGGGGGTGTGCGCGCTCGCGTTCGGCATCAGCTCCGTCGCCGCGGTGAGCAGCGCGGCGGACACCGGGGCACCCGCCGACAGGAACAGCCGGACGCGTGCGAGCGCTGCACGGTCGGCACCGTCCAGCGCCGACGCCGTCGCCACGACGTTCGCCAGTGCCGCTGGTGACAGGAACACCACGGTCGCGTCGGCCGCGGCCACCGAGGCCGCCACGGCACGGGCCGTCAGGGTGCGGGGCGCGGTGACGTCCATGTCCGGAGCCACCGACCGCGCCCCGAGGGCGGGACCGAGCAGGGCGAAGGGCGCGAAGCCCGCGACGAGCCCGGTGCCGACACCGATGTCGTACTGGGTCGCCAGGACGTCGCGGACGGCTCCGAGCTGTCCGTGCGTGTACACGACGCCCTTCGCCGGACCGGTCGACCCGGAGGTGAACAGGATCGCTGCCGGAGCGTCGGACGTCGGCACCGTGGGGAGCGACGTCCCGTGGGCGAGTCGACGGGCGCCGCGCCGGGCGACGTCGACCAGCGTGTGCTCCACGCGCAGGGCACGCCGAGCGGGGGCGGGCAGCGGGACGGTCGCGATCCGCCGACCCGGCCAGCCGAGCGCACGGGCGGCTCCGAGTCCGGGCAGCGCGCCGATGATCCAGTCGGGCCGGGCCCCGCGCACCGCGCGGGTCAGGCCGCGCAGGCCCAGCCCGGCATCCGCCACGACGACGACCGCGCCGATCCGGACACAGGCGTACAGCACGGCGGTCAGGTCGGCGCCGGGGGTGACGAGGAGCGAGACACGGTCGCCGCTCCGGACACCAAGGTCGTCCAACCCGGCGGCGATCTCGTCCACCCGACGTGCGAGCAGGCGCCACGTGATCGTGCGGGGCCCGCCGGCAGCGGCCATCTCGACCAGCGCGGGTTCGTCGCTGTCACGCAGGTCGTCGAGCGCGGCGCCGAGCGGGCGGCTCACGTCCGCGCGCTGGTCGGGAGCGGACGGGAGGCCCGGGGTGGCGTCGTCGGGGACGCTCCCGCCCGACAGGCGGTCGCCGATCCAGTCGAACACCGCGCCCGCCACGTCGGCGTCGTCGGGCAGCAGGTGGCCGGCACCCTCGAAGCGGTGCACGTCGGCGTGCGGCAGCCGCTCGGACAGGTCGTCGAGGTAGCGCTCGAGGAACACGGGGTCGCGCGGGCCCCAGAGCAGCAGCGCCGGCACGTCGAGCGCCGCCACACCCGCGGCGATGCGGTCGAGCTCGGGCGCGCTCCGGTGGCGGGCGTCGACGGGGATGTCCGCGACGAATCCCCCGATGCCGCCGCGTCGGGCGGCACCGCGGTAGGGCGCACGGTAGCCGTCGGCCACGGCACGCTCGAGCTTCGGGTGCGCGATGCCGAGCGTCGTCTCGAGGAACGCCGGCGTCACGACGGTCGCTCGGCCGAGCAGCCCCGGGCCCAGGGCGAGCCGCAGCGGCGCGGGGATCGGGGCGTCGTCGGGCTGGTGCACGGCGGTGTTGCACGTCATGACGGCGGCCAGGACGTCGGGGTGGTCGACCGCCCACCCGAGCGACACCACGCCGCCCCAGTCGTGGCCGAGGGTGACGACCGGGCCGGTCAGTCCGAGTTCGTCGGTCAGGGCACCGAGGTCCGCGACGCGCTGCGGCAGCCCCCGTTCGACGCCGGTGCGCTCCGAGAAGCCCATGTCGAGCTGGTCGACGGCGACCACGCGCCACGCCGGGCCACCGGCGCGGGCGACCTCGAGCGAGGTGCGGAGCACCGACCGCCACAGGTACGACCACGTCGGGTTGCCGTGCACGCACAGGATGGTGCCGACCGGCTCCACGCCGAGCGCGGCCAGAGACCCGGCCGTGTCGAGGAGGTGCCAGGTGCGCGCGGCGCGATCCGTTCCTCCCGTCCGATCCCCGGACCACGCGGGAACCGTCACCAGGCGCGACCACGCCGGGTCGAGACCGGGCAGGGAGGGCGGCTGCGTCGCCGGAGCCGTGCTCGCGGCGACGCGGGGAAGCCGGGACCTCACCAGTGCAGTTCCATCATCGCCGTGTTGATGCCGGAGCCGACCCCGCCCAGGAACACGCGGTCGCCGCGGCGGATGCCGCCGGACTCGACCTCGTCTGCCAGGGTGATCGGGATCGACGCCGGACCGACGTTGCCGAACCGCTGGTAGGTGGTGGGGACCTTGTCGCGCGGGATGCCGATGGCCTCGACGAACGCGTTGGTGTGCACGTCGGAGACCTGGTGCAGGACGTAGCGGTCCATGTTCGCCCAGTCGAAGTGGGCGCGGGCCTCGGTCCACGCGGCGACGACGAGCTCCATGCCGCCCTTGAGCAGCATCTTGGCGTCCGTGAACATGCCGTCCACGCTGCCGACGCACAGGTCGTACCACTGGGTCGCGGCGCGGGTGACGCCGCCGACGATCCGGTGGCCCTCGGGGTGCAGGTCCGCCGGGCCGAGCACGGCGGCCGCGGCGCCGGACCCGAGGGTCAGGCTGGCGAACTCGCTCATGAAGTCCTTGCGGTTCCGTCCGCCCTGGTTCAGACGGTCGATGGTGTTGAGCTGCACCTGGTCGGCGTCCTCGCCGTCGACGACGAGCGCGTACTTGATCTGACCGGAGTCGATCATGCCCGCCGCGACGCTCATGGCGTTGACGAAGCCCAGGCACGCGTTCGCGATGTCGAAGTTGATGGCGGACGACGGCAGGCCGAGCCCGTGGTGCAGGCGCACGGCGACCGACGGCTCGAGGTGCGGACGGGTCACCGAGGTGTTGATGAGCAGCCCGATCTCGTCGGGACGCACACCCGCCTCGGCCATCGCACGACGACCGGCGTCGATGGCGGCGTCTTGGAAGGTCTGGCCCTCGCCCCAGTTGCGACGCTCGATCACACCGGCGACGCGCTCGAGCAGGCCCATCGGCAGACGGAGTCGACGGAGCACGCCGCGGAGCCGGGCCTCGATGTCAGCAGAGGTCGTCACGCGTTCGGCGGTGGTCGTCGCCACGGACAGCAGCGAGACGTTGTGGTGCTTCGCCGTGGCGTTGCCGGGCTGCTCGGGTTCACTGCTCGCCGCCCGCTGCCCGTTCGCTGCCTGGTCGACCGGCCGTTCCGTCATGATCGTCACCGACACATACTTCCTCATTTCGCCTGTGTGTGCAGTCCGGCTCGGCTGGACGCGCGGTGTCAGGCGTCCTTCGGGAGCTTCCGGATCGTGCTCCGACGGCGTCGACGATCCGGCACCATCGAGCGCATCTCCTCGAGCTTGCCGAAGCAGAGCAGCCGGTCACTTGCCTGCAGCGTCACCCCACTGCGCGGGTTCGGGATGACGGTCGCGCCCCGGTGCAGGGTCAGCACGGTGATGTCCCGGTCCCAGAGCCCGGACTCCTTGATCGTCTTCCCGACCAGGTCGGCGTTGGTGTGCACGAGCAGCTCGGCGACGCCGTAGCCGGTCGAGACGCTGAGCCGCTGGCGCACGTCGATCTCCGGGAAGGCGACCTGGTTGCCGATGAAGTCGATGATCGCGCCGGCGACGTCGAGGCCCGTCGCACGCTCGACGCCCTCGAGCCCCGGTGACGAGTTGACCTCCATCACCAGTGGGCCGTCGTTGCCCTCGAGCATGTCGACGCCGGCGACCTTGAGGCCCATGATCTGCGCCGACCGGACAGCCACCGCTTCGTACTCGGGCGACAGCGTGACCTTCTCGACCGTGCCGCCGCGGTGCACGTTGGACCGGAACTCGTCCCCCGACGCCGTCCTGCGCATCGCGGCCACGACCCGGTCGCCGACGACGAGCGCGCGGATGTCGCGGCCACGGCTCTCCGAGATGAACGACTGGATCAGGACGTTCTGCTTCGTCGAGTGCAGGGTCTCGACGATGGACTCGGCGACCTTCTCCTCCGGCGCCAAAATCACCCCGATGCCCTGCGTGCCCTCGAGCAGCTTGATGACGACCGGAGCGCCGCCGACCCGCTCGATCGCGCCGCGGACGTCGGCCCGGCTGTTCACGAACGTCGTCGCGGGCATGCCGATGTGGTGCCGGGACAGGATCTGGTTCGCCCGGAGCTTGTCCCGTGAGTTCGTGATGCCCGTCGCGGTGTTCGGCGTGTAGACGTCCATCTGCTCGAACTGCCGCACGACCGCGGTGCCGTAGTAGGTGATCGAGTTGCCGATCCGGGGCAGGACGGCGTCGTAGTCGGACAGGAGCTTGCCGCGGTAGAGCAGGTCCGGGTCCTCGCCGGACAGGTCGATCGCGAAGCGCAGGGTGTTCAGCACCTTGACCTCGTGACCGCGGTCCAGCGCTGCCGCACGGAGGCGTTGGGTGGAGTACGCCTGCGGGGCGCGCGACAGGATGGCGAGTTTCATCGAGGGGTTCTCCGCGGGGTCGGATCGACGGCGACGGTCCATCAAAGCACGCGGACACTGCCGTCGGGCGTACGACAAGATGGGGCCATGGCGCGTGCTCCGAAGTCCCCCGACGGCGGGCTCGTCGTCGCCGGCTGGCGCGAGTGGGCCGGCCTGCCGGACCTCGGGCTGCCGTGGATCAAGGTCAAGCTCGACACCGGTGCGCGGAGCTCGGCGCTGCACGCGTTCGACCTCGAGGAACTGCCCGGCGACCGGGTGCGGTTCTCGGTGCACCCCTGGCAGGACACCGATGCCGACGCCGTCACGATCGAGTGCGCCGTGCACGACCGGCGCGTCATCCGCAGCTCGACCGGGCACACCCAGGAACGCATCGTCGTGCTCACCACGATCACCCTGGCGGGGCGTGCCGTCGAGTCCGAGGTCACCCTGAGCAACCGTGACCAGATGGGGTTCCGGATGCTCGTCGGACGAGAGGCCCTGCGACAGGGGTTCCTCGTCGACCCTGCGAGGTCCTTCATGGCCGGTCGGGCTCCGAAGGAGATCCGGCGCCGGAACCGCGGGCGCGCCTGAGCGCTCCTCGTCACGTTCCGCGTGCCGTGGTCGCGACCGGTCGACGGACGGGAGGCCCGGTGCGGGGCCGCCACGGGCCTCCCGTCCGTCTCGACGCGCGTCCAGGGCGCGACTCGGGTCAGCGACCGAGGTGGCGAGCGAGGAACGCGAGCTGCTGCGGCGCGAGGCGCCGCCAATAGCCGTGGGTGTGCGCGCCAGGTTCGAAGCCCCCCGCCGGTGGCGCGTCGAACCCGTCGACGTAGGTGTGGACCGCCGGCGCGAACCCGTCGCCGTTGCCGCAGTCGACGCGCACCGCGACCCCGTCGAGCGCGCGCTGCCGACCGAGGACGGTGTTCGCGCGGAAGTCGGCCGCGTCGTCGAAGGCGCCGCGCGCGGTGTCCGCTGCTGACGTCCAGAGTGCGGGGCTGATCGCCGACACCGCGCGGACGCGGGATGCACCGAGCACCCCGCCGAGCCGGAGGGCACCGAACCCGCCCATCGAGTACCCGGTCAGCGCGAGCCGGTCGGTGTCGAACCCGCGCCGTGCGATCCGAGGCAGGAACTCGTCGACGACCATCGCTGCAGGGTCGTCCCCGTCCGACCGGTGGTGCCAGTACCGGTTGCCGCCGTCGATCGAGGCGATCGCGAAGGGCGCCCCACCGTCCGAGATGTGCGCCGCGAGGAACCGGTCCCAGCCGAGCTCCCGCCCGAAGAACGACGCGTGGTCGTCGCCGTAGCCGTGCAGCGCGACGGCGACGGGCAACGGGGTGTCCGACGCCGGGGCGGCGATGGTCCAGCCGACCGTGCGCCCCTTCCTGGACGCCGACACGAAGGTGCCGGAGACCGAGGGGACCGGGTCGACGTCGGGGATCGTGCCGTCGGCACCGTTGAGCCCGAGCACGCGGTACATCGTCGACCGCCCCGGGAGCAGGTCGAGGTTGACCGCCTCTGCGGTTGCACCAGCGGCGACGACGCCGATGCCACCGATCAGCAGCGACCGCCGGGTGATCGTCGACGCACGCGAACGGGTCATCCGAGGGGCACCGTTCCATCAGAGGTCACGCGCTGCATCACGAGGGTCGAGGAGGGTCGCTGCACACCGGGCAGGGTACCGAGCGTGGTGTCGGAGAAACCCGGGGCCGACGAGCGGTCAGGCGGCTTCGACGAGCGCTGCGGCGACCGCGCGCGCCGTGGCCGTGCCGACCGACGGGTCGCGCAGGCGCATCGCGAGGTACCCCGAGACGACGAGCAGCAGTTGGTCGGCGAGGGCACCGGCACGATCGCCGACGACGGGCGCGGCCCGTGCGGTGAGCCGGGTGCGGAGCGCGCCGGTCTCGCGGTCGAGCACCGCGTGCACCTCGGCAGGGGCGTCCGCGTACTCGGCAGCGGTCCCGAGGAAGGCGCACCAGCGTGAGCCGGCGGCGGTGGTCCGGTAGTCATCGAGTGCGTCGAACACCGCGAGCAGGCGGCCACGGTCGTCCGGAGCGGCTTCGACCGCACGGTCCCACGTCGCGAGCCAGTCGTCGTGCCGGCGCTCGAGTGCTGCAGCGACCAGGGCCTCCTTGCTCGCGTACCCGCGGTAGAGCGTGGCGCTCGAGATCCCGGCGCGGTCGAGCACGGCGTCGATCGGGGTCGCAGCGATGCCCTGCGTGAAGAAGAGTTCCTCGGCTGCGTCGAGCAGCTTCTGCTCGGTTCCTGGACGCATCGCCATGGAAGCACCCTAGGCTCTCAAAAGTGAAACGATCGTTTTCGTTACGACAGTGGGTGTTCCTCGGGAGTGGGGTGGCCCTGATCGCCGCGACGTACGGGCTGGTCCGCCTGGCGTTCGGTCTCTTCCTGCCCGACGTCGAACGTGACCTCGGGCTGCGTCCGGACGCCGCCGGGTGGGTCTCCTCGGGCGCCTCGGCGATGTACTGCGTCGGCGCGGTGGTCGGGTTCCTGGTCGCCGCGCGGGTCCCCCGAGTGCTCGTCACCGCGGCGTCCGGGTTCGCCGGGGTCGGCGCGCTCGCGATGGCGACGGCACCGGGGCCGTGGACCTTCGGGATCGCCGCGGTGCTCGCCTCGACCGGAGCCGGGCTCGCGTCACCGGCCCTCGTGCAGCTCGTGTCGCACACGGTGCCGGAGTCCGTGCAGGGAACGGCGCAGGCGGTCGTCAACTCGGGGACCGGCCCGGGGCTCGTCGCCGCCGGCGCGCTCGCGCTCGTGCTGCTGCCGGACTGGCGGACGGCCTGGGCGTGGTCCGGGGTGTTCGCCCTCGTCGTCGGCGTCGTGCTGCTGCTCGTGTCGCGCGGGAGCGGGTCCGGCAACGACCGGGCCGCCGCACCGGGGACCGCGTGGCTCGCGGCGCACCGTCGGGTCCTGACGCTCGCACTGCTCTTCGGCGCCGGGTCGGCGGTCGTGTGGACGTACGGTCGGTCGGCGCTGGTCGACGCCGGCGCGCCGGCCGTGGTGTCCGTGTCGGCGTGGATCGCGCTCGGCGTCGGCGGCGCCGCGGTCGCCGTGACGGCACGGTGGACGAGCGGACTCCGCGCGCGGGTGCTCTGGGCGGTGACCGCGGGCGCCGTGGCGGTGGCCGTCGTCGCACTCGGGCTCGCGCCGCAGGCCACGGCGGTGGCGATGCTGGCCTGCGCGGTGTTCGGCTGGGGCTACACGGCCGCGACCGGCGCATTGATCGCCTGGACGACCGAACTCGACGCTGCGCGGTCGTCGGCGGGGACGTCCATGCTCTTCGTCGCACTCGTGCTCGGGCAGGCCGTCGGAGCGGCGGCGTCGGGCGCGCTCGTCGGTGTGTCGGGCTACGCGGCGACGTTCGTGGTCGGTGCGGTCGTCACCGCGGCGAGCGCCGTACCCGCCGTGGTCGGCAGGCGCGGAGGCCCTCCGCACGGTGACGCCGCCGTCACAGGAGTGGACGCAGCTCGATCTTCCGGTTGCACGCCTGCGACGCCTCGTGCGCCACACGGAGCGCCGTCTCGGCATCCGGCAGCTCCATGACCCAGAACCCCGCGACGAACTCGGAGCTGTCGGCCACCAGCCCTGGCGTGGTGTCCGAGCCACCGCCACGGGCGTCGACGACGATGCCGTCGGCGGGGGCGGACACCCCGGCGGCGAACACGACGGCGTCCCCCAGGCGTTCGTTCAGGACATCGACCGCGGTGGCCTCGGCCTGGGTGGCGGACTCCGTCCGACCGGCAGCGTCGGCCTGCCCGTCGTCGATGACGTTGACGAGGAACTGCATGGTGACTCCCCTGCTCGTTGGCCGGAGGCTACTCCCGCCCGGAACCACCCGCTAGCGTTCTCTGCATGGGGACGACGGCGGAGTGGTCACGGCTGCCCGTGGGGCGCCGTGAGCACCGGCAGGACGCCGTGCTCGCACTGGTGCTCGCCGCCGGTCTGGCCGTCACCACGGTCCTGTACGGGTCGGCCGGGACCTACGGCGACGACCAGGCGGCCTGGTGGGTGTCCGCCCTGATGATCGTCGCGAACGCCGCCCCGATCGTGTTCCGGCGCCGGTTCCCGATGTCGGCCGCCGTGGTGTCCGCGCTGGCGTTCGCGGCCACGCAGCTGCTGCAGGTGCCCGAGGTGTTCCTGGTCAACTTCACCCTGTTCATCTCGCTGTACTCCGTCGGCGCGTGGTGCTCCGACCGGGTGCGGGCCGAGGCGGTCCGGTGGGTCGTCATCGGCGGGATGTTCGCGTGGCTGTTCATCGCGATCTCGTTCGGCTGGGCGGTGCCGAACGCGCTGCCGAACGACGAGGGTTCCCTCATCCCGCCGTACATCGCCTACTCGCTCCTGAACATCGTGATCAACGTCATCTACTTCGGTGCCGCCTGGTACGCGGGCAACCGGGCGTGGGCCTCGGCCGTGGCCCGGCACCAGCTCGACGAACGCACCGCGGAGCTCGCGGCCGAACGGGAGCGCAGCGCTGCCCAGGCCGTCACCATCGAGCGGGTCCGGATCGCCCGCGAGCTGCACGACGTCGTCGCCCACCACGTGTCCCTGATGGGTGTGCAAGCCGGCGCTGCCCGACGCGTCATCGACCGCGATCCCGCGCAGGCGACGGCGTCGCTCGGCGTGGTCGAGGAGAGTGCGCGCACGGCCGTCGAGGAGCTGCGGCGGATGCTCGGCACCCTGCGGTCGGTCGACGAACCGAGCGCCGGGAACCCCGGTGTCGGGGACGGTCCGAGCACCGAGGGCATCGCGCGCATCGGTGAGCTCGCCGAGTCGGCCCGGGTCGCCGGGCATCCGACCGAGTACGTGGTCGTGGGCGACGAGCGTCCGGTGCCCCCGACGGTCGCCGCCGTCGCGTACCGGATCGTGCAGGAGGCCGTGACGAACGTCCTCAAGCACGCCGGCCCCACCGCCCGCGCCGACGTCCGGGTGCGGTACCTGGACGACGGCCTCGAGGTCGAGGTCACCGACGACGGCCACGGCGGCCGCGCGGTGCGGAACCCGTCGGGCAGCGGCCTCGGGCACGTCGGCATGCGGGAGCGCGTCGCGGCCGTGGACGGACGGATCGAGATCGGGCCACGCGCCCGGGGAGGCTACCTGGTGCGGGCATGGCTGCCGACGACGTGAACGAGACGACCGACCTGACGATCGTGCTCGCGGACGACCAGGAGCTGGTCCGGGCCGGGTTCCGCGTGATCCTGGAGTCCGAGCCGGGGTTCCGGGTGGTCGGCGAGGCCCCCGACGGTGCCCGTGCGGTCGAGGCCGTCCGGATCCTGCGCCCGGACGTGGTGTGCCTCGACGTGCAGATGCCCGGCGTCGACGGGCTCGAGGCGGCGCGGCGGATCGCAGCGTTGCCGGACCCGCCGGCGGTGCTCATCCTGACGACGTTCGACAGCGACGACGCGCTGTTCCAAGCGCTCGAGGCGGGTGCGAGCGGCTTCCTGCTGAAGAACGCCTCCCCCGAACGACTGATCGACGCCGTCCGGACCGTCGCCGCCGGGGACGCCCTGCTCGCGCCCGACGTCACGCGGCGGGTGATCAGCCGGGCGACGGCGGCGCCGGTGTCGAGCGGCCGCGCCTCCGACCGGTCCGGCGACGCCGCCCTCGCATCCGCCGGGCTCACCGAGCGCGAGACCGAGGTGCTCCGGCTGCTCGCCCGGGGGCTCAGCAACGCCGAGATCGCCGCCGAACTGTACGTCGGTGACGCCACCGTGAAGACCCACGTGTCGAACGTGCTGCAGAAGCTCGCGCTGCGGGATCGCATCCAGGCGGTCGTCTGGGCGTTCGAGCACCGCGTCGCCGGCTGACCGACACCGACCGATCCAGCACCGGCCGAACAACCCAGCACCGTGCCGAGCTCGCGGACCACGCTCGCACCGTGCGCCCTCGTTCAACCCGTGCAGCGTTGACCGCACCGTGCCCCGCCACGACCACGCACCGAGCAACCAAAGCCCCACGGGCCGAACAACCCCGCACCGTGCCGGTCGCCGCACACCGCGCGGCACCACGCGACGACCCCGCCCCCTCCCCCGTGCGGTGGAGCCGCCCACCCGCCGAAGTCCCGCCGGACGGCGGAGGCGACCCGTGCCTCCTGGCCAATAGCGTCGACGCAGGCGGCGCAGGCCGTCGCGAGAGGGGTACGACATGCTCACCATCGAAGGGGTGACGAAGCACTTCGGCGACCGCCGGGTGCTCGACGACGTGGGGTTCACGGTCGGCGACGGCCGCCTCACCGGGTTCGTCGGCGGCAACGGCGCCGGCAAGACGACCACCATGCGCATCATGCTCGGTGTGCTCCAGGCCGATGCCGGCTCGGTCTCGATCGACGGCACCGAGGTCCGGCCCGCCGACCGCCGCCGGTTCGGCTACATGCCGGAGGAACGCGGCCTCTACCCGAAGATGCCGGTGGCCGAGCAGATCACCTACCTGGCCCGGTTGCACGGCGTGGACAAGCGCGCAGCGACCACGCGCACCACCGAGTTGCTCGAACGGCTCGAACTGACCGGCCACGCCGACGACGCCGTCGAGAAGCTGTCGCTCGGCAACCAGCAGCGGGTGCAGATCGCCGCGGCCCTCGCGCACGACCCCGAGGTGCTGGTGCTCGACGAGCCGTTCTCGGGCCTCGACCCGATGGCGGTCGACACGGTGCTCGGTGTCCTGCGCGAGACCGCGGCCCGGGGCGTCCCGGTGCTGTTCTCGAGCCACCAGCTGGACGTCGTCGAGCGGCTCTGCGACGACGTCGTCGTGATCGCGGGCGGCACCATCCGCGCTGCCGGCCCGCAGGACGAACTCCGCAAGCAGGCCGGCCCCGCCGCCTGGGAGCTGCTCGTCGACGGTGACGTCGCCTGGCTCCGCGACGAGCCCGGCGTGACGGTGCGCGAGTTCGACGGCGGCTACGCCGTCTTCGAAGCCGAGCCGTCCACCGCCCAACACGTCCTGCAGCGGGCCGTGCAGCACGGCACCGTCGGCTCGTTCGCCCCGCGGGTCCCGCGGCTCAGCGAGGTCTTCCGGGAGGTCATCCGATGAACGACTCCTTCGTGCAGGCCGTGCGGCTCGTCTCCGCACGCGAGATCCAGGCACGCATCCGCAGCAAGGCCTTCGTGGTCTCCGCCCTCATCCTGATCGGCATGGTCGTCGCGTCCATCGTGGTCGGCGGCATCGTCGGGAAGGCCACCGCCGACGACACCACGCCGGTCGCGGTCGTCGACGGCGTCTCGCTACCGACCACCACGGGCCTCGACGTCACGGACTCCACCTCGGTGGCGGACGCCGAACGGCTCGTGCAGAACGGCGACGTCGACGCGGCGATCGTGCCGTCCGACGACCCGCTCGGGTACAAGGTCGTCGGCCTCGACGAGGCACCGACCGACGTCGTCTCCGCGTTGAGCGTCACACCGCGGATCGAACTGCTCGACCCGGACGCGCTGCCCGGCGGACTCGTCTACCTCATCGCCATCGCGTTCGGCGTCGTGTACTTCGCCTCGGCCGTGACGTTCGGACAGTCGATCGCGCAGAGCGTGGTCGAGGAGAAGTCGACCAGGGTCGTCGAGATCCTGATGTCCGCGATCTCGGCCAGGGCGCTGCTCGCCGGCAAGGTCCTCGGCAACAGCGTCATGGCGTTCGCGCAGATCGTCGCCGTGGCCGTCGCCGCGGTCGTCACCCTGGCGGTCACCGGGCAGGACAACATGTTCTCGATGCTCGGCCCGAGCATCCTCTGGTTCGTCGGGTTCTTCGCCGTCGGCTTCGTACTCATCGCCTCGCTGTTCGCCGCGGCGGCCGTGCTGGTGTCGCGTCAGGAGGACGTCGGCAGCGTCACCACCCCGGTGATGATGCTCGTGATGATCCCGTACATCCTGATCATCGTCGCGTACAACAACCCGACGGTGCTCGGCATCATGTCGTACGTCCCGTTCAGCGCTCCGATCGGCATGCCGATGCGGATCTTCCTGGGTACGGCCGAGTGGTGGGAGCCGATCCTGTCGCTCCTGATCGTGGTCGCCGCGGTGGTCGTGGTCGTGCTCGTCGGCGCTCGCGTCTACGAGAACGCGCTGCTGCGGACGGGCAGTCGCGTGAAGCTGACGGAGGCGCTGCGCGGCTGACGCCGCCGACCCCGCAGGTCGGACGGGAGGCCCGGATCACGTGAGCAGGTCGGCTCACGTGGTCCGGGCCTCCCGTCATCGATCCGCTGGTCGCGCCGTGCTGCGCCGCTCCACCAGCCGGGGGGCGGTGCGGACCTCGAGCGCGGGGGCATCCGGTTCATCGACCCGTTGCACCACGGCGTCGACAGCACGGCGAGCGAGTTCGCCCGGATCGTGGCGCACGGTGGTGAGGTCGACGTACGGCAGGCTCGCCACCGAACTGTCGTCGATCCCGACCACGGACACGTCCTCCGGTACCGACACCCCGGTCCGGACGAGGGTCGCGATGAGGCCGACGGCCGCGCGGTCGTTCCCGGCGACGATGCCGGTCGGCAGCCGTTCCCGAGCCAGGAGCACCTGCGCAGCAGCCGATCCCGCTGCTTCGGAGAAGGCGCTCTCGACCACGTCGGGTGTCAGGCCGCACTCGGTCATCGCCTGCTCGTACGCCCGCCGTCGTTCGTCGGCGTTCGGCCCGTGACCGCCCGAGACGTGCGCGACGTCGCGATGCCCGAGCCCCACCAGGTGCTGGACGGCGAGGCGCATGGTGGCCACCTCGTCGACCCGCACGTCATCCGCTCCGCCTGAACGAGGGCCACCGACGGTGACGACCGGGATCCTCGGCGGGAGCTCGTCGATGGCTGCCACGCCTCCGTCGGCAGCCAGGACGAGCAACGCTTCGATGCGGTGGCCGAGCAGCTCCCGGAGCACCGCCGTGTGCGGACGCCGATCGCTCAGGGGCCCGAGGACGAGGGTGAACCCTGCGTCGGCCCCGGCATCGAGCAACGCTTCGACGAGGTCCACCTCGTACGGCTCACGCATCGAGAACACCACGCCGATCTGGTGACTCCGACTCCCCCGCAGGAGGCGCGCCGACGCATCGGGGTGGTACCCGAGGTCCTCGGCGACCGCGAGGACCCGAGCGCGCGTCGTGGCACTCGCACCCGGCAGGTCACGGAAGACGAGCGAGACGAGCTGGCGCGAGACCCCCGCGGCCTCGGCGACGTCCCGCATCGTCGGGCGACTCGTCGAGTGTTCTCCTGCTGGTCGGGGCACGGTGCCATCGTCCCATGCCCGACGCGGTCCGAGTCGATTCCCGAGCGGTACTGGCACGAGACAATAGAACGTGCTAGTCATTGTATGTCCTGACATTCAGATCGTGAACGACAAAGGAGTCTCATGGCCTCGACAAGCGCGCGCCCTGCGCAGCTGCCACCGCTCACCACGGGGGCGCACTCGCGCCGGCTCGGCCTGGTGGCGATCATCGCGACACTCGGTGGCCTGCTGTTCGGCTACGACACCGGCGTCATCAACGGCGCCCTCGAACCGATGTCCCGCGACCTCGGACTCACCGCACTCAGCGAGGGTGTGGTGACCTCGTCACTGCTCTTCGGCGCCGCTGCCGGCGCCCTCGCCTGCGGCCGACTGTCGGACGCCTGGGGACGGCGGCGGACCATCATCCTGCTGGCCGTGATGTTCGTGGTCGGAGCTGCGTTCGCGGTCGTCGCGCCGGGACTCGGGCTGCTCGTCGTCGGGCGCAGCATCCTCGGGCTGGCGGTCGGCGGCGCATCGGTCGTCGTCCCGGTGTACCTGTCAGAGCTGGCACCGTACGAGATCCGCGGCAAGATCGCGGGTCGGAACGAGTTGATGATCGTCGTCGGTCAGCTGGCGGCGTTCGTCGTCAACGCCGTCATCGGCACCGTCTGGGGAGACGTGACGGGTATCTGGCGGGTGATGCTCGCCGTCGCCGCGATCCCCGGGCTCGTACTGCTGATCGGGATGCTCCGGATGCCGGAGTCGCCGCGCTGGCTGCTGTCGAAGCGCAAGCGCGCGGAGGCGCTCCGGGTCCTGTCGACGATCCGGTCCACCGAGCGTGCAGCGGCGGAACTGGCCGAGATCGAGGCACTGACGCACGACGAGACGACGCGGCCTCGTGCATCGCTCCGGTCCCTCCGGGACAAGTGGGTGTTCCGGATCCTGCTGATCGGCATCGGCATCAGCCTCGGCCAGCAGCTCACCGGGATCAACTCGATCATGTACTACGGCCAGTCCGTGCTCACCGAGGCCGGCTTCACCCACAACGCCGCACTCGTCGCGAACATCGCGCCGGGCGTCATCGCGGTGATCGGCGGCCTCATCGGCTTGCGGCTGATGCAGGTGATCAACCGCCGGACGACCCTGCTGCTCGGGTTCTCGCTGACCACCACGATGCACTTCCTGATCGGCATCGCGTCCATCGCGCTGCCGGTCGGGAACGAGGCGCGACCGTACGTCATCCTGACCCTCGTGGTGCTGTTCGTCGGCTCGATGCAGACGTTCCTCAACATCGCGATCTGGGTGATGCTGGCCGAGATCTTCCCCCTGTTCATCCGCGGCCTGGCGATCGGCATCTCGGTGTTCTGGGGCTGGATCGCCAACGCGTTCCTCGGCCTCTTCTTCCCCACCCTCGTGCAGGGGCTCGGGATCTCCGGGACCTTCTTCCTGTTCGGCGGCATCGGCGTGCTCGCCATCGTCTTCATCGCCACGCAGGTCCCCGAGACCCGCGGACGCACCCTCGAGAACATCGAAGAGGGCGTCACCACCGGTTCCATCTACATCGTCAAGTAGCCCATCGAAGTGCTGGAGGCACCCATGACCAACTCCACGACCACCACGACCACCATGACCACCACGACCAGGCCGGTCCGGCTCGGCCTCGTCGGCTCCGGCTGGATCGGCGCATTCCACGCGCAGAGCATCGCGCTCCGGGTACCCGGCGCGGAACTCGTCGCCGTCGCCGACCCCGTCCCCGGAGCTGCAGAACGCGTCGCCGACCCGCTCGGGGTGCCACGGACGTACCTGGATGCAACCGACCTGTTCGCCGACCCCGACGTCGACGGTGTCGTCGTCTCGTCGCCCGCCTTCACCCACACCGACCTCGTCGTCGCCGCGGCGGAGGCCGGGAAGGCGGTGTTCGTCGAGAAGCCGATGGCATTGACGCTCGAGGACGCGGACCGGGCCATCTCCGCCGCCGACGCAGCCGGGGTACCGCTGCAGGTCGGGTTCAACCGCCGGTTCGCAACCGACTTCGCAGCCGCTCACCGGCTCGTCCGGGGCGGCAGGGTCGGGACGCCGCAGCTGTTGCGCTCGCTGACGCGCGACCCCGCACTGTCGAACCCGAGCGGGATCAAGCCGTGGACCATCTTCAACGAGACCCTGATCCACGACTTCGACACCCTCAACTGGTTCAACGCCGACGCGACCCCCGTCGAGGTCGTCGCGATGGCGGACGCGCTGGTGGCACCGGAGTTCAAGGACGGCGGGCTGCTCGACACCGCGGTCGTCACGATCCGGTACGACAACGGTGCCCTCGCCGTCGCAGAGGCCAACTTCCAGGCCTCCTACGGCTACGACGTTCGTGGCGAGGTCTTCGGATCGGCCGGGATGGTCACCGCGGGCGACGTCCGCGCGACGACGACGCGGTACTTCGGCGCCGAGGGCGAGGCCGCCGAGACCACCCGGTTGAACATCGACCTCTTCCACCAGGCCTACACCGACGAACTGCTGTCCTTCGTCGACGCGGTCCGTTCCGGCGAGGTCACCGGCGCCCGCGGCGAGGACGCCCGCGCAGCCCTCGTCCTCGCGCTCGCGGCCCGCGCGTCGATCGAGCGGGGAAGCGTCGTCCAGCTCACGTCGGGCGGACACGTCGCGTGAGCGTCGCGTCGAACACCGCCGGGGTCACCCTGGCCGCGTGCGCCGAGATGCTCTTCACCGACCTGCCCTTCGTCGACCGTGTCCGCCGCCTCGACGAGCTGGGGTTCCAGGTCGAGATCTGGGACTGGACGACGAAGGACCTCGACGCACTGGCTGCCTCGGGCGCGACCTTCTCCTCGATGACCGGCTACGTCCGCGGCGACCTGACCACAGCTGAGGGTTCCGCCGAGCTCCTGACGACCGCAGAGGAGTCCCTGCGAGCCGCTGCCGTCATCGACGCTCCCCGGCTGAACGTCCACGGAACGGGCCTCGACCGCGACGGTCACCCCGTCGAGCCGCGGCACACGGTCACCGGTCGAGACTGGCTGGCCGCAGCACGGACCCTCGACCGGCTCGCTCGACTCGGCGAGGCCCACGGCCGGGTGTTCACCCTCGAGAACCTCAACACGGCGGTCGACCACCCGGGGACACCGTTCGCCCGAGCCGAGGACACCATCGCCCTGGTCGAGGCCGTCGACAGTCCCTTCCTCCGCCTCAACCTGGACCTGTACCACGCCCAGATCGGCGAGGGGAACCTGATCGAGCTCGTCGCACGTGCGCTCCCGCTGATCGGCGAGATCCAGGTCGCCGACGCCCCGGGCCGGTGCGAGCCGGGCACCGGCGAGATCAACTACCCGGGTGTGGCGAAAGCCCTCGACCACATCGGGTACCGCGGGGTGGTCGGCATCGAGGCCTGGGCGAGTGCGTCCGCGTCGGACGCGCTGGTCGCCTTCCGCTCGGCTTTCGCAGCGGCGACCGGGGAGACGACCGGGAAACGGTCGCGCTGAGACGGACAGGAGGCGCGGATGACGTGAGCAGGCCTGCTCACGTCATCCGCGGGTTCCGTCATCGATCCGCGCGCACCGAGAACACGTCGCCCGGCTGGCACCCGAGCTCCTGGCAGAGCCGGGTGAGGGTGGAGAACCGGATCGCGCGCGCCCGGTTGTTCTTCAGCACCGACAGGTTCACCACGGTGACCCCGACCCGGTCGGCGAGCTCGGTCAGGGTCATGCCGCGAGCGGCGAGCAGCTCGTCGAGGTGGCAGACGACCGCGTGGCCCTCCTCCTGTTCCGGGGGCATCAGACCAGCCCGGACTGGTCGCGCACCATCCGCTGCGAGGCGGTGAGGGCGAACCGGAAGCAGATGACGACGAGCAGGCCGAGGTACACGGGAACGAACTGGTGGTCGACGTCCGGCGTCGGCAGGTACCCGTCCCACCCGAGCCCCGAGACCACCCAGTTCCACCCCATCCGGCGGACGAACTGGGGCACGAAGCCGGCCACCAGCACCGCAGCGGCGAGCCAGTCGAGGATGCGGGTCGTCGACCGGTCGAACAGCCCGCCGCGCGAGATCTTCCAGGCCACCGCCGCGACGAGGGCGATGAGCGCACTGACGAACAGGACCTCGAGCGCGTCACCGACCCGGATGTACCCGATCGCCCCGGCCGGCACGTCCGCGATCGGAGCCCGGAGCACGAGGTGGTCGGCGGTGACGGTCGCACCGCCGGGCGGCTGCGGGACGTCGCTCGTCGCGGTCATCCGGACGGGCACCGACACCGTTCCGGAGCCGACCGAGCGGACGAGCAGGTCGACGTACCGCCAGACGACCAGGACGATGCCGATCGCGCAGCAGGCGACGTAGGCGAGATAGGAGTTCCGCCCGCGGGGCGGTTCGTACACGGGTGCGGTCATGGCGTCTTCCCCTGTCGATCATCGATACCATCGAATTTCGATACAACGATAAACGATGGGTCCGACCGGTGCAAGACCCTGCGCCGCCCCGACCTACAGCAAGCCGAACGCCGCCTGCGCCCCGAGGCTCGTGCCCGCCACCAGCACCCAGAGCGCGATGCCGAGCAGCATCGGACGGAACCCGGCACGGCGCAGCGCCGCGAAGTCCGTCGAGCAGCCGATCGCGGCGAGCGCCACCGTGATGAGGAACGACGCCGCGGTCGAGAACCCGGGAGCAGCCCCAGCCGGCAGCACCCCGACCGTCCGGAGCAACACCACCACCAGGAACCCGATCAGGAACCACGGGACCAACCGGAAGACGCGGAACCCGCTGCGCGCCCCCGTGTCGGGCGCGAGCTGCTCGCGGGAGGCGCGTCGGGCCTGCAGTCCGGCCAGCCCGATGACGATCGGGATGATCATCAGGGTCCGCACCAGCTTCACGACGACCGCCGTGTCGGTCGCCTGGCGACCGTAGACCGTCGCGGTGGCGACGACGGAGGACGTGTCGTTCACCGCCGTCCCCGCGAAGACGCCGAAGGCGTGCTGGCTGAGCCCGAGGGCGTGGCCGAGCAGGGGGAAGGCGAACACGGCGGCGATGTTGCAGAGGAAGATCGTCGACATCGCGTAGGCGACGTCTGCGCTGACTGCACCGATGACGGGCGTGACGGCCGCGATCGCGGACGCACCGCAGATGCCGGTCCCGACGCCGATCAGGGTGCGGAGGGCGCTCGACACCCGGAGCAGCCGACCGATCCCCCAGGCGGCAGCGAGGCACACGACCAGGGTCGTGAGCATGACCGGCAGGGTCTCGCCGCCGATGCGCAGCACCTCGCCGATCGACAGCTGCGCGCCGAGCAGCACCACGGCGAACTGCAGCACACGGCTCGACGAGAACTTCACGCCGGGAGCGAGTACGGCGAGGCTGCCACCGGTGCGCCGACGGACGAGCCAGCCGAGCACCGCGCCGATCAGGACTGCAGGGACGGGCCCGCCCACGACCGGGACGGCCGTGCCGACCAGGGTGGCGACGAGGCCGATCGCGACGGCGACGGCGACACCGGGTGCGGCGGTGCGGGCGAACTGCATGGGACCAGCATCTCGTGCTCGCGGCCGTCGTGCGGTGCAGCCGGGCAGGATGGTGCGGTGGAGTACGCGGGCGAGCGGTGGGTGCAACGGCTGCGCGACGGCGAGATGCCGAAGCGGTGGCCGTTCCTGATCGGCCTCGCGATCGTCACGGTGACTGGCGGGATCGGGGTGTACTTCTCGGCTACCCACCTCGACGGCATCCTGCACTCGGACGCCCGACGCCCCTTCGCCCTGCCGCTCTTCTCGGTGCTGCTGCTCGGGTCCGGGCCGGTGGCCGCGGTGCTGTCCTGGTTGCGCGGGCGGCGCGACCGCATGGTGCTGGACCGGATCCGCCGGAACGGGACGACGCCGCGGTTCCACCTGCCCGTCCTGCGCACGGGCCAGTACGCCGCCGACGACTTCCCGGACCCGAGGCCGGAGATGTGGATGGTCGACGCAGCGGGCCTCCACGCGTGGTCACCCGAACGGAACGAACCGGTGTTCGACCTTGCGTGGGACGACATCAGGACGATCGAGCTCGCCTCAACGGACGTCCGAGGACAACGCACCGACACCGGCATCTGGATCGTCACCGAGGCGGTCGGCCGGTTCGTGCTGCTGCCGCGGGCTGTCATCGGCAGGCCGTTCGGTGCCAGTGTGACGAAGATCCACATCCTGATGCAGGTGCTCCGGTCGCTGTGGCGGGAGTTCGACCCGGGCACCACGCAGCACGCCCCGCGCTGAGCCGACGACGGGCCGGCTCAGCCGACGGGCGGGACCTCGCCGGTCATGTCGACGCGTTCGGTGCCGTCGTTCCAGATGTACGTCGCGGTGGTGCGACCAGAGGCGTCAGCGTTCGCCTCGTTCGCCTTCGCGTAGGTGTAGGTCACGGTGATCGAGGCGTCGGACAGCCGTTCGACGGCCGGCTCGAACGCGTACTGCTCGGACGTCGCGGTGCCGAGGTAGCGGCCCTGGTGGAAGAGCAGGATCGCGTACGGCGAGCCGGCCGTGGCCATCTCGGGCGAGACCACCGACCAGGAGAGTGGCGCGCAGGCGTCGTAGCCGGAGTAGTCGGCGTTCGCGGCGTCCCACTTCGTGCCCTCGAGGCCGGCGGGCGACGGCAGCGCAGCGATCCCCGATGCCGCTGCCTCGGCGCCGCTCGCGGGTCCACACGTGGGGGTGGCGGTGGGGGTCGGCGTGGTCGTCGGCGTCGGGGCGGCCGCTGTGTCCGTCGGCGCCGCGGTCACGGTCTCGGTGACGGTCGGGGTCGAGTCACCGCCCTCGTCGCCGTCTCCACCGCCGGAGCACCCGGTCAGCAGGGCCACCAGGGCGGCGCCGGTCAGGAACAGGGCACTCTTCGATCCACGCACCCCTCCACCGTGGACCGTCGACAGCTGCTCCGCTCGCATCGTTACCGGCCCGTAGTCTGCTGGCATGGGGGGAACAGCGGGGACGGTCGGCGTCGTGGACGACGTGCTCGCGGGTCCCCACGGCCCGGTGCCGATCCGGCGGTACCGACCTGCGGACGCCCGAATCGCGCCGACGCTCGTCTGGTTGCACGGCGGCGGCTTCTTCCGCGGCGACCTGGACCTGCCGGAGTCGGATGCCGTGGCTCGTGCGCTCAGCGCGCGCGGCGTCCCGGTCGTCACCGTCGACTACCGGCTCGGTCCGATGCCGGGCATGCCCTGGGTCGGTCGGACGGGCCCACGAGCGCGCCGCGGTGCGCCGCATGCACGTGACGAGGTCGTGGCGGCGCTCCGCACACTCGCGACGGAGTGTCCCGCCGGCACGGTGCTGGGCGGCGCGAGCGCGGGAGCGTGCCTCGCCGCCACGGTGATCCCGGCCGCCCCCGCGCTCGCCGGCGCAGTGCTCGCGTACGGGTTCTTCCACGCGCGGATCCCCCGCGACCCGGCCGTGCAGCGGCTCGTCCGCGGGCACCGGCGCATCACGCACGCTCCGCTGCTGCTCGACGCCGCGAACCGCACCTACGCCGGGCCGCTCGGTGCCGGAGCGTTCCCGGCACCGCAGGCGCTCGGCACGTTCCCGCGCACGCTGATGCTCGACGCCGAGCGTGACACGATGCGCGCGTCCGGCGACCGGTTCGCCGGGCAGCTCCGCGCAGCCGGGGTCGACGTCGAGCGCCAGGTGCTGCCCGACAGCCGACACGCCTTCCTGAACCGTCCGGCGAGCAGCGACTTCGCGGCTGCCGTCGATCGGATCGCGTCCTGGGTGGTCCGACGGCCCGACTGAACGGTCGAGCGTGTGCGACCGTCGGACATTCCTGTGACGCCACGACGAAGCGGACGTATTCTGCTGTCGGAAGCAACGGCGGTTCCGAACACCCTTCGCCACGTTCACCGTCGTGGCGTCCCGCCTCTGCGACGAAGAGTCCCACCGTGACCGAACACCTCATCGAGTACGTCGCCCGTGACCGCACGGGCATCACCGCCGTCGTGACGACCACCAGCGTCATCGACGTCGACACCGTGATCCAGCACATCAGCTCGGGCCACACCGGCTACTACGTCGCCGCCGACTCGTGGAAGCGGACACCGGTCCGGAGCATGTCGTTCATCGGCGGCACCTACCTGTTCGCGAACTGGGACGGCTCGAAACGGAACATGCTGCACGACCTGGCGTTCCGGTCGCCGACGCGGGCGGTGCAGACCGCGGAGGTGCCGGAGTCCCGCTTCGCGCGGTTCCTCAGCGCGGTGTTCGGTCGCCGGCTGCCGCAGCCCTGACCCCTGCACGCTGCTGGCGCCGGTGGCGACGCGGTGTCGACGCGGTGTCGACGCGGAACGACGTCCTCGATGTCGTACGACGACGAGGACGTCGTTCCGAGTCGACGAGCGACCCGCCTACTTCTCCCCGTCCTCTTCCGGGTTGAAGTGCGAATCGTCCCCGACGTGCCCAGCGGCCAGGCCGTCCGGGTCGTTGGGGATGGTGTTGTCGTCGCCGAGCCCGCCCGGCTTCTCGGTGCCCTCGGAGTCGTTCACGGGGGCCTTGGTGTCGTGGTCGTGCGTGTTGCTGCTGTCGGTCATGGTCTGCTCCAGTGCAGTGGTCGAACCGAGGGCGACGCCCCCGGCAGGTGCTGACCTCGGACGCTACGTGCCGCTGCTCGGAATCAGGTGACACGGCGCCGCGCGCTCGGTAGATTGTTCAACAACCCGCGACGACAGGGAGTCCCCGTGACGACGATCGACCTGAACAGCGACCTCGGCGAGGGCTTCGGCGCCTGGACCATGGGCGACGACGCCGCCATGCTCGACGTCGTGTCGAGCGCGAACATCGCCTGCGGGTTCCACGCCGGCGACCCGACGATCATGCTCGCCACCGCCCGCGCCGCTGCCGAGCGCGGTGTCGCCATCGGGGCGCACGTCGCCTACCGCGACCTCGCCGGCTTCGGTCGCCGACCGATGCACGTCACCGCGGACGAACTCCACGCCGACGTCGTGCACCAGCTCGGCGCGATGGCCGCCACCGCACGGGTCGCCGGCACCGCCGTCACCTACGTCAAGCCCCACGGCGCCCTGTACAACACCGCGTGCGCCGACCCGGTCCAGGCCGAGGCCGTGGTCCGGGCGATCGCCGACGTCGACGGCTCGCTGGCGGTGCTGGCGCTGCCGGGTTCCGAACTCCTGCTCGCCGCCGGACGCCACGGGCTCCGCGCGGTGGCGGAGTCCTTCGCCGACCGCGCCTACGAACCCGACGGCTCCCTGGCGTCCCGCAGCAAGCCGGGCTCCGTGCTCCACGATCCGGACGAGGTCGCCGCCCGGGTCCTCCGCATGGTCACCGAGGGCGTCGCGACCGCCGTCGACGGCTCCGAGCTGCAGGTCCGTGCCGACTCCGTCTGCGTCCACGGCGACTCCCCCGGTGCCGTCGCGATGGCCCGCGCGATCCGAGCGACCCTGACCGAGCACGGCGTCACGATCGCGCCGTTCGCACCCGCCGCACCGTGACCGGCGTGGACTTCCGGCCCGCCGGCCGCGCCGCCCTGCTCGCCACCTTCGACTCCCTGCCGCAGGTCGTCGCGTTCCGCACGGGGCTGGCCGAGGCTCGGCTGCGCGGCCTGACCGAGGTCGTGTCGGGCGCACGGACGCTGCTGCTCCGGTTCGACCCGGCGACGACCGACGCCACACGGCTCCGCAGTGCACTCGAACGGGTCGCACCCGCCACCGACGCCGATGCGGCGAGCGCCGCGGATTCCCTCGTCATCCCGGTGGTCTACGACGGCGAGGACCTCGACCAGGTCACGGCCCTGACGGGCATGGACCGCGACCGGTTGATCGCGTGGCACACCGGCCAGCTCTGGACGAGCGCGTTCTGCGGCTTCGCCCCGGGCTTCAGCTACCTCACCGGCACCGAACCGTCGCTCGACCTGCCACGCCGGAGCGCGTCGCGCACCGCCGTGCCGAGCGGTGCCGTGGCCCTCGCGGGCGAGTTCAGCGCCGTCTACCCACGCGTCTCCCCCGGCGGCTGGCAGCTCATCGGCCGCACCGACGTGCCGATGTGGTCGCTCGACCACGAACCGCCGGCACGGGCACCGGCCGGCACACGGGTTCGGTTCGTCGACGCGGGTGCGGTATGAGTGCGCTGACCGTCCTGCAGGTCGGCTTCGGCGTGGCCACGCAGGACTTGGGACGGCCGGGCTTCAGCGACATGGGACTCGGTGCGGCGGGTGCCGCCGACCGGGGGTCCGCAGCACTGGCCAACCGGCTTGTCGGCAACCGTCCGGATGCGGCCGTCCTGGAGGCTCTGCTCGGCTCCGTCACGCTGCGCGCCGACGCGTACGTGGTCGCCGCCACCGCCGGGGCCGCCTGCCCGGTCGAGATCGAGCGGGCAGACGGCCGGGTCCGCGGAGCGGCCTCGCACGAGGTCCTGATGCTCGCCCCGGGCGACACGCTCCGGATCGGTACCGCCACCACCGGGCTGCGCTCGTACGTCGCGGTGCTCGGCGGGTTCGCGGTCGAGCCCGTGCTCGGCAGCCGCTCGTGGGACGCACTCGCACGCCTCGGGCCGCCCCCGTTGTCGTCGGGCGACGTCCTGCCGATCGGCGATGCCCGCGCGTCGTGGCCGATCGTCGACGCCGTCCCGCAACCCGACGAGCGCTGGCCGGACGACCCCGTGGTGCTCGAAGCGACCGCCGGCCCTCGCGACGACTGGTTCACACCGGAGTGGCGCGACACCCTGACCGGCCAGGACTTCACCGTCGGGTCGGACAGCGACCGCGTGGGTGTCCGCACCACGGCTCCGCAGCCACTCGTCCGCGCCGTGACGGTCGAGTTGCCGAGCGAGGGGGTCGAGACCGGATCACTGCAGGTCCCGCCGGAGGGCTTCCCGGTGCTGTTCCTCGCCGACCACCCGGTGACCGGCGGCTACCCCGTCGTGGCGGTCCTCACACCGGAGTCGGTCGACCGTGCGGCGCAGCTCCGTCCGGGCGACACCATCCGCTTCCGGCTCGTTGGCTGACGGCGGGCCTGCGCACCGATCCGGAACAGGTCGGCGCCGCCGCGGGTTGAGTCGGACACTGCCGACCAGTTGCGTCGGAGTGCCGACGAAAGGTGCACCACATGTCGATCACCGTCCTGCTCGATGTCCAGTTCCGGAGCGACGTCCCCACCGACACCGTCGAGGCGGCGATCCGCGAGACGCTCGCGCAGACCCGCGCCTTCGACGGCTGCGAGTCCCTCGAGGTCCTGGTCGACGACGCCAACCCGACGCGCGTGGTCGTCGTGGAGTCCTGGACGAGCGGGGCCGCCCACGACGCCTACGAGGCGTGGCGGGCGACCCCGGACGGTGCCGCAGCGATCGGGCCGATCGTCGCCGCTCCGCCCGTCGCGCGGACGTTCGAGCGGACGATCGCGCTCGGCTGACCGGGTGTGGGTCAGCCCGTGTACTCGTACGTGCTGACCCAGTCGATGTTCAGGTGCCCGGCTGCACCCCAGTTGCCGACCTGGAACATGTACCGGTGCGCGGTCTTCGGCACGTTCGACGTGACCGTCTTGATCACCTTGCCGTCGAGCAGGTACTGCACCGACTTGCCGGGGATCCACTCGACCGAGTAGACGTGCCAGCTGCGCCAGGTCACCCCGGTGCTCATGCTCGTCGAGTTCGCTTCCTGCCCGGCGACCATCGAGTGGTGGTGGAGCATCGGCGAGCCCTCGAAGTTCGCCTCCGGGTAGTCGATCTCGCCGTCCGACCAGACGTCGGACGACGGCCACAGCATGAACGCCGCACCGTTCCCGTTGCCGCCGGTGGCCTTCGCGCGGACGCTGAACTTGCCGCCCACGTGCGACCACGCGCCGTTCGGGGTCCCGAAGGTCCCGGCGGCGCCGCGCTTGCCGTCGAGCTTGACGTCCATGTAGCCGTCGCGGGCGCTGACCTGCGAGCCCGAGTAGTACGTGCCGCCGGTCCCGTCCGGGTACGGCTGCCACGAGTTCGCGTAGGTCTTCGCGAACGGTCCGTTGGCCGACGCCGCCTTGCTGAAGTTCTCGACGAAGGTCTGCTTGAACTTGCCGACGTTGCCGACCGGGGCGGTGACCCCCGCGTAGGCAACGGTTCCCGCTCCGAGCGGTGCCGCCACGACGACGGCTCCGATGAGTGCGGCGATGAGTGCGGTCCGCCTGATCCTGCGGTGCTGCATGTGTCACTCCCTGCTGTGACTGGTGGCACCCGTTCCCCTCGGGTACCCAGCCGGATCTCGGCTGCGCACCGAGGGTAGGTGCATTGCGCAACCGACGCAGGGGGTTGACAGCAGCACGTCGGATCGGCGACCATGCCCCTCGTTCGGGGGTCAGCGCGCGGCGTGCTCCCGCGCTTCCATCGCGTCCCAGGCGAAGCTCGCGAGCCAGTGCGTGGAGTAGTACTCCTCGCCGACACTGGCTGCCAGCCCGGAGGCCAGCAGCCGGTCGGCCGCCTCGTCGAGCAGGCTCGCGAGTCCGTCGTCGTCCAGCTCGCCGGCGCGCAGGGCGTCCGCGATGCGCCGGGCCGATCCCGCTCGTGACAGGTCGAGCCCGAACAGGTGCACCTGCTGCGGGTCGGCCTCGTCGCGGACCACCGTGGACTGCAGGATCGCGTCGCCCGACCGCACCTGGGCGAAGAAGCCGTCCGACCACGTCGCGAACTCGGCCGGGGTCAGCACTGCCCGCATCAGGTCGGCCTCGGCCAGCCCGGCCGACAGGAAGTCGTGTCCGCTGCGCTCCCAGGCGAACGGCCAGCCGGCGTCATCTCCGAACCACTCGCGCGCGGCACGCTCCACCGTCGCGGCGAGCTCGTCGCGCCCGAGCGACCGTGCGGCCTCGAGCACTAGCAGCAGCCCGAAGGCCGAGTTCGAGTGCACGCCGTGCCGGACGGGGTGGGCGGCACCGTCGACCCAGCGGGTGACGAGGTCCTCGAGCACGTCGACGACGAACACGAACCCCGGGGCGAGCTCCCGGATCGCCGGGACGTCCGACGCGGAGACCTCGGCGGCGAGCTTCGCGAGCCAGGCCCACCCGTAGGGGCGCTCGTAGTGCGGCGTCGTGTGGAAGTAGGCGGCTTCCGTCGCCAGGTGATCCGCGCTCAGGTGGGCCCGCAGGATCGTGGTGAGTCGGGCCTCCAGGTCGGCCGACAGGCCGTGCGCGACCAGACGCGCTGCGAGCCAGTGCATGTGCACGGACGAGTGCCAGTCGTAGGACGTCGCGAAGGCGGGGTGCAGCTCGACCGGTAGTGCCCGGTCGTCCGGACCGGACGTCGTGTGGTGCGCCGCGTACGGGTACTCGCGCGTGGTGTTCTCGGCAGCGACGGCCGCGAAGCGGTCGGCCCACGCGGCCCGGGTCAGGTCGAGCGGGGCAGCATCAGAAAGCGACAAGGTACATGACTCCCATGTTGACGACGAGCAGGATGGCGGCGGTCGGGATCTGCGCCTTGATCGGGCCGTACTTGTCCCGCATCTCGAGCAGGGCAGCCGGAACCAGGTTGAAGTTCGCGGCCATCGGCGTGACCAGCGTGCCGCAGAAGCCGGCGAGCATGCCGATGGCGAAGATCGCGGCGGGGTTGCCGTCGAAGCCCTGCACCAGGACGGGCCATCCGATCGCGGCCGTCATGATCGGGAAGGCGGCGAACGCGTTGCCCATGATGATCGTGAAGAGCGCCATGCCGAGGCAGTAGACGACCACCGCGGCGATCAGCGAGCCGCCGGGCAGGATCGACTTGATGATGGTGCCGACGGCATCGCCGACCCCGGCCTGGGTGAAGACGATGCCGAGGGTGGAGAGCATCTGCGGCAGGAGCGCTGCCCACCCGATGGCCTGCAGCAGTCGACCGCCCTCACGGATGGGCGTCGCGATCCTCGGCGGACGCAGGACGAACACCGCGACGACGACGGCGAGCACCGAGCCGATGCCCAGGCCGGTCAGCGTCGCACTGCCCTCGGCGAGCAGGGGCGCACCGCCGATCGAGACGAGCGGCCCGAGCGTCGCGACGAGCACGGCGACCACGGGCACGACCAGGGCCGGGATGAAGAGCTTGTTGCCGAACCGGGTGGCGAACGCCGCGCGCTCGTCGGGGCTGGTGGTGGCGAGGACGCTCGTGCTGGCGGACGGCTTCGTGGCGGCAGCGGTGGGTTCGGCCGGGCCGGTCTCCGCCCCCGTGCCGGCACCGGGGATGCTGGCGACCCGCGTGCGACTGGTGGTCCCGGTGAACCCGAGTCCGGCGAGCGCGACCATCACCAGGACGGCGATGCCGAGCACCCACGACGGCGCCGTCTTGGCGGCGACGAAGGTGCCGTAGAAGAACGAGACCCCGAGGATCCCCCAGAACGCCGCGTTGCCGAGTCGCTTGGCGTGCGAGGTGTCCGTGACGATGAGGACGGCCACCGCGATGAAGAACGCGCCGATGAGCCAGTAGAGCCATTCGCTGGTGATCACGCTGCTGCTCCCTGCGTCGGGGCGTCGACGCGGGCATCGGCGGCCATCTTGTCGAGCGTGCGGTCGAACAGCAGCAGCCGCGTGCCGTGGACCAGGAGCGCGGCGATGCCCGTCGGGATCGCCCACAGCGCCAGGTCGATGGGCTCGAGCGACAGACCGTAAGTGGCGTCGACGAAGGTGGTGATGAGCAGGATCGAGCCGACGGCGACGAACACGTCCTCGCCGAAGAAGACCCCGACGGTGTCGGACGACGCCGAGTAGCCCTTGATCTTCTCGCGCATCCGCTCGTCGATCCGGCCGTACTTCTTGATCGCCGCACCTTCGGCCATCGGGTGCACGAGGGGTCGCACGGTCTGCGCCGGCCCGCCGATGCTGGTCAGGCCGACCGCAGCCGTGACCTGCCGGATGGCCAGGTAGCCCGCCAGCAGACGACCCGTCGTGAGCTTGTCGAGCTTCGCGATCAGGCGCTTGGCCTGGTCCTGCAGCCCGTAGCGCTCGATCAGGCCGATGACGGGCAGGACGAGCGCGAAGGTCGTGACGGACCGGCTCGACGCGAAACCGTCGCCGAACGCAGTGAGGATGCCGACGGGACCGATCCCGCCGATGGCCGCGGTGACGATGCCCGCGACGGTCACGACGAGCAGCGCGTTGATGCGCAACGCGAACCCGATGATGACGACGGCGACGCCGATGAGGACGAACATGCGGGACAGTCTGGCCCGCATTGTTCAACAATCGCAAGAGGCTGTTCCGCTCTGTAACACGACGGTCACACGGTGCGAGGTTCGCACCGGCGATGCCCGAGGCCGTGTCAGGATCGGGACATGACCCGAACCGTCAGTGGTGCCGACTCGACGGCCGATCGGCTGCGCACCATGATCGCTTCGGGCGAGTTCTCCCCCGGGGCGCAGCTGTCCGAGGAGCGGCTGAGCGACCAGCTCGGGGTGTCGCGGAACACGCTGCGCGAGGCCTTCCGGCTGCTCGCGCGGGACCGGCTGGTCGAGCACGTCTTCAACCGCGGGGTCTTCGTGCGACGACTCTCCGCCGAGGACGTCACCGACCTCTACGCCGCCCGGCGGGTACTCGAGGAAGCCGCGGTGCGGGCGTGCACACCGACGTCACCGGCGCTCGACGCTGCTGCCGCCGCCGTCACGGCTGCTCGGGACGCTGCGGTCACGGGCGACTGGGGTGCCGTCGGCACGGCGGACATCCGGTTCCACTCCGAGCTCGTGCGCGCGGTTCCGAGCACACGGATCCACGGGCTGATGGACGGGCTGCTCGCCGAGATGCGGCTGGCCTTCCTGACGGCCGACGACCCGGCGTCGTTCCACGCCGAGTTCGTGGAGCGGAACGAGGCGATCGTCGTGGCGCTGCGCGCCGGCGACCAGACCGGGGCCTCAGCACTGCTGGCGGACTACCTCGACGATGCGGAGCGGACGCTGCGGGTCGCTGCGGGCGCGGCAGGCTGACGGGAGGCCCGGTGCGGGTCGTTCCTGCGGCCTCGGGCCGCCGCGACTAGCGCTGGTACCGGCCGAGGCCGCGCTTCTTGTCGCGGAGCGCGACGGCGAGCATGCTGCCGCCGAGCACGAGCCACAGGACAGCCATGAACACGCGGAAGCCACTCGGTTCGATGACCGCCATGACGCTCCACAGCACCCCGACCGCGATCCACACCGCGCCGACCCAGACCAACGGCCGACCGAAGGCTGCCCGGAGAAGACGGCTGTCACTGCTCATGGGCCGAACCCTACGCCCGGGCGCACGAGACGTCAGCCCCCGACGAGCGCCTTCACCGCGTCGATCACGATTTGCCGGCGACGCGCAGGTGCGACCGCCGCGACCAACGAGCCGTACTCGGGAGAGGTCGAGCTCCAGAACGCGGCGAGGTGCATCACCAGACCGAGCAGCACCGCCGGCCGGTAGCTGCGCGGCAGGACCCCGGCGCGCTGGGCGTGCTCGACCGCGGCGACGGCCTCGGTGTTGCTGGCGATGACGGCTTCGAGCGCACCGTCACTCCCCCGCTCGAGGCGGTGCCAGGTCGCGAGCCGCTCAGCCCACGGGCGCTGGACGTACGAGTCGTGCAGGCGGGCGGCCCACTCGGCGAGGTCGTCGGTGTCGACGGGGACCTCGTCGAACGTCTCGGCGACGGTCTGTGCGAGGAGGGCGTCGAACAGTCCCTCCTTGCTGCCGAAGTAGTGGAAGATCTGCGCCTTGTTGCTCGACGCCGCCGCGGCGATCCGTTCGATCTTGGCGCCGACGAGCCCAGCCGCGGCGAACTCGTCGCGTGCTGCGAGCAGGAGTCGTGCGCGCATCGCGTCGGCGGCTGGGGGCGTGAAGCGTGCCATGCAGACAACCGTATCGACCGAGTCGGCGCCGCGGAGCCGGAGGGTCGCGATACCGCGCTGGTCAGGCGCGCTGTCGCCGAACGACCCCCCTCAGGACGAGCCCCACCGCCAGCAGGACGCCGGCGACCACCGATCCCTGGACCAGGTCGGAGAAGCCCTGGCGCACGTCGGCGTTCCAGAAGAGGACCACGGCGATCAGGGCAGCGATCAGGCCGAGCACGATCGACCGGTCTCGCAGTCCCCCGCCGGAACGACTGACAGCGGAGTCGATCGCCACGAGCGGGACGGGAAAGAGCGCAGCGAAGGCAGCCGAGCCTTCGAAGAAGAGAACCCCTCCGAGCAGTCCGCCTCCGAGGCCGATCGCAAAGCTCACCCAGTCCGCCACGCGGAGCGTGACTGGCGAGCCATCCCTGCACCGACGTAGTCCCCACAAAAAGACGAAGCAGACGAGGGTGCCACCGACGACGAGGAGCGACGCTGCTCCCCACCAAGTCGAAGCCGGCGCAGTGGTCATCGAAGTACCGAGAGCAACGCTCGAAGAGGCGATCGCGAATGATCCCTGCCTCCACCACACCAGATCCATCCGTTCGTCATGTTTCACATTCTGAGGCTAGTACCGGCGCGCTGCAGCCGATCCCCTAGGGAGCATCGCCGGACCCTGCGGCAGTCCGGCGATGGCGCACAGAGCACCCGAGCTCGACCGTGAGCGAGCCGATCGCCGCCGTCACGAAGTCGTAGCTGCTGACGTTCCCCCGAGCCCGCGTCGGCGAAACGTTGCGCGCAGAACGGCATCGCGTGCGCGGAGAACAGCGCCGCGCACGAATCCCCCGCAAATGGGCAAGAATGCGTCTCCCGATCCTCCCTAGGCTCATGACAAGCGCACCACCACGCCGCAGATCCGCGGCCGGCCCAATGACGGGAGGTTCGACATGTCACAGTTCGTCCAGGAGTTCACGCAGGGCGCCATCGTCGGAGAACCCGAGGTCGTCGAGGACCGCACGTCGGTGCGCGAGGTCGCCGAGCACCCCGCGTGGACGCGGCTGAAAGCCGCTGTCGTGTCGTTCCGTGCGTTGCAGACGGCCGACGGCTCGATACCCGACCACGCGGATCACGCAACCGCTTCCGAGCACCTGGCCACGATCCTCCCGGCCATTGCCGAACTGGCACCGTTCTTCCCGCACGATGCGGCGTACCTCGCTGCACTGCAGCGCGACTTCGCACGCTGGGAACGCGACGGTTTCGGCGTTCCCGACTTCCTCGACGCACTGAACGAATTCCAGCCGCAACAGCACCGCGTCGACGGGCTCGGCCACCTGGTCGTCTTCCCGATGGTGACGCAAAACGGCAGTTCCTCGCGGCTCGTCGAAGCCGTCCTGGTCGAGGTCATCTGGCCGGAGTTCGTCGTGGAACTCGAAGCGGGCGACTACAGCAACACGCTCTTCGTCGCGTTGCGGTTCGTCGACTTCACGCCCGGCTATGACACGAACTCGGCGGTGCTGTTCCCCGAGACGGTCGCGATGCGCGAGATCCCGACGTTCACGTGGGGTGCGATCTTCCAGGACCGCGAAGCCGCTCGCTACCGCAGAGTCGTGCGTGCCGCTGCGGAGATCACGAAACTGGAACTGCCTGACGACGCTGCAGCGATGCTCGACGACCAGGAGCTGACGGAACGGGTGTTCGTGATGTGGGACCTCATCCACGACCGATCGCACATGCGCGGGGACCTGCCGTTCGATCCGTTCATGATCAAGCAGCGGATGCCGTTCTTCCTCTACTCGCTCGAAGAACTGCGGTGCGACCTGACGGCGTTCCGGGAGTCCGTGCGGCTCGAACGTGCACTTTCGGCATTGCGGGATGCAGATCTCAATGATGCCCAACGCGCGATCCGCGACCACGCCCGCCTGGTGCAGTACGCCGTCGTCTTCGACCGCATCTTCCGGTTCGCGATCACCGGCAGCCGTGTCCGGAACTACGACGGACTCGGCGGGCAGTTGTTGTTCGCGTGGATGCACCAGCACGATGTCCTGCACTGGACCGACACGCAGCTCACGATCGACTGGGATGCGGTGCCGGACGTGATCATCGCGCTCAGCGATCAGATCAACGAGTTGTACCGGCGGTCGATCGACCGGCCGAAGTCGGCGCACTGGCTCGCTGCGTACGAGATGCTCACCCGGACGCTCACGCCGCACCCGGCGTCGAGATGGGCGCGTGGGCTGCCGGAGGAAACGCTCGCCGGAATGCCCAAGGGGTACACCGACGCAGTGATGGACGACGAGTTCCCGCTGTCGATGTTCTACGAAGCGCTGAACAAGAAGATGGCTACGGTCATCGCTTCGACCGCCGGCATCACCGGTTCGTCGTCGGTCGCGCCGTCCGATGCGGACGTCGCCGCGTGAGCGCTCGGTCCTTGTCCGGTCGCACGGTGCTGATCGCGGGTGCGACCAGTGCCAGCGGCGCGGCGGTTGTGCACGCACTCACCTCCGCCGGGGCGACCGTCGTCGCGGTCGGCACCAGACGAGACGCACTGGAGGCCCTGCACGCCTCCGTCCCGGGCGTCACGACCCACACGTGCGACCTCGCAGACCTCGGTGCGGTCACCGCGCTCGCGGCTGCGGTCCGCGAGACGTCGGGACCGGTCGACGGGCTGGTCCACCTGGTCGGTGGGTGGCGTGGGGGCGGCGGCATCGCCGGCCAGACGGACGAGGACTGGGACTTCTTCGACCGAGCGTTCCGCACCCTCCGGAACACCACGCGGGCGTTCTACGACGACCTGGTGGCGTCCCCGGCCGGACGGCTCGCGTTCGTCTCCTCCACCGCGGTCGACTCCCCCACCGCGGGTGCCGCCAACTACGCCGCCGCCAAGGCCGCTTCCGATGCTTGGGTGCGTGCCGTCGCACAGGGCTTCCGGAAGGACGCACCGGACTCGGCGGCAGCCACCGTGTTCGTCGTCGGCGCTCTGGCCGGTCTCGAAGAGCGGCTCGGCGACGAGGTCGTGCGGCTCTGGACGGCACCGCCGGCCGACGTGAACGGCGCCCGTCTCCCGCTCTCCCTTTCCTTAGGATGAACCAGTGACCCTTCGACTCCACGACCTGGACCTGCGGGGCTTCGCCTCGGACAACTACGCCGGCGTCCACCCCGAGGTCCTCGACGCGATCGCCGCGGCCAACGACGGCCACCAGATCGCGTACGGCGAGGACGTCTACACGGCCCGCCTCAACGAGGTGATCGCCGAGCACTTCGGCTCGCAGGCGCAGGCGTTCCCGGTGTTCAACGGGACCGGCGCGAACGTCGTCGGGCTGCAGTCGATGCTGCCGCGGTGGGGTGCCGTCGTGTGCACCACGACCGCGCACATCCACACCGACGAAGCGGGCGCTCCCGAGCGCATCGGCGGGATCAAGCTGCTGCCGGTCGAGACCCCCGAGGGCAAGCTCACCCCCGAGCTCATCGACAAGGAGGCCTGGGGCTGGGGTGACGAGCACCGCGCCCAGCCGCTCGTGGTGTCGATCACGCAGACCACCGAGCTCGGCACCGCCTACACGGTCGACGAGATCCGGGCGATCGCGGACCACGTCCACCCGCTCGGCATGACGCTGCACATGGACGGCGCTCGGATCTCCAACGCCGCCGCGACCCTCGGGCTCCCCCTGCGTGACTTCACGACCGACGCCGGCGTGGACGTGCTGAGCTTCGGCGGCACGAAGAACGGCATGCTCTACGGCGAAGCGATCGTGGTGCTCAACCCCGACGCGTCAGAGGGACTGCACTACCTGCGCAAGATGAACATGCAGCTGTCGTCGAAGATGCGGTTCGTCTCCGCCCAGCTCATCGCGCTGTTGTCCGACGACCTGTACCTGCGCTCCGCCGGGCACGCCAACGCCATGGCCGCCCGACTCCGCGGAGCACTCGAGGCCCGGATCGCCGACGGCAGCATCCAGGGCGTGGGGTTCAGCCAGGAGACCCAGGCGAACGGGGTGTTCGCGACGCTGCCCGCCGGGGTGGCCGAGCGGCTGCGCAAGCACTTCCGGTTCTACGACTGGGACGCCAGCCGCAACGAGGTGCGGTGGATGTGCGCGTACGACACGTCGGAGCAGGACATCGACGACTTCGTGGCGGCGTTGACGCGGGAGCTCGACGCGGCCTGATCCAACGTAGAATCCCGTGTGATCTCCGAGCACCCCGAACCCAGCGGCATCCTCCCCGAGGACCTCGACGCCACGCTCCGGGTGCTCGAGCAGATGACCGAGATCGACGAGACGCACCCCGACTTCGTGCGGGTGCGACAGGCCACGGCGAAGATGTTCAAGGCCGTGAAGCGTGCGCACCGACTCGAGAAGCGCGCGGTCATCGCCGAGGCCGACCGCCTCGTGATCGCCGCCACCGCGACCGGAGCCGCCGACCGGATCGACGACGAGACCCGCGGGGTCCCGATCAGCACCTCGACCACGGCGTCCACCGCCGGCACACTGCTGAAGTCACGCCCCTGCTACATGTGCAAGCAGCAGTACACCGTCGTCGACGCGTTCTACCACCAGCTGTGCCCCTCGTGCGCGGCGATGAGCCACGCGAAGCGCGATGCCCGGACCGACCTGACGGGCAAGCGGGCGCTGCTGACCGGCGGTCGCGCGAAGATCGGCATGTACATCGCGCTCCGCCTGCTGCGTGACGGCGCCCACACGACCATCACGACGCGGTTCCCCCGCGACGCCGTCCGTCGGTTCACGAGCCTGCCCGACTCGGCCGACTGGATCTCGCGCCTCAAGGTCGTCGGCATCGACCTGCGCGACCCCGCTCAGGTCATCGGGCTCGCCGAGGACGTCGCCGCGGCCGGCCCCCTCGACATCCTGATCAACAACGCCACGCAGACGGTCCGCCGATCGACCGGCGCGTACCAGCCCCTCGTCGACGCCGAGCTCGCGCCGCTGCCGGACGGCCCGCTGCCGGAGCTCGTGACCTTCGGGCACACGAACGACCAGCACCCGCAGGCGCTCGCCCGGTCGGTGACGGCGCACCCGATCCTCGCGGCCGCTGCAGCCCGGGCCGACGAACTGACCGAGCAGGCCATGGCTCCGGGTTCCAGCTCGCTCGAACGGCTCGCGATGGGTACCGCCATCGATGCCGGCGGACTCGTGCCCGACCTGCACGACGCGAACTCGTGGACGCAAGCCGTCGACGAGGTCGACCCGCTCGAGATGCTCGAGGTCCAGCTCGCGAACACGACGGCTCCCTTCATCCTGATCTCGAAGCTCCGCCCCGCAATGGCGGCGAGCGAGGCGCACCGCACCTACGTGGTGAACGTCAGTGCGATGGAGGGTGTGTTCGGCCGCGCCTACAAGGGGCCGGGGCACCCGCACACGAACATGGCGAAGGCCGCCGTGAACATGCTGACCCGCACGAGCGCACAGGAGATGTTCGAGACCGATCGCATCCTGATGACGAGCGTCGACACCGGGTGGATCACCGACGAGCGGCCGCACCCGACGAAGGTCCGGCTGGCCGAAGAGGGCTTCCACGCGCCGCTCGACCTCGTCGACGGGGCTGCCCGCGTGTACGACCCGATCGTGCGGGGCGAGGCGGGCGAGGACGTGTTCGGTGTGTTCCTGAAGGACTACAAGCCGAGCTCCTGGTGACCTCCGTACGGCAGTGACGCTGCGCAGCCCAGAGGAATGACGTGGTAGGAGAAGACCGTGATCTATCAGATGCAGGGGCAACCGTGACGACGAAGCGCTCCCCGCTCAACAGGTCGATCGCGGCCGCAGTGGTCCTCGGATGCTCCACCCTCCTCCTGTCCGGCTGCAGCAACGATCCAGCAGAACCCACCGTGCAACCGTCAGAAGCGAAGCAGTCCGTTGTCGACTTCGTGGAACAGTCCTCGTCAGCAGCCGGCGGGCGCTGGGAGCACCTGAGCGGTCCGGGAGTTCGGGAGTGCGAGCAGCCGAGTGGTGCGACGGGGACGACGTTCGTGTACGTCATGAAGCGAGCGGACACCACGGGCGCCGACGCGAAGACCGCCGTCCAGTCGGTGAGCAAGCACTGGCAGGACCTCGGCATCCAGGTCGAGGAGTACCAGAGCGGAGGCGCGAATCCAGTACCCGGCGTCCGTGGTCGAGGCGGTCCGGTGACCTCGGCGAGCTTCAACGCCTACCCCGGCGACTACCAGATCTCCGCTAGCTCCGCATGCTCCGACGGTGTGCCCGACAAGCTCCGGTCGGAAAACTGATCGACGCCCGGAAGCCGCTGCCCAGACGAAGGGGCGCCGGATCGGCACGAGTCGCAGCCGCCGGGAGGGCACCGACGTCTCGGTCTTCGACGGGTTCCGCCAGGCACCCGCCGCCAACCGTGCCGAGTTCTTCCAGGCCGTCGCCTCCGGCCCGTTCTCCGGCTTCAACCGTGACGGCGTGACGCCGTCCGAGCCGGTCATCGCCAACTGGTGGCGTCAGGGCATGACGGGGAGCGCCGTCGCGCACGACGAGGGCATCGAGGCGCTCTCGGAGACGGACCAGACCGAGGACCTGTGCGCGATCACCGGGCCCGTCCTCGTCCTGCAGGGCGACGACGACCGGGTCGTGCCCGACGCGGATGGCGTTGCCCACCGTGCGCCGGTCAGGTCCAGGGGCCGTCAGCGGTGCCGAGGTGCTCGTGCCCCAGGGGCGTGATCGGCACGACGCCCAGACTGGTGAGACCGACCTGCAGGAGCGCGGCGCGGGACGTCCCGACGCGGCCGATCGCACCCATCCCCTCGATGACGGCGCAGAAGTAGGTACCGAGCGCCTCCGCGTCGGCGTCGGCCTCGATCTCGCCGGCCTCCTGCGCGTCGACGATGCACGCGGTGTAGTCGGCACGGATGGCGTCGAAGGCCTCGGTGACGGTCGCCGCGACCTCCGGATCACGAGCGGAGAGTTCGACCGCCGCGCGGAGCAGCAGTGACGGCGGCCCCTGGGCCTCACCGTGCTCGACCGCCGAGGACACGAGCTGCGTCCGGATCCGGGCGATCGGGTGTTCGGCCCCCTGCAGGACGGTCTTCACCGCGTCGACGGCCTCCGCGGTGTCGCTGAGGAAGGCCCGCATGAAGAGTTCCTTCTTGCCACCGAACGCGTTGTACAGGCTCTGACGCCCGAGTCCGGTCGCCTCGAGCAGGTCGTCGAGCGACGTCCCCTCGAACCCGCTCTCGGCGAAGGTTCGTCGGGCGCGTTCGATCACGTCGGCCTCGTCGAACTTGCGTGGTCGCGGCATCGGAACTCCTGCAGGTCGGTTGTTGACTGATCCGTCCATTATGACGTACCGTTCTGGATCATTCAGTCAATAACAAGGAGGACACCATGACCGGTGCACTGCAGGGTAAGACCGCGCTCGTCTCGGGCGGAACGTCGGGGATCGGCCTCGCCGTCGTCCACCGCTTCGTCGACGAAGGAGCGCACGTCTTCGTCACCGGACGACGCCAGGAAGCACTCGACACCATCCGCGAGGAACTGGGTAACGCCGTCACGCCGATCCGCGCGGACACCACCGATCCGGACGGCATCGCGACCGTCTTCCGCGCCGTCGCCGAGCGAGGGTCCGGCCTCGACGCCGTGCACGTCAACGCCGGGATCGGCGAGTTCAAGCCCCTCGCTGACGTCACCGCGGAGGACTTCGAGGCGACCTTCGGCACGAACGTCCGCGGTACCACCCTCACCGTGCAGGGCGCACTGCCGTTCCTGCTCGAAGGATCCGCGATCGTCGTCACCGGGTCGACGGCAGCCTCCGGCACGGAACCGTCGTTCGGGCTCTACGGCGCGTCGAAGGCCGCGATCGCGACCCTGACCCGCACCTGGGCCGCGGAGCTCGCACCGCGACGCATCCGGATCAACACGGTCGTCCCCGGGCCCACCGAGACGCCCGGGCTGAAGGGTCTCGCTCCGGACAACGGCGACGCGCTGCTGGAACAGATGGCCGACGGGATGCCCCTCGGTCGACTCCTGCGTCCGGAGGAGGTCGCCGCCGCGGTCCTCTTCCTCGTGTCCGACCAGAGCTCCGGCATGACCGGAAGCGAGCTCCTGGTCGACGGTGGCAGCACCATCGCCTGAACCGGGCCACACGGCGGACGGGAGGCACGGTGCAAGCTGGCGCCGCGCCTCCCGTCCGTCGCTCAGTCGCCCTCGTGCGCAGCCAGGGTGGCGAGTACGAGCTTCGTGATCCGACGCTGCCCCTCGTCGTTGGGGTGGATGCCGTCCGTCGAGTAGATCCCCGTCCCGGAGGTGTCGGCCTCGGGGAAGGTGTCAGCCATGCTGACGTACGCGGCGCCGCCCTTCGCCGCGGCACGCTTGATCTCTGCGAGGTAGCTCGACCACGGCTCCGCCATGCCGTCCGTCATGCTCGACGCCGGCGTGAACTCGCCGACCACGAGCAGCGAGGGCTTCGTGGGCAACGCCGCGAGCGTCTCGAGAAACGCCACGTACCGGGCGCCGAGCTCGTCGGGTGTGAGGTTCGCCGCGTCGTTGCCACCCAGCGTGATGGTGATGAGGTCCGGAGCAGCACGACGCATCGCCGTCAGGAAGCCCTCTTGGTCCTTCGTGAACGTCGCGATCGTCGATCCCGAGTGCGCGGAGTCGTAGCGGTGGATCCCCTTGTCCCGGTCACCGTCGTAGATCGTGAACCCCAGCAAGGAGAACGGCGCGACGGCGGTGACGGTCACTGTGTGCTCCCCGCTCGACAATCCGTCCACCGTCGTGGTCGTCCCGGTGCTGGCGGTCCCCGTCGTGGCCACGGTCGTCGGTGCGGCTCCGTCGACGCTGTAGGTGAAGTCGCCGGACCCGGGGTAGCGCGCCCACCAGATGTCGATCCCGGTGCCCGAGAAGCCGTAGCTCCGCGAAGCGCCCGCCTGCATGGCGACCGATCGGTAGCCGAGGTCGGGGGTGGTGACGTCGAACTGACTCTCCCCCGTGCGCGCCGTCGCCCAGTCACCCCAGGTCGAGTCCGGTGCGTACACGGCGAACTGCGCCGGGAGGTACCCGGCCCCTCCGGTGACCCCGTCGGTCGGGTGCTCCGTGCGCAGCTGGTCGAGCGTGAGGTCCATCCACCGGGTGGAGCGTGACGAGGCGCCCTGCCCCTCGGTGATCGAGTCCCCCAGGGCGACCCAGTTCGCGGGCGCCCCGGTCCGGTCGGCCACGGCGGCGTTCCATGTCGCGAGCGGCTCGGCGACCTCCGGGGTCTTCGCCGCGGAGCACCCCGTCGCGACGATCGACACGAGTGCGACGACCAGGCCTGCGACGAGCCGGGGCGACCCGCGACGCCGACCGCGATCGGTGGTGCGCTCGTGGCCGTTCACGTTGTCTCCCCTGGGTGGGATGTGGTCCGCGACCGGGCGCCGGGTCGGGCAATGCTAACCGCGCAACCCTGGTGAACTACCGTCGTCTTCGTGCCCTCCTCCACCGGAACTCCGGACCCGACTGCCGGTCCAGCGACCGCGCCGCACTCCGTCAGACGGACCATCGCGGTCGGTTTGGCAATCGCCGTGTCGGCAGCAGCTCTGGTCGGCATCCGTGCAACGGCAGGATCCGCGGACACCGCAGCCTCGACGGTGACGGTCACGAAGGTCACCGCGTCCACCACCGTCACCTCGACCGGCAGCGCCGTGCGCACCACCCTGAAGCTCAAGAACACCGCCTCGGTGCGGAAGCCCGCTACCTCAGCTTGGCTGTACCTGTCCACGGGCACCAAGAAGTACACACTCGGCCGGGTCGCGGTGAAGGCGTTGTCCGCTGGTTCGAGCACGACGGTCACCGCAGTCCGCGGGACACCTTCCCGTGCAGCAGCCGGGAAGTACTCGGTCCTCGCCTGCACTGGTGCGTACTCCGCAAAACAGTGCCGCACGTCGACCGCGACCGTCAGCACGAAACCCACGAAACGCACGCGTCCCGAGACAGGCGTGATGCTCGACGTCGCCCGCGCCTACTACCCCGTGGCGTTGATCAAGCGGTACATCGACCTGCTCGACGACAACGGCGGGCGCTTCCTGCACCTGCACCTCACCGACGACCAGAACGTCGGGATCGAGAGCAAGGTCCTCGGCCAGACCCTCGCGAACGCCGATCTCGACCACGGTGTCTACACGAGCCGTGTGACCCATCGCCCGTTCCTGAGCGCCGCGCAGGCACGCACGATCACCACCTACGCGGCGAAGCGGGGCATCGCGATCGTGCCCGAGGTCGACACCCCCGGGCACATGGCTGCCGCCTTCGCCCTGCTCGAGGCGGAACACGGCACGAAGTGGGTCGATCGCATCCGCTCGGGTGCGAGCGAGCTCGACCCGTCAGCACCCGGGAGTCTCGCGCTGGCGACCAAGCTCTACGCGGAGCTGCAGTCGACGTTCCCGTCCAGCCGCGCCGTGCACATCGGCGGCGATGAATGGGGCGACGGCGTCACCGCCGCCCAACGCGTCACGTGGATGAACGCGATGGCGGCCACCCTCGGCAACCGCGAGGTCTGGGCGTGGAACGACGGGATCGATCGCGCTGCGGTCGGGCGCCTGGATCCGCGCATCCGCGTCACCTACTGGAGCTTCGACGGCGACACCGAGGACGCAGCCGAGCGCCGCGAACGCCGAGTGCGACGGGCGAGTGCGGTCGACCTGCAGCAGGCCGGGATCGACCTGCTCAACTACAACTCGTACTACCTGTACGAGGTGCCGACCGACCTCGACCCGGGTGACAGCGAGTACACCGTCGCCGACCTCCGCGAGAACTGGTCACTCCGGGCGTGGGACGGCGACTCCGGCTCGCTGCTCGCAGCTCCGATGTCGGGTGCCGCCGTCGCGATCTGGGGCGAGGACCTCGACAGTCCACCCGCTGACGCGCTCCTGCGGTGGAGCGCGCCGCACGTGACGGCGATGCTCGAGACCGCAGCCTCTTGACGGACGCATGACGGGCCTCCCGGCCGACCGCCGGAACCGCGCGAACCGCGCGAACCGCGCGAACCGCGGCCTGCCTACCCGAGCGGCTCGACGCCGTAGCTGCTGACCACCGCACGCAACTCGTCCAGGTACGTCTGCGCCTGCACGGTGAGGGGCACGGAGGCGTGCGCGATCCAGCCGATCTCGATGCGTTCGTCGACGTCGAGGGGGATGGCGACGATCTCGGGGTCGAGGTCGTCGCTGATGAGCCCGGTCGAGATCGTGTACCCACCCAGGCCGATCATGAGGTTGAAGATCGTCGCCCGGTCCGAGACGCGGATCTCCCGCTTGCTCGACATCGTCGACAGGATCTCCTCCGCCAGGTAGAAGGAGTTGTTCGCGCCCTGGTCGAAGGTGAGCCGAGGCAGGTCGGCGAGGTCCTCCAGAGTCGCGCGCTCCCGTGACGCGATGGGGTTCCGACGGGCCACGAAGATGTGCGGCTGCGCGACGAACAGCGGCGTGAACACGACGCCGGCGTCCCGCAGCAGCTTGCCGAGCACCTGCGTGTTGAAGTCGTTGCGGTAGAGGATGCCCACCTCGCTGCGCAGGGTGCGGACGTCCTCGATGATGTCCCAGGTGCGCGTCTCTCGGAGCGAGAACTGGTACTCGTCCGCAGCCGCTGCCTCGACCATCCGGACGAAGGCCTCCACCGCGAACGAGTAGTGCTGGGCGGACACCCCGAGCAGCCGACGCGACCGCTGGCCGCCGACGTACCGCTGCTCGAGCAGGGAGACCTGCTCGACGACCTGTCGGGCGTACCCGAGGAACTCGACGCCGTCGACGGTGAGCACGACTCCCCGGGCCGAGCGGGTGAAGAGCGGGCGCCCGATCCGCGTCTCGAGGTCCTTCATCGCGGCGGACATCGTCGGCTGCGACACGTAGAGCAGGTCGGCCGCTGCGCTGATCGAGCCCTCCGTCGCGACCTCGATGAAGTACCGGAGCTGCTGCAGGGTGATGTCGTTCGAGACACGGGCCATAGGCCGAGGCTATACCGGTGCATAGCGTCTCGGTATTACCTGATGGCTCGTGGTTCCCGCCATCATCGAGGTACCCCTTCCCCAGTGCCCTCGGGTGCTCGACGAACAGATTGCCGACCATGGCGAACGACCTCACCTTCAGCATCACCCGGACCCGCTTCGACGAGGACTACTCCCCCGCGGACAGCTCCCGGTTGACCACGAACTTCGCGAACCTGGCGCGGGGCGAGCGTCGACAGGAAAACCTGCGTGCAGCGCTGGCGATGATCGACGGACGCGCGAACGACCTCTTGGCTGCCGGTGATCGCTACCGCTTGCAGCTCGACATCGTTTCGGCCTCGCTGCAGTTCTTCGACGATGGAGCGGACGCCGAGTTCCCACTGCTCGAGATGCTCGACGTCACGATCGTCGACCAGCTCACCGGCGAGCACCACCACGGCATCCTCGGGAACAACTTCTCGTCGTACCTGCGCGACTACGACTTCTCGGTGCTGCTGCCGTCATCGCCGGGCTTGCCGTCTGACTTCGGGGCGCTGCACGGGGCGCTCTTCCAGCGCTTCCTGGAGTCCTCCGCGTTCCGCTCGGAGTTCGGTGCCGAGCCCGTCGTCTGCATCAGCGTCTCGACGAGTCAGACCTACCGCCAGAACGGGTACGTCCACCCCGTCCTCGGCGCCGAGTACGAGCACGAGCACTCCTCGCTCACCGACGACTACTTCGGCCCGATGGGCATGCAGGTCCGGTACTTCCAGCCCGCCGGAGCGTCGGCCCCGCTCGCGTTCTACACGCGCGGCGACCTGACCGGGGACTACACGGACCTCCAGCTCATCGGCACGATCGCCACCATGGAGACGTTCCAGAAGATCTACCGCCCGGAGATCTACGCCGCGAACACCCCGGCCGGCAGCACCTACCGCCCCACGCTCGACCACACCGACTTCACGCCCACTCCGGTCACCTACGACCGCGAGGAGCGCAGCCGCCTCGGGATCACCCAGGGCCGGTGGACCGAGGAGCACCTCGTGACGCCGCACCACGCGCTGCTGTCGCGTTTCGCCGCCGAAGCCGCCGTTCCTTCTCTTCGATCGTTAGGACTCGCAACCGCATGAGCACCCTCCTCCCCACCTCGATCGTCGGCAGCCTGCCGAAGCCGTCCTGGCTCGCCGAGCCCGAACGGCTCTGGTCCCCCTGGCTGCTCGACGGCGCCGCGCTGACCGAGGGCAAGCAGGACGCCCTCCGCGCAGCCGTGCACGAGCAGGAGCACCGCGGCATCGACATCATCAGCGACGGCGAGCAGACCCGGCAGCACTTCGTCACGACGTTCATCGAGCACCTCGACGGCATCGACCAGGAGCGCAAGGAGACCGTCCGAATCCGTGACCGGTACGACGCGGCCGTCCCGACCGTCGTCGGTGCCGTGAGCCGCCGGGCGCCCGTGTTCGTGGACGACGCCCGCTTCCTCCGCGCCCAGACCGACCGACCGATCAAGTGGGCGCTCCCCGGCCCGATGACCATGATCGACACGCTCTCCGACCAGCACTACAAGAGCCGCGAGAAGCTGGCGTGGGAGTTCGCCACGATCCTCAACCAAGAGGCACGCGAACTGCAGGACGCCGGCGTCGACATCATCCAGTTCGACGAGCCCGCCTTCACCGTCTTCCACGACGAGGTGCAGGACTGGGGCGTGGCCGCACTCGAACGCGCCACCGAGGGCCTGCGCGCCGAGACCGCCGTGCACATCTGTTACGGGTACGGCATCGAGGCGAACAACAAGTGGAAGGAGACCCTCGGGGCCGAGTGGCGGCAGTACGAGCAGTCGTTCCCGCTCCTGCAGCAGTCATCCATCGACATCGTCTCGCTCGAATGCATCCACTCGCACGTGCCGCTCGAGCTCGTCGAGCTGATCCGCGGCAAGAAGGTCATGCTCGGGGCCATCGACGTCGCGACCGAGACCGTGGAGACCCCGGAAGAGGTGGCGGAAGTGCTGCGTCGAGCGCTCGAGTTCGTCGACGCGGACAAGCTCATCCCCAGCTCGAACTGCGGGATGGCTCCCCTTGCGCGTGGGGCCGCGCTCGACAAGCTCGGGGCGCTGTCCGCTGGGGCGGACATCGTGCGGGCTGAACTCGTTGGCTCGGCCGTTCCGTCTGCGCGTTAGCGTCCCGGTCCGACCGGACGGCTCGCCTCGGCAACGGGGCGGGCCGTCGTTCGTGTCGCGTCCAGCAGGCGCCCGGGTCTGGGTCCGACCGGGAGGCGCGGCTCGGTTCCGGTGGTCAGGTCGCGGTCGTCACTCCTGACTGTCGAGGCTCATCTTCTCGAAGTCCCCCGCAACGCACTGCGAGCTGCCGTCGATCGTGTATCCGCGGGGATCCGCGCGGAAGTCGAAGGAGCTCACCGGACCGCCCCTGCCCCGGACGCCGAGGATCGGGTCCTCGCCGCCGGTCTGGTACCGCTCGGTCGTGACCCCGAGCTCCTTCCAGTGCTGTTCCACCGCCTCGACGTCGGCCTTTGGATCAGCGCTGGCAGCGCGGACCTTGGCGTAGACGTACTGGACGCCGCCGGTCCCGAGGCCGAGTCCGCACTTCCCCAGCCGTGGACCGTCGTTGGGTTCCCAACCGTCACCGACAACGTCGGTCGACTCGTCGACGAACGTGACGATCGACTGCTTCGCTTCTTTTGTATTCATGCCAGACCCTTCGCTGCAACCAGTGAGAACGGCGACCGCGAGCAGGACTGCTCCTGTCGACCGGAGAACGGAGACGGCTCTCCGCCGAGGTTTCTTCATCTGGGCGTTCCTTCCAGACCCTTTCGCTTCTGCGAAATCGGCATGATCAGTTCGTCAATCGTTCGGGCTGTCCGGTCGTGGCGTACGCGACGTTCTGCAGCGACTGCGTGTCCTCGTCGAGATGACCACCGCCGTACGAGGTGGACTTCATGGCCGTGGACGGCCTCGAGACCTGGCGCTCCATCGGCCGCCGAAGCTTCTGGCGTCCTGCTTGCACGCGACACCACATCGGCGTTGATCTCGGCGCGCCCCGTGGATGCTGTCCGGGGTCACCTCCGATGCGAGGGCGGCGAGAAGGGCCTTGCCGCCTCCCCACAGCCGATGTGGATCGGCGGCCCGACAAGCTTTCATGCCACTATGCTCGCCTATTGCCGGGGGGAAGCATTGGGGGATCTCGTGGGCGCGATACCGTTCGACGACGCCGTGGCCGATCGTCTGGCCCGAGCCGCGAAGACTGCGGCTGACGACATGCGGGCGCAAGCCGGCGCGAGGCGTGGAGCTGCTGAGGACGCGGCGCAGGACTTCACAGGCGCCTACGCGGGCCGCTTCACTGAGTCCGTGGCCACAGAAGCCGAGGATCGCCCCAAGCTTGCATCTGTCTTGGACGACCTCAGCGAAGCCGTGGCCGCCGCCAAGGCCGACGCTGAGAAGGAGCGCGCCCGTCTTCACGACCTCGCGGCCTGGCAGAAGCGGCAGGACGATCGACACGCAGCCGAAGCCGCCGCACCGCTCGGACCGCTCAGCCTTCCTCCCGCGCAGCCGTTCGACATGAAGCCCTCGGAAAAACCCGTCCGGCCTGTGCCGATCGAAGCGTCCTTCTCTCCGCGCGGGCGGGTTCGCACTGGCCTGGGCACGGGGACCGGCAGAAGCTCCGCTGATCCATCCACGCTGCGATCCTTCGCGACGACGACCCGAGCAAAGGACGCAGCGTTGTCGGCTCGCGCTGTCTCAGTGAAGAACGCTTGGTCAGCGTTCACCGGCGCCTGTACTTGGGTATCGGTCACCAGCGCGACCTTCGTTGGCGGCTTCGAGCGTCTGCTCGAAGAGAACGAAGCTGACGCCGCGTGGGTGGAACGGATTGCGCAAGCGTTCGAACGCGCTGGCGGAGATGGCTCCTTGTCCAACGTGTCGCTTGACGCCTCGGATGCGAACGGTTTGCCCGCTCAGCTCCAGGGACTGTTCCGAAACGGGCTCACCCCGGCAGAAGTCGCAGCGTTCTGGGCGAGGCTCGGCTACACGAAAGCGGACGAGCGCGACCTCGCCGCTCTCCCGACGAGCGCGCTGAGCAAGCTCGGCAACCTTGAGGGGGTTCCGTACTGGGCGCGCAACACCGCGAACGTCGCCGTACTTGATCAACGTATTGCCGACGCTCGGAACTTCCTCAACGGGCTCAACCAGCCCTCGAACCAAAACCAACCAGCTCGCGCTGCAAATGCTCGGGACCTTCGCGCACTCGAGAACATCAAGACCTCACTGGTCCAGGGGCGACGTGCCGGAGAGCGCTCCCTCATCTCTCTGACGGGCGATCACCCTCCGCTCGCTGCGGTGTCGATCGGTGACCTCGACACCGCCAGGAACGTCACTCTCGCCGTTCCCGGCATGGCATCGAGTTCCGAGAAGATGACCGACTGGGCCGATGCGTCCCAGCAGATCTTCGACGAGCAAGGGCGGGTGCACGGCGAACCCGAGAGGGCCGTCGTTGCCTGGATGGGTTACGACTCTCCCCCCATTCCGGGCGCTGGCAATGTCGACCCCGGTGTCTGGCAGAGCGACTACGCGAAGGCGGGCGGCAAGAATCTCGCAAACACACTGCGAGGGCTTGAGGCCGTCCGCGCTGGAAGCGCGCCGACCACGAACGTCGTCGCGCACTCCTACGGCACGACGACCGCCGCCTTCGCCTTGACCGAGGAGGGCGTCCACGTCGACTCGCTGGTCACGCTGGCTTCCGCTGGGCTTCCTGACTCAGTACCGAACGCCTCGACCCTCCATGCCGATGAGGTGTACGCCGGTCAGGCCGAGTACGTCAATCCCATCACTGATGGCACCATCCCGTGGTTCCGCGAGGGGAAAGGTGACCAGTGGGCCTCGGTCGGACGAGAGTTCAGTGACGATCATCATGTCGATCCCAGTACGCCCGGGTTCGGTGCTCACACGTTCGGCGCGGACGGCGATGGCCCGCTCGTAGGTGTGACGGACCACGGCGTGCATACGTCCCACGACACCGGCTATCTCGACCGCGACACACAGTCGCTCCGTAACGTCGCTTACGCCACGACCAATCAAGAAGGGAAGCTCACGAAGTGAACCCTCAGCATCAGCAACGCCTACGAATTCGCCGACCGCAGGAAGCGACAGCGACTTGGCTCGACGCATGATCCAACGGACTCCCCAGCTGCCGACGGTTCGTTTGTCGGCAACGATCGCCGTAGTCGCGGCAGCGGTATTTTCATTGACGGGATGCAACGGAGGAACCACCGTGGAGAACGAGCAGACCCCTACCCAGGCAAAAGAGGCCGTCATGGCGATCGTCGACGACACCGCGAACGCGGTCGGCGGCGCGTGGTCGGTGGCGAGCGGACCGGCAGTCCAGGGCTGCAATCGCGACAGCGGCGGACGCGGCGCTGCGTACTTCTACACGAAGATGCGGGAGCAGCGCAGCAGCGACCCCGCCGAAGACGTGGCGAACGTCGAACGGCTCTGGAAGGAGAAGGGGATAGAAACCGAGCGATACAAGAGCGGCGGCGCGGATCCGACGCTCGGCCTCCGAGGTGTCGGTGGCCCGATGAAAAGCATCGACTTCCTCGCCGACGAACGCGGCTACAGTCTCGACGCCGTCTCCTCCTGCACCGCTGGCGACGCGGAGGAGCTCCAGCGCAACGGGGAGTGATCCAAGAGGCGCGGGAGCTCGAAGCTGCGGCCGTCGACGTCATCCAGTTCGACGAGCCCGCCTTCACCGTCTTCCACGACGAGGTGCAGGACTGGGGCGTCGCCGCGCTCGAACTGCGGGATGGCACCGCTGGCGCGGGGCGCGGCGCTCGGGAAGCTCAGTGCACTGTCCGCGGGTGCGGACATCGTGCGGGCCGAGCTGGCGAACGTCGCGGTGCCGGCAGCGCGGTAACGGCGCGGCTCCGGACCGACCTGGAGGCACGGCTCGGCTCCGGCAGGCGGGTCACGTCCGTCAGTCCTGGCTGTCCAGGCTCATCCGGTCGAAGTTCCCCACGAAGCACTGCGAGCTGCCGTCGATGGTGTACCCGCGGGGATCGGCGCGGAAGTCCGAAGACTTCGCTGGGCCACCGCGACCTCGGACGCCGAGGATCGGGTCCTCGCCGCCGGTCTGGTAGCGCTCGGTCGTGACCCCGAGGTCCTTCCAGTGCTGCTCCACCGCCTCGACGTCGGCCTTCGGGTCAACGCTCGTGGACCGGACCATGGCGTAGGAGTACTCGACGCCGCGGACGCCCGGGGCGAAGCCGCACTTCCCGAGCCCAGGGCCCTCACTGACCTCCCAGCCGTCCCCCACCACGTCGGTCGAGCCCTCGACGAACGTGACGATGGACTCCTTCGCCTGCTCGGGAGTCTTCCCGATGCCGGCGCTGCAGCCGGTGAGGACGACCACCATGAGCAGTGCGGCTGCGGTCGTTCGGAGGCCGGCGACAGCCCTCCACCGAGTGGGTGCCACGCGGGAGTTCCTCGCAGACCGGTCGGCATCTGCGAGGCGCACCCTCGTCCGGAGATCAGCGCTGCCGGACAGGATCGCTCCACTTCGGGAACGGCTCCGAGACACCCGGCTCGGATTCATCGGGGAAGTCGGCGGGGTCGCGCAGTGCGATCGCCTTGATGAGCTCCGGAGCATCGTGTGCCCAGAACGCCTCGCTGTACGCCCCGAGCGAGTACTGCCCGTTCGGCCGCACGTTCCAGGTCACCCACCATCCGTCACCGGTGTCGGCCCGGACCTCGTGATCCGTACCGACCTTCGCGCTGCTCCAGCGCCACCCTTCTTCATCAAAGTAGCGCTGCATCGGATCGAGGTCCTCCACCCCGCCGGTCGCACCCTCCGGTTCGATGATCCGTACGGCTCGGAACGCGTAGGAGTTCTCGTTGGTCGCACCCTCCGGCGCCTTGCCGAACGCGTCGTCGCCTCCGGGCAGAGGACGGACGTCTCCGCCGTTCCAGTACCACGTGCCGTCCGAGATCTGTCGTTGTGCGGCTGCGAGCACGGCCTGCCCGTGCTCGTACCGCTCGCCAGCCAGCTCGAACTCGTCCTGCAACGAGAGGTCGGCTACCTGCGCCTGGGTCTTGCCTGCTGCGTCTTGCGCGTCCTGTCCGGTCACGTCGCCTCCTCTGCGTGCGCCGCCTGAGGCGCATCCGGTCGTCGTGAGCACCACGGCCGCGAGCATGGTCACGATCGCGCCGCGCAGTCGGCGACGAAGCTTGACTCTCATGGCCCCATCTTCCCGTCTGCGACGATCTGCGCCAGCGTGCGGAGCGTGGTCGAGTCGTTCGAGAGGTACCCGACGTCGTCCGAATCGGAGTCGTGCCACATGTCGTGGCCCGTCACCCCTCTCCTACCCTCGGCTGCTTCCGAGGAGAACTCCTGCACGTCGTCGAACCCGAGCGGATCCGCTCCGGTCGCCATGCCCAGCCACTGACCGACCGGCGCGAGCGGATCGTCCTTCGCGTACACGTTCGCGGCGTGGACGTCGTCGATCTCGGTCCCGCGCGGGAAGGCGACGGACCCGTACGACACGAACGAGTCGACCTAGCAATGGTGTCCGCACTCGCCCTCGAGATCGGCGGAGCGGTCCTCGTGATGTGGTTGACGTGGAGAGCTGCGACCGGGCAGCTCGGCCGGAACTACCTCGCCGGCGTCCGGACGCGCGCCACGATGTCCAGCGACGACGCCTGGCGGACCGGGCACCGAGCGGCGCTACCTCCGACGCTGATCTCGGGCGTGATCACCGTCCTCTGGTGCGCGGTGTGCATCCTCGTGCCCGCGCTCCGCACCCCGCCCCGCCCCGCCCCGGCGATCGTCGCGTCGGTCATCCTCGTGGGCGGCGCAGCCCTCTCCGTTCCTGCTGCCCACCTCGCGGTACGCCGAGCGGCGCTCGAGGATCAGACCGGTCACGAGGACGCGCAGACTGACTCACCGGCGTCAGGCCGAGGGCGTTGACTGCACACATGATCACGAAGGACCAGATCCACGAAGTGGAGCACGCGACCGTCCGAGACCGCGTCGGCGCATCGGTCGGCAAGGTCGCGCAGGTGTTCCCCTCCGACGAGGACGGCAGCGCTGCGTTCGTCAGCGTCGCGACCGGACTCCTCGGGGGTCACACCACGCTCGTCCCGGTCGAGGACGCCACCTTCGACGGCACGGACCTGCACGTCGGGTACACGAAGAGCGCGATCAAGGGCGCGCCGTCCGTCGGAGTCGGACAGACCTTGTCCCCTTCCGAGGCGAACGCCGTCCGCAAGCACTTCGGGCTGTCCCTCGCCGGCAAGGCCACCGGCGACATGGGCGACCCGCACGAGAACCTCGACCAGGCCGGCACCGCTCCGGCTGGCGCAGACGACACCGAGGGCGCGGGAACGACGCCGCCGGCGTGAGTGGTTGCCGGAAAGGCGACATCCCCCTGCGAGCGGACCCCGGCAACCCGGTCCACGTCACCCAGCGATTCGCGTGCCGAGCCCGCGTCGGCGTCGGCGTCGGCGTCTCACCAGACGATCGTCTGGCGGGCAGCGAAGAAGCAGCCGCAGGCCGGAAGGCAGCTGCTGCCTTCCGCCCTGCGCGCGCTAGCTTCCGTATTCGCGGATGGTGATGTTGGAGAACGTTGCGGTGCCGCCGTCGGAGTACAGCGAGATGCCTGTGTCGCCGGCGTCGAAGTTCACCTGGTTGGACAGGACCGTGTAGCCGGCGTTGACGAACACCTCAACGCTCTGCGTGTCGACGAGGATGCGAAGGTGCACGGCGCGGGCGGCGGGGTCGATGGGCGCTGCAGCCCGCGTGTAGGGCGCCAATGCGAATCCTGCACGGTCGGACGGGGCCCTGTCCACGTACAGATCGCTGCCGTACTTGCCGATGTTGGTGTGTCGCGCTCCGTCCGCCGAGCGTCCGACGGAGACTCCGACGTTGGTGGCGTTGGTCCACGTGACGTCGAGCTCGATCTCATACGCGCGGCCGTTGTAGGGCAAGACCACTGAACCGTTGACGGTCTGGTTCGCGATCGGCACGGTGCGCTTCGCGGTGCCCTTGAGCGCCGCGATCGGTGCGCTGAGGAGGGTGTAATGACCATCGGTCTGCTTCTGGAGTGTGATCTCGCGGACGATCGAGTTTTGGCCGTTGTACCCGTCGGATGCGTCGGTGGGGACCTGCCGGTTGGCGTACTTCCAGTTGTTCATCCAGCCGAGGCCGTACCGCTTCGTTGTCGGCGCTTCGTTGGCCGGCCAGGTGACTGCCGCGTACCAGTCCCATCCCCAGTCGAGCCATTGCGGGGTGAGGTTATCCGCCGTGTACGCGGTGCCGTTCCAGGAGCCGGTCCAATACGCGTACGTGCAGGGCAGCCCCTCGTTGTAGGCGTCCATGCTGCCGCTGAGAACCCAGTGCTTGGTGCCGTCATCTGCTGTGATCTGGAAGAGATCGGGGCATTCGATGCCGCCGAGGTTGTGGTCGGGGTAGTCGAAGTTGTGCTGCAGGGTCCAGTCGATGAGGTTCTTCGACGTGTAGAACGCCGCGTAGCGCTGCCGGCCGATGACACAGACCCATTCGTTGCGGGCGTCGTCCCACGCGACCTTGGGGTCGCGGAACCACTCGGCATTGGAGATCTGCGCGTCGGTGGTTGCGGTGCGTCCGTCGGTGTTGACGATGACGGGGTTGGGTCGGGCGGTGAAGGTGAAGCCGCCGTCGGTGGAGTAGAAGAGGTACTGCTCCTGGTACTTTCGCACCCCTCCGGTGGGTCGGGTGGCGAGGGCGATGACGGCACCGGCGCCATAGCCGGCGGTGTTGTTCGTGTCGATCAGGGTGCAACCGGTCCAGGTGGGCAGGTTGGTCTGCAGGGGGATGACGGTGCCCTGGAAGGTGAAGTTGATGCCGTCGGTGGTGGAGACGTGGTCCCACCCGCCGTCCCCGTTGTCGACGTCGGAGTGCAGGTAGTACAGCTGGTAGGCGCCCCGGGTGAAGACCGGTCGCTGCGGGTCCGAGAGCCATCCCGACGGCGGGGTCATGTGGTACTTCGCGCGGAATGATGTCGCTGCGGTCGCTGATGTGGAGGCGGATCCCGCGGTGGCAGCCTGGGCGGCTTCAGCGGGCGCGGCGGTGGCGAGCAGCGCCAGGGCGCCGATGCCGGCGCCCTGGAAGAGAGCTCGGCGGTGGAATTCAGACGTCATCGTTGACTCCGGTTCGAGAGTTGGTTGGTTCCGCAGTGTGGGTGAGCACCGTTGGTTCAACGGCGGGTTCGTGCGGTGTCGGAGGTTGGGTGAGTGCGTCGCGGATGATGCGGCGCGGGTCATAACGGCGCGGGTCGAGTTCTGACCAGTCGATGTCGACTCCGGTCTGCTCCTCGATCTGAGCTTTAGTCGTGTCAGCCCATCCCCGCAGCTGACGCAGGAAGTTGGTGAGCTGTTTGGTGTGGGCGGCCAGCCGAGCCGGTCCGAGACACAACCCGGCGATGACGGCGATGACGAGCAGTTTCTCGACGTCCACGGTGCTTACCCGTCAGCTCGCCGAAAAGCAGCTCACTCGTGCGACGGCACGGTGCCGTCGTGTGCGACAGGGGCGCTGGCCTGGTCGGAGCTCTTCTTGTTGTCTCCGGCGTGGATCTCACTGCGGAAGATGTTGAGCGACTGCCCGAGCCCCTTTGCCAGGGCGGGCAGCTTGGTGGCGCCGAAGAGCAGTACGACGATGCCGAGGATGATGAGCAGGTGGATGCCGGTGAGGTTGCCGAGCATGATGAGTCCTTCGTGTGCAGGCGGCGAAGCGGACGCTACGTCACGGGGTGGGTGGTTGAGGAAGCGGCCGCGAGGCGGCGGGCGAGACGGCGGTCATGCAGCCAAGTGACCGCGCACGCTGCGAGGTAGAGCACGCCCATCGGAATGGCGAGGAGGAACATCGATGCGATGTCCGCCGATGGTGTGACGAGCGCGGTGAAGATGAGGATGCAGAGCACGGCGATGCGCCAGGCACCGAGGATCGCTTTCGCGGTGAGGACGCCGACGAAGTTGAGCAGGACGAGGAACACCGGCAAGACGAACGCGATACCGACGGCAAGGACGAGCTTCACGGCGAAGTCGTAGTACGCCTTCGCGTCGACGATCGAGGTGTCCTGGTGTGCGACGAAGCTGCCTAGGATCTGCACGATGTGCGGCAGGACGTACCAGCCGAACCAGCATCCGCCGAGGAAGAGCGGGATCGCGGAGCCGAGGAACCCGATTGCGTAGAGCCGTTCCTTCCGAACCAGGGCAGGAACGATGAACGCCCAGACTTGGTACAGCCAAACGGGGCTGGCGATGACGACCGCGATCGTGATCGTGATTTGAAGGCGCAGGTCGAAGGCGCCGCTGATGGCAGGGAAGTTCAGTTCCGCGGTGTGACCGCCGCCGGCGTCTGCGAGCTCGGTGACGGGTGCGCGGAGTTGGTCGAGCACGAACGGTGTGAGGAACCAGCCGATGACTGCGCAGATTGCGATGGCGAGCACCGCGCGGAAGAGCCGTTTCCGGAGCTCGTTGAGGTGCTGTCCGAGTGACATCGTTCCGGCTTCGGGGCGCTTCTGCCGCGTCGTCCCGCGCGGAACGGACGGGGCGCTCATCTGGTGGGTTCTCCAAGCGCTGCGAGCACGTCACTAGCGGTTGGTAGGTCCGCACCACGACGGCTCACTGTGATCGCCGCGGCGCTGGCGCTGATCTGGCCGAGTCGTGCCAAAGCGCTGGAGTCCAAGGCATCGAGGGTGACGATGGTGTCCTGAAGTTGCCAGATGAGGGTGGCCATGTAGGTGTCTCCGGCGCCGACCGTGTCGACGACGTCGACGCGTTTGCTGGGCACGGCAACCCGCTCTCGGGTGGTCGCAAGCGTTGCGCCGGCGGCACCGGTGGTGATGACGGCCAGCGTCACGCCGAGCTCGAGGAGACGGTCGAGGACGACGTCGACGCTGTCGCCTGGGTAGAGCCAGGCGGCGTCCTCGTCGGAGAGTTTCAGCACAGTGGCTTCTGCCGCGAGGTGCTCGAACCAGACCCGCTCAGCGGCCGCGTCTCCGAGGAGCGCGGGCCGGATGTTCGGATCGAACGAGACGATGCCGCCGGCGGCTGCGGTGCGCTGGACGAGCTCTCGCACTTTGCCCGCTCCCGGCTGCAGGAACGCGCCGATCGATCCGATGTGCAGCCATCGCGGCGTTTGCGGTAGGTGCGGCAGGTCCCATTCGATGTCGAACTCGTACGTGGGCTGGCCGTCGGGAGTGAGCCGGACTGTCGCCGCCGGGGTTCTCGTGGCCCCGAAGACGCCGGGAACCAGCCCGACCTCTGACGCGTCGAGGTGATCTGCGATCTGGTGGCCGCGCACGTCATCACCGAGCCATGTGGCGAATTCGACCGGCGCGCCGAGCCGTCCGAGACCGAGGGCGACGTTCGCGGGGCTTCCTCCGGGGATCTCCCGCGTGGCGTCGTCGTGGACGATGTCGACGAGCGCTTCTCCCGCAACGGTGATTCGATGCACAGTCATCTCCTTCGATGATCGGGACGAGTTGGTGCCGGTGGACCTGTCGGCGCCGCTCAGTCAGATCGCGCGGATCCAGCGGTGACGTCGGCGGCGGGAGCCGCAATGGTCGTGACGGTGGGCTCGAGATCCCACACCAACGCTTGGTTCGGGGCTTCCACGCTCCACGGCGGTGCTTGCGTCGGGTAGACGCGGGTGGTGATGGAGCGTCCGGCGCTGGTGAACAGTTCGACGACCGATCCGTCAAGCAGTACTCGCACTGCAGGTCGGTCCGCGGTCCGGTCGAAGGGAGCACGAATCACCGCGGGGCTCGGGTCAGCGCGGTGGTCTGTGCTGGCATGTGCCCGGTCGATGGTGAGCGTGCCCGCGTCGACGTCGATCGTGATGTCGAGGTATTCGGTCTCGGAGAAGCGCAGCCGGATGCAGCCGGTGACGGCGACAGGCAGCACGATTTCGGCTTGCGCGCCGATGCGAGCACCGTGCGCAGCCTGCGAGCTGCCGGCGCGGAGGGCGTCGATTGCGGGGTGGGGTTCGGTGCCGAGTCGACCGTTCGTGATCCACGCCCGGCGCGGCAGGGAGATCGCTCCGGACCAACCTGCCTGCTCGGTCCACTGCTCGGTCCGGCCCTCTGTGACCCACCCGAAGAGCACCGGCCCCCAGGAGCTGGTCCGCATCACGGAAGCCGCGTAGAAATGCTGCCCGTCGTCGACCTTGAACGGCGAAGGAGACCCGGTCAGCGGGATCGCGACGACGTCACCCGGGCCGTCGGCATGGGACCAGGACGCCACGATCGCAATCTCGGTGCCGTCGACGGTGAGGATCTGCGGGCACTCCCACCCCTCACCGGTGTCAATGCCGTTGACCGTGTCGCGTGCCATCGACACCAGATCGCCGACGTACGTCCAGCTGATGCCGTCCGTCGATCGGTAGTGGCGGACGGACGCGGTCTGGTTCCTGGCCGCCGCTCCGACCGCCATCGACCAGCCGTCGTCTGTCTGCCAGACGAACGGGTCGCGGAACATGGTGATCGCCTCGTCCGTGGACGGGTCTGCGACGACCTGCACGGGGGCGCCGTAGGTGGTCCCGCCGTCCGTGGACTCGGCGAGGAGCACCGACTGGAACGGGCTGTGATCCACTTTCCCGGAGTAGTAGGCGCGGACGACCCCGTCGTGCAGGACCGTGTTGCCGGACCAAGCGCCCCCGGAGTCGGCGCCACCGGGGACGGGGACAATGGCGGGGCGGTGGAGGGTCCAGTGCACCAGGTCGTCGCTGGTGGCGTGTCCCCACTCGACCGGGATCTCGAGGTCGACCTTGGGCCGCGACTGGAAGTACAGGTGCGCCTGCCCGCCGATGTCGATCGGGCCGTTCGGGTCGTTGACATACCCGCGAGGGAGTCGGACGTGGAACTGCGGGAGGTGGTGGTCGGCTGCGGTCACGGCGAGTGCGGCTTCCTGGAGTGCTGTCGGCAGGGCGTGAAGGTCGGTCATCGGGATGATCCCGCCGTGACGCCTTCAATGAAGTACCGCTGGGCGAAGATGAACAGCAGGACGCTCGGGATCATGGTGAGCACGACGCCGGCGAGCACGACGGAGATCGATCCGGTGCCGAGGTTGCCCTGGAGTCCGACGAGCCCGAGCGGGAGAGTGAACGTGTCCTGCTGGTTGAGGAAGATCAGCGGCCGGTAGTACTCGGCCCAGAAGCCGGAGAAGTTCAGGATCGCGAGCGTCGCGATCGCCGGGCTCGCCATCCGCGAGTACACGTGCCAGAACACCCCGAACTGGCTGGCACCGTCGATGCGGGCCGCCTCCCCGAGTTCCTTCGGCATCTGCATGAAGTACTGCCGCATTAGGAAGGTGCCGAACGCACTGCCGAGCGCAGGGACGATGAGCGACGCGATGGAGCCGGTCAGCCCCATGTCCTTCAGGATGACGAACACCGGGATGATGATCGTCTGGATCGGCACCATCATCGTGGCGAGGAAGATCCCGAAGATGGTGTTCTTCCCCGGGAAGCTGATCATCGCGAAGGCGTACCCGGACAAGGTGCACGTGATGGTCTGACCGACGACGATGAGCAGTGTCACCAGGACGCTGTTGACGAAGAACTGCCCGATCGGAATCTGGTTGAACACCGCCGCGTAGTTGCTGAAGTCCCAGGACAGGGGCAACCACTGCGGAGGGTTGTTGAACGACTCCGCCGGGGTGCGCAGCGATGTGGTCAGCGTCCAGAGCAGCGGTCCGAGCGCGAACACGGCGGCGATGATCAGGATGATCATGCCGAGGATGCTGCCGACCTTTGCCACCGGCTTCCGGCGCCGAACGATATGACTGACGGCGGGCTGCGCGACCGTCTCCGGAGCATGCAGCGGGTTGAGGGTGTCAGTGGTCGTCATTGGTAGAACACCAGCTTTCGTGCGGCGATGAACTGGATCCCGGTGATGATGCCGATGATCACCAGCAGCAGGATCGCGATGGCGGAGGCGAACCCGAACTGCAGGTTCTGGAACCCGGCCTGGTACATGGAGATCGTGGCGGTCGTCGTCGCGGTGCCGGGGCCGCCCTTGGTCATGATGAATGGCTGGTCGAACAGCTGCATTGCGTTGATCATCGCGATCACGGTCGCGAACAGGATCGTGGGGCTGATGAGCGGGATCTTGATCCGGAACAGGGTCCGCCAGGGCCCCGCACCGTCGATCGCTGCAGCTTCTTGCACGTCGACGGGTACCGCGAGCAGTGCGGCGACGAAGAGCACGAAGGTGAAGCCGACCTGCTGCCAGACGACCACCATCACGACCGTGACCTTCGCCCAGAAGGGATCGTTCAACCAGTGCGCGCCGGGTAGTCCGATCTCGTTCAGGTAGTAGTTGATGAGGCCGAACTTCGTGTCGAAGATGTAGCCCATGAAGATCGACACCGCCGCCGTCGAGGCCAGCAGGGGCAGGTAGAACGACGTACGGAAGAACACACGCGTGGTGTTGTGCTTTCGGTTGTTCGCCAGCACCGCCAGGAGCAGGCCGAGCGAGATTTGCAGCACGACGATCGCGATCGCGAGAGCCACGGTCACACCGAACGACGCCAGGACTGGCCCGTCGGTGAAGAGCCGCGTGTAGTTGTCGAACCCGACCCACTTCGGGCTGCTGATGACGTCCCATGAGGTGAATGAGAGTCCGAGGGAGGCGAGGATGGGGATGAGGGTGAATACGGCGACGAAGATCACCGCGAGCCCGATCATTAGGAACCCGAACGTGGACTCACGTCGGCGCGCGCGCTTGGCCGCCGGCCGGCGGGCTGCGACCTTGGCAGCCCGCCGGATGGGTGTTTCTGTTGCTGCTGTCATCACGAAGCCTGCGAGGCTGCCTTCTCGATGTCTGCCTGGAGGCCGTCGAGCGCCTTCTTGGCGTTCCCGGAGGAAATCGCCTGGGTGGTGCGCTGGTTGAGGGCCGTGGCGAGGGCGTTGTAGTACGGCGGTGCGGAGATCGGCACCGAGTTGTCGAGCTGGTCGTAGAACACCGACCAGTGCTCCGGCCCGGTGGTCTTGTACCGGTCGGCGGTCATCAGCGGCTTCTGCGCCGGAGTGGTGACGTTGCCGGGCCAGAGGGCGTCGAAGCTCTCCGGCTGCACCATGACCTTGATGACCTCGAACGCGAGGTCCTTGTTCTTCGAGGAGTTGAAGATGCCGTAGCCGCCGGCGCCGAAGAGCGACTTGTTGCTCTTCCACGTCGGGAACTCGACTACGTCGAAGCTCCCGTTCTTCATCCCGGCGTTGTGGAGACCGCCGGCCCAGAAGCCGCCGCCGATCGTCATGCCGATCCGGCCGGAGGCCATCAGGCCCTGCAGCGTTGCGCCACCGCCGACATCGGGCGAGGGCGAGGCGCCCGACTTCTGCAGGTCGATGACGTACTGCAGCGCCTCGACGGCCGCGTCCGAGTTCGCCGTCGGGTCGCCCCACTTCCAGCCGCCCTTGCGCCCAGAGACGCTGATCGGGTTGTCGGAGAACGCCTTGCTCTTCCACAGCCAGTCACCGCCGGAGTACTTGCCCTCCTCGAGGAGGTTCCCGTCGTTGGCGTAGAGGAACGACGTCCAGCTGCCCCAGAGCCGTACCACCCAGTCGAACGCGTACGTGCCGCCCCCGACCTTCGCCAGGCTCTCGGCCGACGAGTGGAAGTCGCCCATCGACCACTTGCTCGTCGGGTGGGACAGGCCGGCCTTGTCGAACAGGTCGGTCGAGTAGAACATGCTGCCCGCGTTGAAGCTGTCAGGAAGCGTGTAGAGGTGCCCCTGGTACATCGTCGACTCCAGCAGCGCCGGGTGGGCGCCGGTGAAGTACTTGTGCAGGTCCGACAGGTTCTTCGTGACGTAGTCGTCGAGAGGCGTCAGAAGGTTCTTCGACGCCAGCAGCTGCTGCCCCTCGGTTGCCACGCTGACGATGTCCGGCACGTCACCCGAGGCGATCTGCGTGAGGACCTTCGCGAGGAAGTCGTTCCAGTCGGTCCCGTTGATCGCCGTGACCTGCAGACTCGCCTTCTTGTCGAGGGCCTTGATCTTCGGCTCGATGGCCTTCTGCAGGGCCGTCGCCGCGCTCTGCTCACCGAAGTAGAGCATCTTCACCGTGCCGGAGCTGCTGCCCCCGCCGCCGGTGGTCGAGCAAGCCGCCAGCGATCCGATGCCGGCCAGCGCGAGTCCCGCGCCACCGAACTTGAACAGCGTGCGCCGGTCGATCGGGGTGCTGAATCCGTTCGCCATGGGTCGCTCCTCTCTGAGCGATCGTGACCCCGCTAGGTCGGGGCCAATACGTATTTGCAGGGCGAGCGTACACAGCATGCGGAGCGGACGCAATACGTATTTGCTTCTGGCATGATGATGGCAACGGAGGAGGCTCAATGGCGAACCGCAAGCGCACAACGCAGTCACAGCGCGTCACCATGAAGGACGTCGCGCGCCACGCTGGCGTGTCCCAGCCGACGGTGTCGTTCGTCCTTAACGATCGCCGGGACGTTTCAATCGCTGCTGAGACGCGCACTCGTGTCCTCGAGGCCGCGAAGGAGCTGAACTTCCAGCCCAACCGGGCGGCGCAGTCGCTGCGATCGAATCGGTCCTACACAGTTGGTGTGATCGCCGATCGGCTTGTCTCCCAGCCCTACGCGGGTCACATCGTGCTCGGCGTGCAGCAGGCCGTGCAGGAGGCCGGATACGTGTGCTTCGTGGTCGAGACCGCGCAGACGTCCGACGGAGGCAAAGCTGCCGTCGAGAACCTCGTTCAGCAAGGAGTCGCTGGCCTGGTCTACGCAGCGCCCGGGCCCGAGTACGTCACCCCGGTTGCCGGACTCGACGCGGTCCCAACGGTCTTCGTCAACTGCTTCCCACCCGAGGACGCACCCGCAGTCACCGTGCTCGCCGACGAGTACCAGGGCGGGTACGACGTCGCCGCCGCCGTCTTCGCAGCCGGCCACACCACCGTCGCCTTCCTCGGCGGCCCTGAGGACGACTACGCCTGCCAAGAACGAAAGCGCGGACTCGAGCGCGCCGCCGCCGACGCGGGCATCCCGTCGACACAGATCAGGATCACGTTCGGCACCTTCCAGGTGGGATCCGGCTATGACCTCGCGGTCGAGGCCCTCGACGACGTGGCCATCCGTCCGACGGCGATCATCTGCGGAAACGACCGCATGGCGGTCGGCGCTCTGATGGCTGCTCAGGCACTGGGAATGCGATGCCCGGAGGACATCAGCATCGTCGGCTTCGACGACCAACCCGACCTCGCCGACCAGATGCACCCACCGCTCACCACCGTCGCGCTGCCGCACCAGCAGATGGGCTTTGAAGCCGGAACTCTGCTGCTAGCGGAGGCGGAACAGCCCGGCCGACACCTCGTGCCCTGCGAATACGTCGCCCGCAGCTCGCTTGCGGCCCCACGACCCGAAGGAACTTGAATGACGCTCCCGTCCAGCACCCATTTCCGCCCCCCGAACGGCTACGTCGGCGACGTCATCCCGTTTGAACACGAAGGCACCGCGTGGTTGTTCTACCTGCTCGACGAACGGCCGGACGCTCCGCCGCTCAAGCGAGCAACGGGCATGCCCTGGGCGGTCGTGACCACAACCGACTTCGTCACCTTCACCGACAAGGGCGTGGTACTGCCCTCCGGCGGCCCCGACGCGAGCGACTTTGACTGCTACACCGGCAGCGTTGTTCGTGATGAGGAGGGAACGCTGCACTTGTTCTACACGGGGCACAATCCCCGTATCAAGACCGGACCCGATGGCGGCTTCAAGGACGCGCAGGTTGTCGCGCACGCGACGTCATCCGGTGATCTGACCGACTGGACCAAGCATCCCGAGTGGGACTTCCCCGCACTCGCTGGCTACTCCCCCGAAGACTGGCGAGACCCTTTCGTCTTCCGTCCCAATGCCGACCGGCCCTGGCAGATGCTCCTCGCCACTCGGCGACCGGACGAGCCGTATCGGCGTTCCGGCGTCGTGGCACGGCTCGAGTCTGACGACCTCATCACCTGGCGAGACGCTGACCCCATCTGGGAACCACACCGCTTCATCACCCAGGAGTGCCCTGACGTGTTCCAGTGGGGCGAGTGGTGGTACCTCGTGTACTCGGAGTTCTCCGACGCGTTCTGCACCCGCTACCGCATCGCGAAGTCACCGGACGGCCCATGGTTTGCGCCGGCTGATGACACCGTCGACGGCCGAGCCTTCTACGCCGCGAAGACCGTCGCACTCGACGACCAGCGGTACTTCGTCGGGTGGATCGCGTCCAAGGAAGACCAGCGGGATGGCGGCGCGTGGCAGTGGGCCGGGACCATGGCCACACTGCAAGCCCACCAGCGGACGGACGGGTCGCTGCGGTTCGACCTCCCCGACGGCATCAAGGCGGCATACACCGAGGAGATCGATCTCACGGCACACCTCGAACCGGTCAACGGTGCTGCAGCGACCGTGGGCGCTGGCGCAGCGACCCGGTACGCGTCCTGGGTCGGGCCCGAGCTCCCGACCGAGGCGCTCCTGGCGGTGGACCTGACACTCGACGCAGACACCAGGTCGTTCGGCGTACTCCTGCGTACCAGCGACGACGGCGAAGAGGGCTACGCCCTGCGCTTCGAGCCGGATCGGAACCGGCTCGTGCTGGACCGCTGGCCGCGCGGCAGCACTGGCACCGAGCAGTGGCAGATCCTCGGCGACGTTCCGCACGCCGTCGAGCTCGAGCGCCCGGTGGAGCTCGCCCCAGGCGCGCATCACCTCGAGGTGCAGTTGGACGGGGACATCTGTGTCGCCATCGTCGACGGGGCCGTCGCGTTGAGCACGCGTCTCTACGATCGCCCCGCGGGGCGCGTCGGTGTCTTCGCGCAGGACGGCGCGTTCACCCTTGATCGTCTGACGGTCAGTACTCGCTAGCGCCAGCATCGACGAAGTGCGCCTGCCCCGGATCGCGGGCAGGCGCACTTCGTTCGTTGCGCTACTTCCAGATCGACTTGAGGTTCCAGGCTCGGAGGTCGTCGACGCGGGCTGTACCACCCGTAGCGAAAGCGCTGACACCGGTGCTGGTCGAGTCCGGGAAGATCTGGTCGGTGAGGACCACTTGGCCGTTCGCGCCGAACACCTCGATCGAAGAGGCGTCAACCAGGATCCGTAGATCCAAGCCACCGCGGGTCAACTGCAGCGGCGCATCGCTGCGTGATGCGAACGCGCTGCTGAAGGCCACGTTCCCAGAGCGGGTGCGATCGATGAACACCGTTCCGGTGCTCGTGTCGTACCCAACCTGCGTGTACTGTCCGGCACCAGTTCGCACGTTGAGGCCGAAGGTCTTCGCCGAACCTGCGGTGAGGTGGGCCTGCACATCGAGAGTCTGGCCTGTCACCGGGAGCGCTGTCGTCGTGTTCGCGACAGAGACGTTCTTCACCCGCGCAGGACGACCCGCGTGCAGCTTGTCGATACCGTCGACGGGCTGTTCGACGATCTTGAGCTTCCCATCGATGGTCCGCAGTGACAGGGCGCGCGGGAACGTCTCGGCGCCCTGCCATGGGGACGTCGGCACGTTTGAGGCGTACGCCCAGTTGTTCATCCAGGCGATGGCGATGCGCTCCCCGTTGGGGGCGTTCTCCCACGTGTTCTCCGCGTAGAAGTCAGCCCCGTAGTCCAACCAGTTGGCACGCTGGTACCGGGTCAATGCCGGCGCATCGCTCTGCGTGAACCCGTCGGCGAGGATGTGGCCCCATCCGCCGGTGGCGTTGTCAACGATCTGGAGCTGCGCTTGCCTGCCGCGCAGGTCGGCGATGTTCCACGACGTCCAATCCAGCGTCTCGCTGTTTGCACCGGTCGCAGTGCGAACAGCCTTCCCGTCGACGAGGAGGTTCACCGTGGTCTGCGTGTCCCAGGGAGCGGCTTTCTGGTCCGCGGCGATGATCTGCCCAACCATGAGGTGACCCCAGCCGCCCGTGCCGTCGTTGTCGTCGACAACCTGAATCTGCGCGTCCTTACCTTGGTACGCCGTGGCGTCGAGGCTTGCCCATCGAAGCGTCCCGGTGCCGTCGCTGGTGACTGACTGCACGACCTTGCCGTCAACGATCAGGTTGACGGCCGTGGGGTTCGCCTGTCCCCACGGGTGGTCGCCGCCGGCGATCTGCAGGTCGATGTAGGGCTTCGTGACCGTGAACGTCGGCGACGTGACCGTGCCGGTCCCGGCATCCCCATCCGGGGTGAACGTGTCCAGCACCGAGCTGCCGATCTGGTTCGGCAGTGATTCCTTTGTCGGCCCGGCGCCGATGAAGGAACCGGTCGCGGTCCAACCCTCACCGTAGGTGGGGCCGGCGAAGTCAGCGAGGACAGATCCGCTCGGAACCGTCCCTGCTGGAACGGAGCCTGGGATAGCGGGGTTGTTGCCTCCGCCGACGAGGAAGTTCAGGCGCGCTTTGTTGAGCGTGAACGGTGCCGAGGTGAGCGTCCCGGTTGCTCCGTCACCCCCGTTGTAGCTGTCAACGAGGTACTTGCCCTGGAAGCCTGCGACGGCCTGCTGGTCAGGGAGGGCGCCGGCTGCGGGTGCCGCGCCGAACGCGGAGCCGGTCGCGGTCCAGCCCGCGTAGGTTCCCGACTCGAAGTCGGCCACTGTCGCGCCGGCTGGAGCGGTGTAGGTCGCCGGGCCATCCGGGGTGAACGATGTACCGTCGAACTGCCCGGTGAAGTACTGGACACCTGTGCTGCCGACACTGACGCTGAGCACCCACTTCATCTGCCGCTTGTTGCCATCCACGGGCAGTGCGTAGAGGTCGGGCATCTCCCAGACGCCGCTGGTTGCGCCGCGCGGACCGAAGTCGCTGGCGTGTGTCCACGACTTCAGGTCCTTCGACGTGTAGAAGGCGATTTTGTACTGATCGGAGAGGGTGACCGCCATCACCCACTCCTTCTTCGGCGCGTACCAGAACACCTTCGGGTCGCGGAAGTTCGTCGACTGGAGGTCGAGGACCGGATTGCCGGCGTACCGCGTCCACGTGCGGCCGTGATCGGTGCTGTATGCCAGCGACTGCGACTGGATGCCGGTTCCGGCCTGGACGCTGGTGTAGAACGCCACCATGGCTGGGTTCTTCTTGGTTCCGAAGCCGCTGGTGTTGCCGTTGTCGACAACCGCTCCCCCGCTGAAGAACGCGTTGCTACCCGGGTCTGGCTCAGGCCCCTTCACCGGGATGTTCTCCCAGTGGACCAGGTCTTTGCTCACTGCTCCCTCCCACGTGCCGTAGCTGAACAGGTAGTAGAGCCCGTCGTCGTAGACGAGGCCGTTCGGGTCCCCGATCCAGCCGGACGGTAGTGAGTAGTGGGACTGGGGCCGGTACGTCTCGTGGTACTGGCTGGTATCGGCCGAGCTCGCTGTCGCGGTCACGGTCGCGAGAACCAGCGCCCCCGATATCGCTGCCGCCGCGATCACGCTGATGCGTTGAAGTGGTCGAAACATGTCGCTTGGAGCCTTCCTCTCTGAAGACCATCGAGCTAATACGTATTAGCACCGCCTAGTTATTCATCCTGCACGCGGCGGGCTACCTGGTCAAGGCATAACGCACGCGAAGGCGACATCTCGTGCAGCGTCCGATCGGCTACCGAGACGCCTCAGTCGTCGTCGTCGTCAACAGAAATCCATTCGACGGATCCGTCCCAGACTCCGGTGACGTGCCCAAAGAGAAGAGGACGCCACATGTTCGTTCGGCCGAGGAGGTAGCCCCGCGCAGCTTGCAGACGCCAGGTGGCCGACACGATCTGCTCAACCAGCTCGACGGCATGATGGAGGGAGACCACCTCAGCGGCCGGCGCGCCACCCTTCTTGTCGCGCGCGAGCCTCATTCGCAGCCGTTGGTCGTCGCCTTTCGATCCGACAACTGTCGGATAAGAATCGTCGTCTGCTGCGATCTTGTCGACGAGCATGTCGTGGACGTACCGGTTCCGCTCGTTCCAGGCATGGTCAGCCTCGCCCAGAACAGCCGCGACCGCAGCTCGAGTGGTGTCGTCTGCGATGGCGGGAAGAAGCTCCCGGCAGTCGGTGATGCTCTTGTTCCACGGCGGGGCCGCCTCCAGCGCGGCGTCCGGCTCCGCCTGGCCGCGCATGATTGCCAGCAGTGCTCGCAGCCGCGCATCCATGCTCACGGACTCAACGACAATCTTGCCGACGACATAGACCCACCGATTAGGAGCGGAGAGTCGAGGCAGGCCTTCGAGATTCACCTGGACAGACTTGCACGTCGCCGCGGTGTCGGCGCTCGTTCGTACCGCCGTCTCGGTAGCCGGTCGGCCAGCGAACGCACTGCTCCACGCGTGAGCAGGTGGACAAACCCTGTCTCACATAGCCCGTCCGCGCTTCATCTCAGTGACGGGCGGACATGCGGACGCAGAAACGCCCCGCCAGCCGAAGCCAGCGGGGCGTCCCCACGAGTCAAACCAGGATCAGAAGTCCCAGTCCTCGTCCTCAGTCTTCTCCGCCTTGCCGATGACGTACGACGACCCGGACCCCGAGAAGAAGTCGTGGTTCTCGTCCGCGTTCGGCGACAGCGCCGACAGGATCGCCGGGTTCACGTCCGTCGTCTCCTTGGGGAACATCGGCTCGTAGCCCAGGTTCATCAGCGCCTTGTTGGCGTTGTAGTGCAGGAACTTCTTGACGTCCTCGGTCAGCCCGACCTGGTCGTAGAGGTCCTGCGTGTACTGCACCTCGTTCTCGTAGAGCTCGAAGAGCAGGTTGAACGTGTAGTCCTTGATCTCCTGCTTGCGCTCTTCGGAAGCGCCCTCGAGACCCTTCTGGAACTTGTACCCGATGTAGTACCCATGGACGGCTTCGTCGCGGATGATCAGGCGGATCAGGTCGGCGGTGTTGGTGAGCTTCGCGCGCGAGGACCAGTACATCGGCAGGTAGAAGCCGGAGTAGAACAGGAACGACTCGAGCAGCGTCGAGGCGACCTTGCGCTTCAAGGGGTCGTCACCGGTGTAGTAGTCGAGGACGATCTGGGCCTTCTTCTGCAGGTTCACGTTCTCGGTGGACCAGCGGAAGGCGTCGTCGATCTCAGGCGTCGAGGCGAGCGTCGAGAAGATCGACGAGTAGCTCTTCGCGTGCACCGACTCCATGAACGCGATGTTCGTGTAGACGGCTTCTTCGTGCGGGGTGATCGCGTCGGGGATCAGGCTGATCGCGCCGACGGTGCCCTGGATGGTGTCGAGCAGCGTCAGGCCGGTGAAGACCCGCATGGTGAGCTGCTGCTCTGCCGGCGTCAGCGTGTTCCACGACTGCACGTCGTTCGAGAGCGGCACCTTCTCGGGGAGCCAGAAGTTGTTGACCAGCCGGTTCCAGACCTCGACGTCCTTGTCGTCCTGGATGCGGTTCCAGTTGATGGCACTGACCGAGCTGATCAGCGGGATGGACTTGCCCGTGGCGTGGACCGGGTCGGTGAGGGTCATGGGATTGTCTTCCGGATTCGAGATGGTGATCTGATGACGGACTGGAGGCGCGGGGCGGGGCCCGCCCCGCGCCTCCAGGAAGAGAGCAGCAGCTCTACAGCATGCAGCTGACGCAGCCCTCGACCTCCGTGCCCTCCAGCGCGAGCTGGCGGAGACGGATGTAGTAGATCGTCTTGATGCCCTTGCGCCATGCGTAGATCTGGGCCTTGTTGATGTCACGCGTGGTGGCGGTGTCCTTGAAGAACAGCGTCAGGGACAGGCCCTGGTCCACGTGCTGCGTCGCCGCGGCGTACGTGTCGATGATCTTCTCGGCACCGATCTCGTACGCGTCCTGGTAGTAGTCCAGGTTGTCGTTCGTCATGAACGGCGCCGGGTAGTAGACGCGGCCGAGCTTGCCTTCCTTGCGGATCTCGATCTTCGACGCGATCGGGTGGATCGACGACGTCGAGTGGTTGATGTACGAGATCGAACCGGTCGGCGGGACGGCCTGCAGGTTCTGGTTGTAGATGCCGTGCTCCTGGACGGACGCCTTCAGCGCCTTCCAGTCCTCCTGCGTCGGGATCGTGATGTTCGCGTTGTCGAACAGCGAGGCAACACGAGCGGTCGCGGGGGTCCACGCCTGGTCGGTGTACTTGTCGAAGAACTCACCCGACGCGTACTTCGAGTCGCGGAACCCGTCGAAGGTCTCGCCGGTCTCGATCGCGATCTTGTTCGACGCACGCAGGGCGTGGAACAGCACCGTGTAGAAGTAGATGTTCGTGAAGTCGATGCCCTCTTCGGAGCCGTAGTAGACGCGCTCACGAGCGAGGTAGCCGTGCAGGTTCATCTGGCCGAGGCCGATGGCGTGCGACTTGTCGTTGCCGTCCTCGACGCTCCGCACCGAGGTGATGTGCGACATCTGCGAGACCGAGGTCAGGCCGCGGATGGCCGTCTCGATGGTCTTGCCGAAGTCGGGCGAGTCCATCGTCAGCGCGATGTTCAGCGAGCCGAGGTTGCAGGAGATGTCCTTGCCGATCTCCTTGTAGGACAGGTCCTCGTTGAAGGTCGTCGGGGTGTTGACCTGCAGGATCTCCGAGCACAGGTTGGACATGTTGATCCGACCCTTGATCGGGTTGGCCTTGTTCACCGTGTCCTCGAACACGATGTACGGGTAGCCCGACTCGAACTGGATCTCGGCGATGGTCGTGAAGAAGTCACGCGCCTTGATCTTCGTCTTCTTGATGCGCGAGTCGTCGACCATCGCGCGGTAGTTCTCGGAGATCGGGACGTCGCCGAAGGGGACGCCGTAGACCTTCTCGACGTCGTACGGCGAGAACAGGTACATGTCCTCGTTGTTCTTCGCGAGTTCGAACGTGATGTCCGGCACGACGACGCCGAGGGACAGCGTCTTGATGCGGATCTTCTCGTCGGCGTTCTCGCGCTTGGTGTCGAGGAACTTCATGATGTCCGGGTGGTGGGCGCTGAGGTAGACCGCACCGGCACCCTGACGCGCACCGAGCTGGTTCGCGTAGGAGAAGGAGTCTTCCAGCAGCTTCATCACGGGGATGATGCCCGAGGACTGGTTCTCGATCTGCTTGATCGGGGCGCCGGCCTCGCGGATGTTGGAGAGGAGCAGGGCCACGCCGCCGCCGCGCTTCGAGAGCTGCAGCGAGGAGTTGATGCCGCGCGAGATCGACTCCATGTTGTCCTCGATGCGGAGCAGGAAGCAGGAGACGAGCTCGCCGCGCTGTGCCTTCGCCGTGTTGAGGAACGTGGGGGTCGCGGGCTGGAAGCGGCCAGCGACGATCTCTTCGACCAGGTCGATGGCGAGCTGCTCGTTGCCCTGGGCCAGGCCGAGGGCGGTCATGACGACGCGGTCCTCGAAGCGCTCGAGGTAGCGCTTGCCGTCGAACGTCTTGAGCGTGTAGCTCGTGTAGTACTTGAACGCGCCGAGGAACGTCTGGAACCGGAACTTCTTCGAGTACGCCAGGTCGTTGAGTCGCTGGATGAAGTCCAGCGAGTACATGTCGATCGTGGCTTTTTCGTAGTACTCGTTCTCGACCAGGTAGTCGAGCCGCTCCTTCAGGTTGTGGAAGAAGACGGTGTTCTGGTTGACGTGCTGCAGGAAGAACTGCTTGGCGGCCTCACGATCCTTGTCGAACTGGATGTTCCCGTCCGCGTCGTAGAGGTTGAGCATCGCGTTGAGGGAGTGGTAGTCCATCCCCGTCTGCGGCGACGTCAGATCGACGTCTGCAACTGCTGCGTCCAAAATGCATCCAATCCTGAGTTGACCGCCGACACGTCGTCAGGGGTCCCGAAGAGTTCGAATCTGTAGAGAAGGGGGACGTTGCACTTCCGTGCGATGACGTCCCCTGCCAGGCCGTAGGCCTCGCCGAAGTTCGTGTTGCCGCCGACGACCACACCGCGGATGAGCGAGCGGTTGTGCGCGTCGTTGAGGAACTTGATGACCTGCTTGGGGACCGCACCCTCGCCGTTGCCGCCACCGTAGGTGGGCAGGAACAGGACGTAGGGCTCGTCCACGTGGAGGAAGGGTTCGCTCGGGTAGAGCGGGATCCGGTCCGCGTCGCGGCCGAGCTTCTCGACGAAGCGTGCGGTGTACCCGGACACGCTCGAGAAGTAGACCAATCGGCTCATGGTGCGCTCCTGTGGTGAAGGTGCGGAACAGGCGGACCGGAGGGTGTCCTACGGGCGGTTGCCGGGCCTCCTGAACGGAACCGGGTGACCGCCCACAGGACGGGAGGCGACTACGCCAGTTCGGCGCTGAGCGTCGCGATCTTGTCGGGGCGGAAGCCCGACCAGTGGTCGTCGTCCGTGACGACGACGGGGGCCTGCATGTAGCCGAGGCTCTTGACGTGCTCGAGCGCTGCTTCGTCCGTGGAGACGTCGTGCACTTCGTACTCGATGCCCTTGTTGTCGAGGGCCCGGTACGTCGCGGTGCACTGGACGCAGGACGGCTTGGTGTAGACGGTGACGGCCATGTTCTCCCCTGGTTTCTGGGCCTGATTCCAGGTCCGAAGTTCGTGTGCGGTGCTGAGGACGACGCTACTACATGTTGTGCCAGGCGGACCCGTCGACCACAAGAGAAAGTGTTACACGCCTGTAGTTTCCACAACCCGATCCACAGACTGTGGATTCCCGGAGGCCCGGTTTTCCGCCACTCTCGCACCCACCACCGACACTCTCCACAAGCTGTGGACGGAAGTTCTCGACACCTCCCGTCGGCGTGTCTGAGAACGGTGTCGACGAGGACCTCCTCCACACCTCCCCCGGACGGGTGACACCCCGTTCCGTCCGGTCCGTACACTCGTCTCGTGAGCACGTACGGCCCCCTCCTGAAGACCCCCGGCGTGGGTCGCGTCATCGCTGCACAGCTCACCGCGCGCTTCCCGTTCGGGATGCTGTCGCTGGCCTACCTGCTGCACGTCGAACACGTCTTCCACTCCTACGGCGCCGCCGGTCTGGTGCTCGCGACGACGAGTGTCGGGCAGGCGCTGGCCGGTCCGCTGACGAGCCGGTGGATGGGCAGCTGGGGCATGCGCCCCGTCCTCATCCTGACGAGCATCGTCGCGCTCGTGAGCATGGGGGTCATCGGCTTCGTGCTCATGCCACTCTGGGGCTACGTGGTGGTCGGGTTCCTCGGCGGTCTCGCGGTCCCGCCCGTGCAGCCGGCGGTGCGCACCATCTACCCCAAGATGGTGACCTCATCGCAGCTCACTCCCCTCTTCTCCCTCGACGCCAGCGCCCAGGAACTCATCTGGGTCGCCGGCCCGGTCATCACCACGTTCGTCGCGACCCAGATCGGGACGGTCGAGGCGATCGTCGTCGCCATGGTCTTCCTCGTCGTCGGCGGCACGTGGTTCATCGCCTCCCCCGAGCTCGGCCGTGTCCGCATCCCCCGCTCGAAGCGCGCGTTCGGCGTGGTCCTGAAGCGCCCGTCGGTCGTCGTCGCCACCCTGACCGGTCTGCTGCTCATCGGGGCGTGCGCCGCGGTCGAGGCCAGCGTCACCAGCGTCTTCGGCGAGGGCAGCCCGAACGCCGGCATCGTCCTGGCCGTCTTCGCGGTCGGGTCGCTGTTCGGTGGCCTGGCGTTCGGCCACCGTCCGATCTCCCCCAACACCCTGTGGACGCGCATGGCCATCGTCTTCGTCGGTCTCGCACTCGCCCTGGGCGGCACGAACTTCTGGTGGCTCTGCCTCGCCCTCGTCATCGCGGGCATCGGCATCGCGCCGGCCCTCGCGGTGATGTTCGGTTCGGTGTCCGCCACGGTCAAGTTCTCCGACACGGCCGAGGCCTACGGCTGGATGGGCACCGGCCAGCTCATCGGTGCCGCCGGCGGTTCGGCGATCGCCGGCTTCCTGATCGACGGCAGCGGCCCCGTCGGTGGCTTCACCGTCGGCGCCGTGATGGCCGGCCTGGGCGTGCTGCTCCCCCTGGCGATGCGCAGCTGGCTGCCCGACCTGCGCGGCCGTGACGCCAGCCCCCTCCCCGACACCGAGCCGGTGCACCTGCCGACCTGAGCGTGCGGTTTCGGGCATACCTTGTCGAAACGGGCGTACCTGGTCGGGAGTTCCGACCAGGTACGCCCGTTTCCACTTGCCATCGCAGCCGGTGTGGGAAGGAACGTGCGCCCGGGACGCGGGTCGCGTTCTCCACAGACGACCGGGAGGCCCGGCGCGCGCCCGCCACGCACCGGCAGGATGGGTGCATGGTCAGTTCACTTCCCCTCCGCGACGGCGCCGCGATCCCCGCGATCGGGTTCGGCGTCTACAAGGTCGACGACACCGAGGCCGAGACGGCGGTCGGTCTCGCGCTCGACGCCGGCTACCGCCATGTCGACACCGCCGAGATGTACGGCAACGAGACCGGCGTCGGGAAGGCGATCCGGGCCTCCGGACTGAACCGTGACGACGTCTTCGTGACGACCAAGGTGTGGAACGACCACCAGGGGCACGACGCGACCCTGCGGGCTTTCGACGGCAGCCTCGAGCGGCTCGGGCTCGACGCGGTCGACCTCTACCTCATCCACTGGCCCGCCGCGGCGAACGACCGCTACGTCGAGACCTGGCGCGCGCTCGTCGAACTGCGCGACTCCGGTCGGGCGCGGAGCATCGGGGTCTCGAACTTCCAGGTGCCGCACCTGCAACGACTCATCGACGAGACGGGCGAGGTCCCGGCGCTGAACCAGGTCGAACGGCACCCGTGGCTCCCCCAGCACGAGCTCGTCGCGTTCCACCAGCAGCACGACATCGTCACCGGGGCCTGGTCGCCACTCGGACGCGGACGGCTGATCGACGAACCGGTCCTCACCGGCATCGCGGACGCCCACGGGGTGAGCGTCGCACAGGTCCTCGTCCGGTGGAACGTGCAGCAGGGGGTCGTGGTGCTGCCGAAGTCGGTGACGCCCTCGCGGATCCGGTCGAACCTCGATGTCGACGGCTTCGTGCTCAGCGACGACGAGCTCGCGGCGATCGCCACGCTCGAGTCCGGGCAGCGAACGGGCTCGCACCCCGACTCGGTGTCGTAGCCGAGCTAGCCCCGGCGGTCCTCCTCGGACTGCCACGGCAGGTGCAGGGCACCGGGCTCGGGTTCGACGTCACCGGCATCGTCAGCGCCACCGGTGCCCGGTGCGGCGATGACCTTCGACGGATCGATGCCGTCCGCACGCAGGTCGGCGTCGTCGCGCTGCTTCGTCTGCGACGCGTCCATCTCGCGCTCGCTCGACGGGCTGTACGCGGTGTCGGCCGCCCGCTGCTCGCGCTCGCTGACCCCGTCGACGTCGTCGCTGTGGGCGGCGTCACGCAGTGCGTCGGTGCGTGCACGATCGTCGGACGGCTCGGGGCCGGGGGCCTGGGGGATGCTGTCGCTCATGCCCCCGGACGGTAGTCCGTGTGCCCCGAGTGACAGTTCGGTCACGACGGTCGGTCGTGCTCGACCCCGGCGGTACGCTCACCGACGTGGGGGGAACGATGAGACGGAAGCGGACCGCGGCGAGCGCGGTCGTCGGCACGGCACTGGTCGGGCTGCTGCTGACGGGCTGCACGGCGTTCGGCGGGGAGGACCCCCTGCCGAAGCCGACCCGACAGGCGGCCGAGCGCACGGCGGAGCCGATCCCCGATCCGACGCTCACGACCGAACAGGTCGACGACGACCCGGACGAGGTCGAGCAGGTCCTGCCCACGGGCACGGTCGCTGCGGAGACCGACGTCACGTCCCCGAGCGGTGACACGAGCATCCACGTCCGCATCGTTGCGAACGACAGCGGCACGTTCACCGCGCAGCTCTCCGGCTACCGCACGACCAACCCGCAGCAGATGAGCCTGCAGTTCCGCCACCGGCACGCGAGCCCGCTCGACGGCGGTGACGCCTCGGCGCGGGACACGACCGAGTGGACCGCCGCCTCCGGCCCGCCGAAGACCGTGGTGATGAACGACGCCGGTGCACGACCGGACTACCTGCGCAGTGTCGTCCTCGTCCCCGCGTCGGTGCCGGACGAAGACCCGTCGAAGCGCCCGTGGGTCGGATCGGTGCTCGCCGCCGCTGACCTCACGTGGACGATCCCGAACCCCTACCCGGACCTGCGGGTCACCGTGGGCGAGGACCGACCGGGGGCGTATGGCATCGTCACGCAGGCCGACGGCAGCCCGGCCGGCTACCTGGTGGCCCACGGTGACGAGCTCTCGACCGTCGCCGAGCGGTTCGGCATCACACCGGCCGAGGTGCAGTGGCTCAACCCGTACATGAAGCCGCGCGCCGACGACTGGCTGCTCGAGGGCAACACGCTGAACATCGATCCCGCGCGCCGCTGACCTCGGCGCGGACGGCACGCGACCGTCCGTTACGCTCGACGGGCACCAGCCCCGACCAGGAGGTCCCCTCGTGACGATCGTCGCCGCAGCAGACGGCTCAGCCCTCGGCAACCCTGGCCCCGCCGGCTGGGCCTGGTACGTCGACGACGACCGCTGGGCCGCCGGTGGCTGGCCCCGGGCAACGAACAACATCGGCGAACTCACGGCCGTCCTGCAGTTGCTCCGCGCGACGAAGGACACCGGCGAACCGCTGCACATCCTGTGCGACAGCCAGTACGCCATCAAGGCCTGCACCGAGTGGCTCGCAGGGTGGAAACGGAAGAACTGGCGCAAGGCCGACGGCAAGCCGGTCATGAACGTCGAGATCATCAAGGAGCTCGACGCCGAACTGCAGGGCCGCAAGGTCACGTTCGAGTGGGTCCGTGGCCACGTCGGTCACGAGATGAACGAGGCCGCCGACGTCCGCGCCCGTGGTGCCGCCACCGCGTACCAGAACCACACCGACGTGCCGCACGGTCCGGGCTGGCCCGGAGTCGAGGTCACCGAGCCGTCCGCACTGCCCGAGGCGACCCCGCCGGCCACACTCTTCTGACCGACGAACTCGGTCAGCCTGGGCCTGGGAGACCCAGGAACACCGAGGCACTGGTCCGCATCCGACCCCGAGACGATGCTGGACGCATAGAGAACACCGAACACGTCCTGGTCACCGGCGGCTCCGGCTTCATCGCCGGCCACCTGATCCTGCAGCTGCTCGACGCCGGGCACCGCGTCCGCACCACGATCCGGTCCCTCGAGCGTGAACCCGCGGTCCGTGCGGTCCTCGCCGAAGCCGGCCTGACCGCCGACGACCGGCTGGAGTTCGTCGCCGCCGACCTGACGTCCGATGACGGATGGACTCAGGCGGTCGCGGACATCGACGTCGTGCACCACGTCGCCTCGCCGGTGATGCCCGGCCACGTCGAGGACGAGGACTCCGTGATCCGTCCGGCGGTGGAGGGGACACTGCGGGTGCTGCGCGCCGCACACGCGGCCGGAGTCGATCGCGTCGTGCTGACCTCGGCCTTCCACGCGGTCAGCTGGGGCCACCCGCACTCCGACCACGTGTTCACCGAGGCCGACTGGACGGTGCTCGACGGGCCCGGGGTCGATGCCTACGGCACGAGCAAGACCCTTGCCGAACGCGCCGCCTGGGACTTCGTCGCGTCCGAGCCCGGTGCGCCGGAGCTCGTCACGACGATGCCGGTCGCGGTGATGGGTCCGGCGATGGGGCACGCGGTGTCCGGCGCGAACCACATCCTGCAGTCCATGCTCTCCGGGGCGATGCCCGCGACCCCGCGGCTGTTCATCCCCATCGTCGACGTCCGTGACGTCGCCGCGGCGCACGTCACCGCGACGACCGAACCGAACGCGGCGAGCAAGCGGTTCCTGCTCTCGAACGGTCCGGCGCTCGAGATGGCCGAGATCGCCGCCACCCTGCGCGAGCACCTCGGTGACGACGCCCGGGCGGTCCCGACGCAGACACTGCCCGACGACGTCGTACGGACCGCGGCCGAGACCCAGCCGCAGTTCCGTGCGATGGTGCCCGACCTCGGCTACGCCAAGCGCGCCTCGAACGAGCGAGCCCGCACCGTGCTCGGCTGGACACCTCGTGATCCCCACCAGGCGATCGTGGCGGCGGCCCGGAGCCTGGTGGCGAAGGGCCTCATCGGCCGATAGGAACCGGCCAGCGTATATAGTGGCTTGTATAAACTGGAGGTGCTCATGGCAGTGACGACGATCGACCTCGATCAGCGAGTCCTCGAGGACGCGAAGCAACTCACCGGAGCACGCTCGAACAGAGAGGTCGTCCAGCGCGCGCTCGAGACACTCATCGCTGTGCGACGGCAGCCTGCGGCGGTCGAGCGGATCATCGCCCGGGATTTCGCCGCAGACCCGACGGCCGCGGACGAACTGCACCCCTGATGGCGACGTACATCGTCGACAACTCGGTCTGGTGGAAAGCGCACCGCTCCCCGGCGATCGCTCAGCGCCTGCGGGAGATCGCGACTCAGGACCTCATCCTGACGTGCCCTCCGCAGGTACTCGAGTACTGCCACTCAGCGCAGTCCAGCTCCGACCACGACGACCATCGCGATGACATGGCGGCGTTCCTCGAAGCGTCGACCCACCCTGATGTGACGGCGGTGACGAGTATCCAGAACGCACTGTGGCGCAACGGACACGTGCGCGGCGCCGGGCCGGTCGACGTCCACATCGCCGCGTACGCCGTCTGCAACGGGGCGACGGTTCTGAGCTCCGACCGTGACTACGAGCACATCGCATCGGCTGTCGCTGAGTTCCGGCACGAATACCTCCCGGAGCACTGAACGCACTCCTGCCCCACGAGGATCAGACCGCCCGCTCCCACAGCGCCACGGTGCTCTCGAGCCGGTCGTACCGGTACGGCTTCCGCTCCCCCGTCGGCGCGTACCCGAGCGCTCGCCAGAACGGCTCGGCACCGGCGGCGTTGGTCGCCACGATGCCCAGCCGCAGTCGGCCGGCGCCGGCATCGGTGGCCAGGGACACGACGGCCTCGTGCAGCCTGCGTCCGAGCCCCGCACCGTGCCGATCACCACGGGTGATGAGCAGACCGATGTACGCCGTGGTCGGTGCGGGGTACCCGAGCAGGACGTCTGCGAACGCCACGAGCGCGTCGCCGTCCCACAGCCCGATCCCGTGCTTGCCCGCCGGGTCGAAGCCGTCCGGCACCGACACGAGTGCGCTAAGTCCGTCGGACGGCCCCGGCGGGTACCCGGTGATCCGCTCGGCGTAGTCCGGCACGGTCTCGAGCAGCGCCTGCAACGCGTCGACGTCGTCAGCGCCGAGCGCGCGCACGACGAACGGACCAGCACCGCCCGGCATCAGTCCACGTCCACGTCGGTCCACCCGTCGAACCGTCCGATCTCGGTGACCCGGACGACGGCCTCGCCGGCTTCGTCCGAGGCGTCGAGGTCGATCGTCGCCGAGAACCCGAAGTCCTTGTCGCCCGACGGGTCCGCGAAGATCTGCCGTGCACGCCACACGCGCGATGCACCCGCAGCCGCCGTCGCCCCGGCACCCGTCGCTCCCGTCTGGTCGAGCACCAGGTACGACATCGACCGGGCGTCGGCGTCGGTGCGGATCTCGTCGTGCGACTCGTAGTACTCCTCGAGCACCGCGTCCCACGCGTCCCCGTCGAACCCGGCAGCCGCGTCGAGCGCGCCGAGGCCGTCGACGTCGTCCCGCGCGGCGAGCAGCACCCGCTGGAACAGCGCGTTCCGCACGAGCACCGTGAAGGCGCGCACGTTGCCGGTGAGCCGTGCGGGCTGCGGCGGCGCGATCTCCTGCTCCTCGGCCAGGGCGAGCAGGACGTCACCGTTGAGCAGCGCCTCCCACTCGTCGACGAGCGAGGAGTCGGTCTGCCGGACGACCTCGCCGAGCCACTCGATCAGGTCGTCGAGCTCCGGGTTCCGCTGCTCCTCGGTGATGGTCTGGCGCATGGTGCGGTAGGCGTCGGACAGGTACCGGAGCACGAGCCCCTCGGAGCGGGTGAGCTGGTAGAACCGCACGAAGTCGCCGAAGGTCATCGCGCGCTCGTACATGTCGCGGACGACGGCCTTCGGCGAGAGCTGGAAGTCGAGGACCCACGGCTGTTCAGCCGCGTACGCCTCGTAGGCCGCCTCCAACAGCTCGGACAGGGGGCGAGGCCAGGTGACCTCCTCGAGCAGCTCCATCCGCTCCTCGTACTCGATGCCCTCCCGCTTCATGCGGGCGACCTCTTCACCGCGCTCCTTGAACTGCTGCTGCGACAGGATCGCGCGCGGGTCGTCGAGGGTGGCTTCGACGATCGAGACCATGTCCAGCGCGTAGGTGGGAGACGAAGGATCGAGCAGTTCGAACGCGGCGAGCGCGAACGGCGACAGCGGCTGGTTGAGGGCGAAGTTCGACTGCAGGTCGACGGTGAGGCGGTACGTGACCGGAGGCCCCGGCACCCGCTCGATGACCTGGGCGTTGATCAGCGTCCGGGCGATGACGAGTGCGCGCCGGGCCATCGCGAGCTGGCGGGAGCGCGGTTCGTGGTTGTCGAACACCAGCGACCGGACCTCGTCGAACGCGGAACCCCCGCGGGCCACCACCGACAGCACCATCGCGTGCGTGATCCGCATCCGCGACACCATCGGTTCCGGTTCGGCGCCGATGAGCCGGTCGAACGAGGCCTGCCCCCAGGACACGAACCCCTCCGGTGCCTTCTTCCGCTTGATCTTGCTCTTCTTCTTCTGGTCGTCCCCGGCCTTGGCGACGGCGCGGGCGTTCTCGATGTCGTGCTCGGGGGCTTCGGCGACGACGTCGCCCTCGGTGTCGTACCCGGCGCGTCCGGCACGGCCCGCGATCTGGTGGAACTCGCGCGCGGACAGCTGGCGCATCTTCGTGCCGTCGAACTTCGTCAGTCCGGTGAACAGCACGGAGCGGATCGGCACGTTGATGCCGACGCCCAGGGTGTCGGTGCCGCAGATGACGGGCAGCAGCCCGCGCTGTGCGAGCTGCTCGACGAGCCGTCGGTACTTCGGCAGCATGCCGGCGTGGTGGACACCGATGCCGGCGCGGATCAGGCGGGACAGGGTCTGTCCGAAGCCGGCGCTGAAGCGGAAGCCCGCGATCGCTTCCGCGATCTGGTCTCGACGCGCCCGATCAGCGACCTTCGCTGACATCAGTGACTGCGCCCGTTCGAGCGCCGCGGCCTGGGCGAAGTGCACGATGTAGATCGGTGCCTTGCCCTCCTCCAGCAGCCGTTCGACGGTCTCCTGCACGGGCGTCATCACGTACTCGTACTCGAGCGGCACCGGTCGGCTGACACCCGTCACGCGGGCGGTGGGTCGGCCGGTGCGTCGGGACAGGTCGTCGGCGATGGTGGTGACGTCGCCGAGGGTGGCCGACATGAGCAGGAACTGCGCACGCTCGAGCACGAGCAGCGGCACCTGCCACGCCCAGCCGCGGTCGGGGTCGCCGTAGAAGTGGAACTCGTCCATCACCACGACGTCGACGTCGGCGTCCGGGCCTTCGCGCAGGGCCAGGTTCGCCAGGATCTCGGCGGTGCAGCAGACGATGGGTGCGTCGCCGTTCACGCTGGAGTCGCCGGTGACCATGCCGACGTTCTGCGCGCCGAACAGTTCGACGAGCTGGAAGAACTTCTCGGAGACGAGCGCCTTGATCGGTGCCGTGTAGTAGCTCCGCTTGCCCTCGGCGAGCGCGGCGAAGTGCGCGCCGGCCGCGACGAGCGACTTGCCGGTGCCGGTGGGGGTGCTCAGCACGACGTTCGCGCCGGAGACGAGCTCGATGACCGCTTCGTCCTGCGCCGGGTACAGCGGCCGTCCGCCCTCCTCGGCCCATGCCGCGAAGGCCTCGTAGACCTCGTCGGGGTCGACGACGCCGTCCACCGCCGCCGGGATCGCGGCGACGAGCGGGGGCACGGTGGTGACGTCGGTCATGCGCCCATCCTCCCAGGCTGCGGTGACGAGGTGGTCGGGGACGGATGACCGGGAGGCCCGGCTCCATACGCGCGCATAGACTCGCGTCATGCGCGAACTCGGCTTCCTCACCTTCGTCCCGAACCACGGCGGCACGGAGGGTGCGGCGAGCGCCCTCGAGGACGGCCTCCGGCTGTTCGAGACGGCCGAGTCCCTGGGCTACGGCACGGGCTGGGTCCGTGGTCGCCACTTCGAGCCGTTCCTGACGAGCCCGATGACCTTCTTCGCCGCCGCGGCTCAGCGCACGAGCACCATCGCCTTCGGCACCGCGGTGCTCGGCATGCGGTACGAGGACCCGGTCCGGCTCGCCGAGGACGCCAGCACCGTCGACCTGCTGAGCGGTGGGCGGGTGCAGCTCGGCATCAGCACGGGCATCGCCGGGTACGGGCCGATCCTCGACCCGGTGTTCGGCGCCGTCGACCGTCCCTTCCGCGACGAGGCCGAGGCCCGCGCGGCCCGCCTGCTCGAGGTCCTGCAGGGCGAGCCCCTCGGCAGCGCGGGCAAGGGGTACGAGAGCATCCCGGCGGGCGCCGACCTCGCCCTGCAGCCGCTCAGCCCCGGTCTGCGCGATCGTGTCTGGTGGGGCGGCGGCAGCATGGGCACGGCGGTGCGCACGGCCGAGAAGGGGCTGCTCCTGCACTGCTCGACCCTGAACACCGAGGACACCGGCGCTCCCTTCGCCCAGGCGCAGGCGGACCAGATCGCCGCCTACCGCGAGCGGTTCACCGAGTTGCACGGCGAGACCGGCCGCACGTCGAAGGTCGCGGTGGGCCGCATCGTGGTCCCGCTGCTCGACGACCACGACCGCGCGGTGCACGAGGAGTTCCTGACCGGGTACGCCGCCGGCATGGACGACGAGGGCCGGCCGCTCTCCGGTCCCCCGTTCCGGTTCAGCAAGGTCCTGTCCGGCGAGCCGTCCGCCATCGTCGACGCACTGCTCGCCGACCCCGCCGTCACCGCGACGGACGAGCTGGTGATCACCCTGCCCGCGAACGGGGACGTGGTCGCCCACGAGCGGATCCTGCGCATCGTCGCCGAGGAGATCGCACCGGCGCTGCGGGCCTGAGGACGGATCAGGACATCCGGCGGGCTCAGATCGGATCGGTGAGTCCCGAGAGCCCTGCCGGATGACCATCTCGTCCCTGATCCGCACGGGATGGTGGGACCATCGTTCCACCTACCGAGCGGTTTGTCACACCGAGATGGACCCACGGGCGAAGAAAGTTGATCATCCTTCATCCGTTTTGCCCGGATTGCACGAAGTCCGTCAACCGGTTCGCCGGACTGAAGACCGATCGGGCGCGGATCCGGGCCGGAACGGACGAATGCGCCCCCGCGCGGACGCGGGGACGCATTCTGGACGCACCGGGGAAGCTGGGGCATCGTCAGCCGGATCAGGAGGCTGAGTCGCACAACCAGCGACCCCGTAGTCGGTGCGTGCGCCGACGGTAACCAGCCGACTGGCGCACATCGATGGTACTCAACAGGCGTCGTCGATGCGCGGAAACCGGACGAACCCGCTCACTCCAGTTCGAGGGCCGCTGTTCCGGACTCGTCACTGACCGATGCCCCGACGTGCAGCGTGAAGGCACCGGACTCGTACTGCCAGGCCCCGTCCCAGTGCGCGAACGCCCGGGCCGGTACCTCGATCGAGACCTCGGTCGACTCCCCCGCTCCGAGGCGGACCGGGGCGAACCCGACGAGCCACCGCACCGGGCGGTCCACGGCAGAGGACTCCCTCGAGGCGTAGACCTGCACGACGTGCTTGCCGGCGCGAGCACCGGTGTTCGCGACCGTCGCGGTGACGATGACCGCATCCCCCTCGGACACGGTCGGGGTCGCCGCCACCCCGTCGATCGTCCACGAGGTGTAGCCGAGGCCGTGCCCGAACGGGTACGCGGGCTCGGTACCGGCACGGAGCCAGGCGCGGTACCCGATGTGGACACCCTCGTCGTACGACACCTTGCCGTCGACGGGGGTCACGTCCAGCACGGGCACGTCGGCCATCGCGACCGGCCACGTGGTGGGCAGTCGGCCGCCGGGCTCCTGGACGCCGGTGAGCACGTCGGCGAGTGCGTTGCCGTACTCCTGACCGCCGAACCAGGTGAGCAGGACCGCGGCGACGTCGTTCCGCCACGGCATCTCGACGGGCGAGCCGGCGTTCACGACGACGACCGTGTTCGGGTTCGCCGCGGCGACGGCGCGGACCAGGTCGTCCTGGTGGCCGGGCAGCGCGAGCGACGAGCGGTCGTAGCCCTCGGACTCGACCTTCGAGTTCGTGCCGACGACCACCACGGCGACGTCGGCGGACCGGGCCACGGACACCGCCGCGTCGATCAGCACGGACGGGTCCTCGTCGCTGGGCTCGGTGCCGAACTGGTACGCGAGCACCCCGCCGAGGGTCTCGTCCTGGATGACGTCGTACTCGATGCGGATCGCGACGTCCTGCCCGGCGGTCACCTCGACGGGCACCGACCGTGCCGGCGGGTTGAGGAACGCCGCACCGAGCTGGTCGCCCTCGAACGGCACGTCCTCGTCGAGCAGCAGCTCGCCGTCGATCCACATGCGCGAGCGGCCGGCCGCGCCGATGCCGATCCGCACGGTGCCGGTGGACGGCGCGGTGTAGGTCGTGGTGATGTCGAGCCGGTCGGCCTCACGCGTGGGGGCGTCGCCGCCGAACCAGAACAGCGCGGTGGCGCGGCGGTCCTCGACGTACAGCTCCTCGCCGTCCTTGACGAAGGCGACGCGGGCGCCGGGCTCGCCGGTGCCGGGGTTCGTGATGGTGGACAGCGGGAACTCCGCGATGCCCTCCTGCACGACGGCACCGATGGCGTAGTCGACCGTGGCACCCGGGAACGCCGAGCGGATCCCGTCGAGCGGCGAGACGACCTGCGACGGCACGACCGTGGCCGAGCCACCGCCCTGCGTGCGGGCCTGGTCGGCGTTGTGACCGATGACGGCGATGCGGGAGACGGCGGGCGCGTCGAGCGGCAGGACGCCGGTGTTGCGGACGAGGACGGTGCCCTCGGCCTCGGCTTCGCGGACGAACGCGACGCCGTCCTCGACGTGCACGGGCTGCTCGGCGACGGGCTCGAAGCCCTCGAGTGCTCCGACACGGGCAGCGAGGGTCAGGACGCGGCGGACCTTGCGGTCGACGGCCTCGATCGGCACGTCGCCGGACTGCACCGCGGCGAGGAGTGGCCCCTCGCTCCACCACTGGTTCGGTCCGGGCATCGCGACGTCCTGCGACGCTTTCGCCGAGTCGACCGAGCGCACGCCGGTCCAGTCGGACACGACGATGCCGTCGAAGCCCCACTCCGAGTTCAAGGGGGTCTCGAGCAGGTCGTGCTCCGACGCGGTGACGCCGTTGATCGAGTTGTACGACGACATGATCGCCCAGGCGTGCGCCTCGGTCACGGCCTTCTCGAACGCGAGCAGGTACAGCTCGCGCAGGGCTCGGTCGGACACCTCGGTCGACGCCGTGAAGCGGTCGGTCTCGTAGTCGTTCGCGATGTAGTGCTTCGGGGTGGCGGCGACACCGTTGTCCTGCACGCCGTCGACGTAGGACGCAGCCAGGTCGCCGGTCAGGACGGGGTCCTCGCTGAACGCCTCGAAGTGACGACCACCGAGCGGTGAGCGGTGCAGGTTGATGGTCGGGCCGAGCACGACGTCGACGCCCTTGCGGCGGGCCTCGACGGCTGCTGCGGCGCCGTAGCGCTTGGCGATCGCGCGGTCCCACGACGCCGACAGCGCGGTCGCCGAGGGCAGGTTCAGGGACGGGTCGCGCTCGTCCCAGACCTCACCCCGGACGCCGGAAGGGCCGTCCGACATCAGGATGCGGCGCAGCCCGATCTTCTCGATCGGCCAGGTGGTCCAGAAGTCGCGCCCGGTCAGGAGCTGCACCTTCTCGTCGGTCGTCAGCTGGTCGACGAGCGCGTCGATGCGCTCAGCCGTACTGGAGGCGTCGGTCACGTCGTTCACGGTGGTCACGGTGATCGGTCCTTTCGTTCAGAGCCGGAACAGGTGGTCAGCGCACGCCGCGGATGCGGGACACCGAGGCGATGCCGAGCAGACCGACGACGGCACCGGTGATGAAGAAGCCGCTGTACCCGCCGGTCAGGGCGATGACGCCCGGGGCCGCCGCGGGGACGATCGACTGGGGCAGGGCCTGCGCGATGTTGACGACGCCGAGGTCCTTCGCGTTGTCCTCGTCGGACGGCAGCACGTCGGTGATGAGCGCCAGGTCGACGGCGTAGAAGACACCCATGCCGGCACCCATCACGAACTCGCCCACCAGGACCATGCCCAGGGACGGCGCGAGCGCGATGATGACGAGCCCGACGACGCCGACGATGCCGGCGACCGCGACGAACAGCTTGCGGCGGCCGAGCTTGTCCGACAGCCAGCCGGCGATGAGCGAGGTGAGCACGATGCCGACGACGTTCCACAGCGTGCCCTGGAACACCGCGTTCGCGACGTGGTCACTGTCCACGCCGATGTCGTCCCGCAGGAAGTACGTCAGGTAGCTCACCGCGGTGTACTGCGCGGCGACCATCAGGAACCGGGTGAGCCAGGCCCATCCGAGGTCCGGGTGCTTCACGGGGTTGAAGACGAACGAGCCGAAGACCTGCCCGATGCCGAGCTTCGACGTCGGCCGGTTCGTGAGCACGCGGTCGCGGAACACCAGCGCGTAGAGCACGACGACGATCGACCCGATCGCGCCGGGGATGATCATCTGCGTCGCCGAGGTCGAGAAGAGCTGCACGAGAAAGGTGCCGCCGACCAGCGCGAGGTTCTGGGCGAGCCCGAGCAGCGCCGCGACCCGGCCACGCTGCGACCGCGTGACGTGGTCCGGCAGGACGGCCGTCAGGGCGGCGATCGTGGCGTTGTAGGCGATCTGCGTGACGCCCCACGCGATGACCAGCACGACGGTGGAGGTGGTCGTCGCGACGACCACGAGGCCCGCGAAGCCGACCACGGTGCCACCGATGATCCACGGACGACGCATGCCGAGCCTCCCGTACGTCCGGTCACTGAAGCGACCGGCCAGGGGGTTGGCGACCATCGCGGCGAACGCGCCGACGCCGAGTGCCAGACCGAGGACGCCCGCCTGGTTGTCCGGCGCGATCTCGGCGACCTTGAGCGCCATGGCGACCAGCACCGGTGGCAAAAGGGCGATGTACAGGCCGAGCATCGCGATCGGCATGCCGAGCGTGTACATGAGCGGGGCCCCTCGGCCGTGCGTGGGGGCGACGGCGGTCGGGGTGTCGCTGACTGTCAGGGCGTCTTTGGCCACTGCAACCTCTTCTCGGGTGCGCCACCTGCGTCGGTGACTCGCACGCCTTCGTCGGCGGCTCGTGCCACCGTAACACCAAAACCAAGCCTGGCTAGGTTTTAGGGGTGCACTCCGAGCGGTACAGTCCTGCCATGGCACGACGGGGTTCGTACGCGAAGGGCATCGCGAAGCGCGAGGAGATCCTCACGGTCGCGCTCGACCTCGTCGCCTCGCAGGGCTTCCGCCGCACCAGCATCAAGGACATCGCCGACGCCGTCGGACTGACCCAGGCCGGCCTGCTGCACTACTTCGACTCGAAGGACGAGCTCTGGGTCGAGATCCTGCGGCGACGCGACGAGCTCGACCTGCAGCACGACTGGCAGGCGTCGGACCCGGCCGCGCTGCTCGCCGCGATCGTCCGGCACAACGCCGAGGTCCCCGGCCTGGTGCAGATGTTCGTCAACCTGTCGGCCGCCGCTGCGACCGACCCCGAGCACCCGGCGCACGCGTACTTCCAGGAGCGCTACGAGCGCAGCCGTCGCGACCTGTCCGCCGACTTCCGCGCCATGCAGCAGGACGGACGGCTCCGCTCCGACGTCGACGCCGAGGAACTGACGAGCGTGCTGCTCGCGGTGTCCGACGGCATGCAGATCCAGTGGCTGTTCGACCCCTCGCGGGACATGGCGCAGCACGTCGAGCTCGTCGCCCGGCTCGCGATGGCCCAGGTCGCTCCCACCGCCTGACGCGTCTCTCGCCCTCCCCGCCGGGCGCTCCCCGCCGGCACCAGGTTCCGGACACAGCACCGCGCGATTCCGTGGTGTCGTGTCCGGAACCTGGTTCGCGCGGCGACAGCGGGGTACGGACAGGGCCTGGTCGGGTCAGGCAGCGCCGGGCAGGATGGGGCGTGCCCGTCAGGGCGACCCGACGACGATGTGGAGTGACGCGATGACGCGTGTAGTGGTGACCGGCGGCAGCGGCAAGCTCGGACGAGCGGTGGTGCGCGACCTCGATGCGCACGGGTACGACGTGGTGCTGCTCGACCGCGTGCCCTCCCCCGACCAGCCTGAGGGCGTGCAGTTCGTTCGGATCGACCTGACCGACTACGGCCAGGTGCTGAACGCCCTGCTCGGCGTCGACGACCGCTACGACCACGTGGACGCCGTCGTGCACCTCGCGGCCGTCCCCGCTCCGGGGCAGGTCCCCGACGTGGCGCTCATCACGAACAACGTCACGGCGTCGATCAACGTCTTCCACGCCGCTCGCGCCGCGAAGATCAAGAACCTGGTGTGGGCGTCGAGCGAGACCCTGCTCGGCATCCCGATGGGCGAGCACCACCCGCCCTACCTGCCCGTCGACGAGGAGTTCGCGGTCCGCCCGCAGTCGTCGTACTCCCTCGGCAAGGCCGTGGAAGAGGAGATGGCGCGCCACTTCACCCGCTGGGACCCGGAGCTGAAGATGATCGGCCTGCGGTTCTCGAACGTGATGGACGAGACGGACTACCCGGCGTTCCCGTGGGACGCCACCCCCGAGGCGAAGACCTTCAACCTGTGGTCGTACATCGACTCGCGCGACGGTGCCCAGGCGGTCCGCAAGGCCGTCGAGGCCGAGCTCACCGGGTTCGAGGCGTTCGTCATCGCGAGCCCCGACACCGTCATGGACACCCCGACGATCGAGCTCGTCGAGCGCTACGTGCCCGACATCGAGCGTCGCGCGGACATCGACGGCGTCAGCTCGCTGCTGTCGTCGGAGAAGGCTCGCGAGCTGCTCGGCTACGCCCCCGAGCACAGCTGGCGCGACGGGCGCTGACAGCGCCCGCGACCGCGGCTACGCCGGCAGCAACAGCCCGTCGAGCACCAGGTCGCGCGCCGCCGGCAGCAGGTCGGCGGCGAGCACCTGCTCGTCGACACCCGTGATCTGCGCGAGCGCGCCGACGATCGCGGCGACGGACAGGTCCCCGTCGCACGCTCCGACGAACGCGGCGAGCGCCGTGTCCGCATCGACCCGTCGTCCGAGCCCGCCGCCCTGCACGAGGGTCATCACCGTCGGGTCGTCGTTGCCCGGCCAGTAGTAGCGCTCCTCGGTGACGTCGCCCGCCACCGTCAGGTGCGCCACGGCGAGCGCGGCGTCGTCGTGGTCGGCGAGCCAGGCGGCCGCGTCGAGGACGCGAGCGACCGTGGCACCGAGCCCTGCGGGGTTGGAGCCGAGCGTCTCGGGGACGCGCTCGAACCGGCGGAGGCTCGCCGTTCCTCCTGGCTGGGCTCGACGGGCCACGACGTAGCCGAAGCCGACGCCGGTGACGCGGCGGTCCGCGAAGTCGTCGAGCCAGGCGCCCATCAGCGTGTCGAACTCGGGCGTTCCGGGCTTCGTGCCGCCGTCGCGGATCCAGGTCTCGGCGTACGACGTCGGGTCCTGGCGCTCGCGCTCGATGACCCATGCGTCGAGGTCGGTGTCCGCGAACCAGCCGCGCACGCGGTCGAGGCCGTCGACGCCCCAGTGGTACTCCCAGTTGCCGAGCAGCTGCGCGGTCCCACCGGGCTCGAGGTGGTCGGACAGCCCTCGGAGCACGGTCTCGACGAGCGCGTCGCCGACCATGCCGCCGTCGCGGTACTCGTACGAGGGGACGCCTGGCCGCCGGGGCGTGATGACGAACGGCGGGTTCGAGACGATGCGGTCGAACCGCTCCCCCGCGACGGGCTCGAAGAGCGAGCCGTACCGGAAGTCGATCCCGTCGATGCCGTTCAGCTGCGCGTTGAAGCGGGCGATGTCGAGGGCGCGGCGCGAGATGTCGGTGGCGACGACGTGCTCGGCGAAGCGTCGGGCGTGCATGGCCTGGATCCCGCAGCCGGTACCGAGGTCGAGCACCGTGCGGACGGGGACGGGTACCTGCAGGCCGCTCAGCGTGGTGGTGGCGCCGCCGATGCCGAGGACGTGCTCCTCGCTGATCGCGTGCCCGAGGGCGAGTTCCCCGAGGTCGGACACGATCCACCAGCTGCCGGCGCCGAGGTCGTCGACGAAGGCGTAGGGGCGCAGGTCGACCGTCGGACGGACGTCGGCTTCGTCTCCGGTCAGCAGCCCCGCCGTGATCACGGCGTCGAGCCCGGCGGTCGGGAACGCCTCGGCGGCGTCCGCTCGGGACGTCGGCAGCCCGAGCACGAACAGGGTGGCGAGTGTGCCGAGCGGCGTCGTCTCGCGCGCTGCGAGTGCACGGAGGGCCGCGACTCGTGACCCACGGTGCAGCGATGCGGCCGCTTCGGTCCCCCAGAGTGCGTCGACCCGGTCGACGGTGAAGCCGGCGGCGTCGAGGTCCGCGGCGAGCGCCGTCGACACGGCGGGCCCGGCCCCGATGTCGGGGAGTGTGTGCACGCCGGCACCCGCGCCGGGCACCGTGCTCACGACTCGATCCCGTCGCGGAGGAGTGCCGCAGGCACCTGCCAGTCGAGCACCAGGTCGAGCAGCCCCGGGAACCGCTGCTGCACGTCCTCGATCCGGACGCGGCTGATGCGGGTCAGACCCTCGAGGTGCTGTTCGAGCAGTCCGGCCTCGCGCAGGACCCGGAAGTGGTGGGTGAGCGTGGACTTCGGTCGGTCGATGCCGACCCAGCCGCAGCTCCGTTCACCACCGGCCGCGTCGACGAGGTAGCGGTGCAGGATCGCCAGCCGGATCGGGTCGCTCAGGGCGTCCAGGACGACGGGGAGGTCCATCTCGGCCACGGACGGCTGGGGCAGCCGCTCGGGGGCATCGACGTGCGCGGGCATGGACGGGACGCTACCACCGTTCGGCTTGCTGTACGACTTGCGTCGTACAGCGGACTGCGGTACGAATGCACTCGTACAACGGACCATCGGAAGGATGCTCATGCAGCAGTCAGCTCGCTCGGTCGTCGGGTTCTGGATCCTCGCGGCGATGCTCCTGGTGTCGGTCGCGTCGTCCGCGGTCCCCTCGCCGATCTACCCGGTCTACGCCGCCGAGTGGCACCTCACGCCGCTCATGCTGACCGGCGTCTTCGCCATCTACGTCGCCGGGCTGCTCGCGAGCCTGCTCGTCGCCGGACGCCTGTCGGACCACGTCGGCCGCAAGCCCGTGCTCGTCGCCGGCGGTCTCGGCGTGGCCCTCTCGCTCGGGCTGTTCGCGATCGCGGACGGCGTCGGCGCGCTCATCGTCGACCGCATCGTGCAGGGCGTCTCCGTCGGGCTGCTCATCGGGGCGCTCGGCGCGGCCCTCATCGACAACTCGCTCGAGCGGCACCCGACCCTGGCCGGCGTGCTGAACGGCGTCATCCCGCCGATCGCCCTGGCCACCGGTGCGATGTCGAGCGGCGCGCTCGTCCAGTGGGGTCCGGCGCCGGAGCAGCTCGTCTACCTGGTGTTCGGCGCACTGCTCGTCCTGCTCGTCCTCGCGCTGTTCGTGGTGCCCGAGCAGGTCCAGCGGCGCCCCGGAGCCCTCCGCTCCCTGCGTCCGACGATCAGCGTGCCGCGGAGCTCCCGCCGGCTGTTCCGCGGGGTCGTCGGTTCCCTCGTCGCCAGTTGGGCGCTCGGTGGCATGTTCCTCTCGCTCGTCCCCTCGGCCCTCGGTGCCGTGTTCGGCATCACGAACCACTTCGCGGCCGGAGCACTCATCGCCGTCGTGACCGGCGTCGGCGCACTGACCGGGCTAGCGACGCAGCGCATGGACGCACGTCGTGCGGTGCTCGTCGGACTCGTCGCCCTGGTGCTCGGTCCGATCGTGACCGTGGCGTTCGTGATGGCGCACTCCCTGCCCGGCCTCGTGGTCGGTAGCGCGATCGCCGGCATCGGCTTCGGTGCCGGGTTCCAGGCACCGCTGCGGATGCTGCTCGCCACCGCTGCGCCGACGCACCGCGCCGGCCTGCTCTCGACGATCTACGTCGTCAGCTACCTGGCGTTCGGGGTCCCCGCGGTCATCGGCGGCCTGCTCGAACCGTCGATCGGCCTGGTCCCGGTGATCGCCGGGTACGGCGGGTTCATCGTCCTCGCCGCCGTCGTCGCACTCGTGCTGCAGCTGGTGTCGAAGGACGCGGCCCTCGTCGAGGAGCAGGCCGCCGAGGTCATCGAGCGCACCGCCACGGGGTCGGTCCGCGTCGCTGCGGAGTAGGCGCGCTCGGCGCGCCGGCACGGTGCGGCGCGCTCGCACGGTGCGGCAATGCCCATTCGGCGCGAGGTTGCTCGCTCAGTGCGAGTCTGCAGCGCCGCACCGAGCGACCAACCTCGCACGCAGTGACGAAAACAGCACGGTGACGGCCGCGACGACCCGACCTAGTGACCCGGGTGCGCCGAGTTGGCGCCGCGCGCCCGTCCACGCGCACGCACCCCGACCGTCCGCGCCGCACCGGTGTGGGCGGCGTCGACGTCGGCCTTGCCCCGGTCGGCTGCGTCACGCAGTCGCTTGGGTCCGTGCCGCTTGGCCCAGTCCCAGAAGCGGTGCAGCTGCGCCTTGAGCCAGACGATGATCTTGTGGAAGAAGTGGAACTCGCTCGCCAGCACCGTGAGGCCGATGAACACCACGAGCCACCCCGGCCCGGGCAGCGGCACCAGGACGAGTCCGATGATGACGACCAGCCCGCCGACGATTCCGACGAGCACCTTGTAGAACAGGTGCAGGTGCGGTCGGGCGTGGATCCAGGTCCGCACGTCGTGGAACCACTGGAAGCGCTGACGGGGCGCACCCTCGGCCCGGCTCTCGCCGGTTCCGTCGTTCGGGTCACCGTCCATGCCGAAAACGTAGGGCGTGCGGCTGGGAATCCGCGGCGCACGCGGTGGACGCGCGGTGCGCGTGAGGGGAGCGACGTGGCGGGCCCGCACCGTGCCTCCAGGCCGTCAACTGGTGTCTGCCGGGAGGCCCGTCATGCGTGCGCGACGCACGTCGCGGCCCACGGGACGGCGGCCAATCGGGCCGCTGGGATCGGTTCTCCTCCGACCGTGCACGTTCCGTAGGTGCCCGCATCGAGCCGCGCGAGCGCGGCGTCCACCTGCTCGATCCGTTGCCGTGCCGCGTCGCGGACGGCACCGAGCGAGCCGCGCTCCCACGCGAGGGTCGCGCCCTCGGGGTCGTGCTCGTCGTCGGAGTTGGCGTCCTGCCGGGCGTCGCTGACGTCGCGCATGCTCCGCTCGACGTCGGCGAGCAGCCGTTCGTTGCGGGCGCGTTCGGCATCGAGTGCCGGGCGGGGGTCGTCCATGGCGGACACCGTAGTCGCGACGGAATGCGCGGTTCTCCGGATGCGTTCGCATCGACATGACGAAGATCGGGTTCCTGTCGTTCGGACACTGGCGCGACGTGCCGGGGTCGAAGGTGCGCAGCGGGCGTGAGTCCCTGGTGCAGGCGATCGACCTCGCGGTCGCTGCCGAAGAGGCCGGCGTCGACGGCGCCTACTTCCGCGTGCACCACTTCGCTCCGCAGCAGGCTGCTCCGTTCCCCCTGCTGTCCGCGATCGCCGCGAAGACCAGCCGCATCGAGATCGGGACCGGCGTGATCGACATGCGCTACGAGAACCCGCTCTACATGGCGGAAGAGGCAGCGGCGACCGACCTCATCTCCGGCGGACGACTGCAGCTCGGCGTCTCCCGTGGATCACCCGAGACCGCCCTCGCTGGTTACCAGCAGTTCGGCTACGTGCCGGACGCGTCCGACGAGAACGGCGGGGACATGGCCCGCGCACACACCAGCGTGTTCCGTCGCGCCATCGCCGGCGAGCCGATGGCGAATGCCAACCCGCAGATGACCGGCTCGGTCGGTTCGCTGCCGATCTCCCCGCTCTCCGACTCGCTCGGCGACCGCATCTGGTGGGGTGCCGGCACCCGGGCCACCGCCGAGTGGACCGCCGAACAGGGTATGAACCTGATGTCGTCGACGCTGCTCACCGAGGACACCGGTGTGCCGTTCGACGAGCTCCAGGCTGAGCAGATCGAACGCTTCCGCCGTGTCTGGGCCGAGTCGGGCTGGGAGCGGACCCCGCGCGTCTCCGTCTCGCGCAGCATCATCCCGATCATCGACGACGAGTCGCGGCACTACTTCGGCGTCCGCGCACAGGTCGAGAGGCAGGACCAGGTCGGACACCTCGACGGCGGACTGGCACGCTTCGGCCGGTCCTACATCGGCTCGCCCGAGGACCTCGTCGCGGAGCTGGCAGCCGACCAGGCCGTCCGCGCTGCCGACACCGTGCTCGTCACGGTGCCGAACCAGCTCGGCGTCGACTTCAACGCGCGGCTGCTCGCCGCCGTGAAGGACGTGTTCACCGAGGTCGACGCGGCGCCCGTCCCGGCCTGACCTGCTCGATCAGGCGCTGACGGTCGGCGGTGGCGTCGACGCCGTTGACGTCGGCGTCGGCGTCGGCCAGAGCAGCCGGAAGCGCTCGCAGACCACCGGCATGTCCGGTTCGAAGCCGCGCGGGTTCTCGGAGTGCGCGCGCCAGTACGCCTCGTGCACTCTTCGCCAGTGCTCGAGGGTCCGGTCGCCCTCGCCTTCGGCACGCGCGTGCTCGGCTCCGACGGCATCGAAGGGGACGATCCGGACGTCCGTCGTCTCGATGGCGGCCCGGGGAACACCGGCGCCGTCGGTCACGATGCTGCACTCACCGGTCACGGGGAGCGGGTCACCCGACGCCTCGTAGTCCCAGAGCGAAGACGCCGTACCGTCCTTGACCCCTCGGAGCACCAGCTCGAGCAGCTCGTCAGCCTGCTCCGGTGTGGCACCGAACGACCACGCCTCCGGCGCCTCGACGGGCAGCTCCGGGGCCTCGGCGCGCCGCTCATTCCAGAAGTCGTCGAGGGTCGTGGCCACCAGCCGACCGTAGCGCACCGCCGGGTGTCCGCACTTGTGCCGACACCCGCCTTGGGACTGTGGCAGGACCGTCCCGACTCGTACCGTCGAGGAGCACCGTTCCCCCGCACCTCGAGGAGTCCCCGTGACGCTGCCGGCCGCAGGCTGGTTCCCGGACCCGCAGGACGCCAGCCGTCTGCGCTGGTGGGACGGTCACGCCTGGGGTGCTGCGACGCGCGTCCTGCCGAGCGCTCCGGAACCGGTCATGCCGATCGTCGTCGCACCTGTCGGTCCCTCGTTCTCCGTGCACACGGCATCGATCCGGACCCACGCGTGGGCGTCCGGCGGCGCCCGCGACCGACGGTTGTGCGTGTTCACGGTGCTCGCGGTGCTGCTGGCGCTGACGTCGATCCTCTGCAACCCGCTGGGTGTCTGCAGCGCGCTCGCGCTCGTGTGCGGGTTCATCGGTGTCGTCCGCCCCGGTGCGACCGGTGGGTGGCGTGTGCTCGCGAGGAGTGCTTCGGCGAGCGCCATCGTCGTGGCCGTCGCGACCGCCGCGGTCGCGGCCTCGACCCAGTTCCACCTCTTCTGACGCGCCCGTAGCGTCACCGTCCGACTTCGTGAGCAGAAATGGTCGGGTGCCGACCAGCGACCCGACCATTTCTGCTCACGAAGTGCACGCCCGGGGCCGCCGAACGCCGAGACCTACCGCCGCGCCCGCGGGTGCGCCGTCTGGTACACGTCCCGCAGCATGTCCGCCGTGACCATCGTGTAGATCTGTGTCGTCGCGACGCTCGCGTGCCCGAGCAACTCCTGCACCACGCGCACGTCGGCCCCGCCCTCGAGCAGGTGTGTGGCGAACGAGTGCCGGAAGGTGTGCGGCGACACGTGCGCCTCGAGGCCCGCCGCCTCTGCCGCCGACTGGATCACGAGCCACGCGCTCTGCCGTGAGAGCCGAGCGCCCCGGGCGCCGAGGAACAGCGCCGGCGTCGAGGGCCCGCGTGCCGCGAACACCGGCCGCGCACGCACCAGGTAGGCGTCGATCGCCGCCCGGGCGAAACTGCCGAGCGGCACGACCCGCTGCTTGTTCCCCTTGCCGGTGACCTTCACGACGGCGAGGCCGTCGGCGTCGGGAGCCGAGTCGTCGGACAGCGTGGTCACGTCGTCCACCGACAACCCCACCGCCTCGGAGATCCGCGCGCCGGTGGCGTAGAGCAGTTCGAGCAGGGCCTTGTCCCGCAACTGGACGGGGTCGTCGGCGTCGACGGACACCGCGCCCAGCAGCCGTTCCATGTCCTCCACCGAGATGGCCTTCGGCAGCCGCATCGGGGCCTTCGGCGGCCGGACGGCAGTACCGGGGTCGAGCGGCAGCCAGCCCTCTCCTGCCGCGAAGGCCGTGAACGACCGCACCGAGCTGAGCATCCGGGCGATCGACCTCGGTGCCAGCGGACCGTCCGGCTTCGTCGCCAGGTGGGTCACGAACTCCGAGACGTCCGCACGCGCCAGCCGCCCGACGTCGTCGATCGCAGACGCCCCGCCGGCCCGGTCGGCACCGTCGGAATCGACCACCGGAGCGGTCGCCAACCACGACGTGAACACCGCGAGGTCACGCCGGTATGCCGACAAGGTGTGTTGCGACAGCCCGCGCTCGATCGCGACGTGCCGCAGGTACGTCTCCGTGGCACGGTCGAGCGGGATCACGACAGCAGGCGCACGGTCAGTGCAGCGCCTCGTCAGGCGCCCCGACCCGGTACCCGGTGAAGCTCACGGTCAGGCCGGCACGCGTCGGAGCAGCGCACAGCAGTCCAGCCGACACGGCGGCATCGGGATCGAGGTACGCGACCCGGACGAGGCGCGGCTGTTCGTCGTCGGCCCACGCCCGCACGGTCACCGCATCGCCGTCGCGGCTGACCCGCATCGTCACGACGCGTCCCACCCACTCCGGTACGGGCGCCACCGACCAGTCCGAGAAGTCGCGGGTCACCACGGCGCCGAGCTGCGGCGTCCCGTCGGAGACCTCGACACCGGCCTTGATCCAGTTCCGCTCGTCGACGCGCAGGAAGACGCCGGCCTGGTCGAACTGTTCCGTGTAGTCGAGCACGAACGAGACCTCGACCGAGAACGCCCCGTCGATGCGCTCCACCAGTGCATGCTCGGAGTCGTGGACGAACCCGTACGAGGTGGTCCGCCAGGCGTCACTGCCCTCGACGGCCGTGACGCGCAGCACGTCGCCGTCGAGCACTGCCGCCTCGGGCTCGTGCGTCCAGCTGGCCGTGTCGACCAGTTCGCGCAGGCTCATGCGCGGCGACGCTCGAGCGCATCGACGGCGAGCACGGCCACGACGAGCCCGGAGTTGTGCAGCCGTCCCTCGAGGATCGCCTCCACCAGCTCCGCCCGCGGCACCCACCGCTTCACGATGTCGGCTTCCTCGGCCTCACGCTCGAACGCGGTCGCCGTGGGCCGGACACCCCGCGCGCGGTAGACCTGCAGGAACTCGTCGCTCCCACCGGACGAGGTGTTGTACCGGACCAGCGGCTCCCACGTGTCCGCTTCGAGGTCGGCCTCTTCCGCGAGTTCTCGCGCGGCGGCGACCTGGAGGTCCTCGCCCTCCACGTCGAGCAGGCCGGCCGGAAGCTCCCAGTCGCGCACGCGCACCGGGTGCCGGTACTGCTGGATCACGAGCACCCGGCCCTCGTCGTCCTCGGCGTAGACCGCGACGGCACCGGTGTGGTCGATGTACTCGCGGACCATCGTCTCGTCGTTGTAGGCGATCGCGTCCCGCCGGACGTCCCAGACGGCGCCCTCGTACACGACGGTCGACTCGGTGACCTCGAACGAGGCGGGTTCGTCAGCGATGGGTGCGTCAGTCACGGAACCATCCAAGCACGCGCCCCTCGCGGAACCAGGTTCCGGACACCACACCGCGCCGTTCCGTGGTTCCGTGTCCGGAACCAGGTGCCATGGGCGCGACCACGAACGGACGGGAGGCGGGGGGGGGGGGGGGCCCCCCCCCCCCCCCCCCCCCCCCACCCCCCGGCCCCGCCCCCCCCCCCCCCGCGGGGGGTCGGGGGGCGAGGGGGGCCGGGGGGGGGGGGCACCCGCGCGACGG